>NZ_JBITMV010000005.1:0-318663 GCF_044466625.1 Micromonospora sp. NPDC049366
TTTCACCGGGGGGCCGGGCTGCCCCCCGCCCCCTGGTCTGGGGGGGGGGGCGGGCGGGGGGGGGGGGGGGGGGGGGGGGGGGGGGGGCCGCCCGCGGGGGGGGGCCCCCCCCCCCCGCGTCCGCGCACACCAGGGAAAGCCCGCGGAGAGATCACGAACCCGTCGCGGGGCGGCCCCGCCGCACCACCGTCAGACCAGGCAGCTGACGATCTCGCCGATCGAGCGGCGGCGGCCGGTGTAGAACGGGATCTCCTCCCGGACGTGCCGCCGCGCCCCCGAGGCGCGCAGGTCACGCATCAGGTCCACGATGCGGTGCAGCTCGTCCGCCTCGAAGGCGAGCATCCACTCGTAGTCGCCGAGCGCGAACGACGCCACCGTGTTGGCCCGCACGTCCGGGTAGCCCCGCGCCAGCCGGCCGTGCTCGGCGAGCATCTCGCGGCGCTCGGCGTCGGGCAGCAGGTACCACTCGTAGGAGCGGACGAACGGGTAGACGCAGAGGTAGTGGCGCGCCTTCTCGCCGGCCAGGAAGGCCGGGATGTGGCTCTTGTTGAACTCCGCCGGCCGGTGCAGGGCCATCTGCGACCAGACCGGGGCCATCGCGCGGCCGAGCGTGGTGCGGCGGAACCGCAGGTAGGCGTCCTGCAGCGCGTCGCTGGAGGACGAGTGCCACCAGATCATCAGGTCGGCGTCGGCGCGCAGGCCGGAGACGTCGTACGTGCCGCGGACCACCACGTCCTTGCCGGCCAGCTCGTCGAAGAGCGCCTGCACCTCGGCGGTGACGTTGTCCCGCAGCGACGGCAGCGGGTTGGTGGCCCGGAACACCGACCACATGGTGTAGCGGATGGTCTCGTTCAGCTCCCGCAGCCGGGCCGCGTTGGTCTGCTCGGTCATCTCCCCGATCCTCCCAGTGCAGTGATGATCTCGTCGGCCGCCGTCTCACCCGAACGGACGCAGACCGGGATGCCGACCCCGTCGTAGCCGGCACCGGCCAGGGCCAGCGTCGGATGGCTCGCCCGCAGCGCGGCCCGGACCCGGACCACCCGGTCGCCGTGCCCGGGGGTGTACTGGGGCAGCGCCCCGCCCCACCGTTGCACGTGCCCGTCCACCGGCGCGGGCAGTGGGACGCCGAGCACCGCCGACAGCTCCCGGTGCACGGTCGCGGCAAGATCCTCGTCGGAGCGTTGCAGGGACGCCTCCTCGCCGTACCGGCCGACGGAGGCCCGCACCAGGGCCAGGCCGTCGGGCCGACGCTGGTGCCCCCACTTCGTGGTGAAGAACGTGGACGCCTTGACCAGCAGGCCCTCGGTGCCGGGCACCAGGAAGCCCGAGAGCTCCGGCAGCTTCGGCTCCGGCAGCGCCAGGGTGACCAGGGCGACGCTGGCGTAGTCCAGCCCGCCGACGGTGCCGGCCAGCTCCGGTGCCGGGCCGGTGAGCAGCCGGGCGGCCGGGCGGGCCGGCACGGCGAGCACCACCGCGTCGACCTCGACGTGCTCCTCGTCGCGGGTCGGGCCGACGGTGAGCCGCCAACCGGTCGGCGTCGGGCGCAGCTCGCGGACCGCCGCGTCGGTGCGGATCGTCGCGCCGCTGTGCCGCGCCGCCGCCTCGATCAGGGTGCCGAGCCCGCCGGCGAGGGTGCCGAACACCGGGGCGCCGGGGGCGCGCGGCGCGGCGGCCTGCGCCGCGCGGACGGCACCGACCAGGGTGTGCTCCACCCGGGCCGTACGGGCCAGCGCCGGCATCGTCGTGGCCAGCGAGAGGTCGTCGGCCCGGCCCGCGTACACGCCGCCGAGCATCGGGTCGACCAGCCGGTCGACCACCTCGTCGCCGAACCGGGACCGCACCAGGGCACCGACGGCCACGTCCTCGTCCGGGCCGAGCAGCGGGCGGCCGGCGTCGCGGTCGGCGTCCGCGGCCGGCGTGGCGACCGTGCTCACCCGCGACAAGTCCCCGGGTACGCCGACCAGGGTCCCGCCGGGGATCGGGCGCAGCGCGCCGTCGACGGCGAGCGCGGCCTGCCCGACGGTGGGGTGGACGATGCGGTCGGCCAGCCCGAGCCGGCGGACCAGGGCGACGACGGCGGAGTCACCGCCGGCCGGGTCCCGCATCAGGAACGACTCGGCACCGAACTCGACCGGCCCACCGGCCAGCTCGCCGGTGCGCAGCTTGCCGCCGAGCGCGCCGGACTGCTCGTACACCGTGATCTCGGTGCCGGCGGGCGCCCGGTCGCGCAACCGGACCGCGGCGGCCAGCCCGGCGATCCCGCCGCCGACCACCGCCACCCGCCACGGCCACATGTCGCTCAGCTCCGGTCGGCCGGGGTGGCGGTCAGCTCGTGCACCAACGCGACCACCCGGGTCAGGACGTCGGGGTCGGTCTCCGGCAGCACACCGTGGCCAAGGTTGAAGACGTGCCCGGGCGCGGCCCGGCCCTCCGCGAGTACCCGGCGCACCTCGGCCTCGACCACCGGCCAGTCGGCGAGCAGGACGGCCGGGTCGAGGTTGCCCTGCACGGCCCGCTCCGGGCCGATCCGGCGGGTGGCGACGTCCAGCGGCGTACGCCAGTCGACGCCGACGACGTCCGCGCCGGCCTCGCCCATCGCCTCGAGCAGCTCGGCGGTGCCGACCCCGAAGTGGATCCGGGGCACGCCCGCGTCGGCCAGCCCGGTGAGCACGGCCGTGGAGTGGGGCAGCACGTAGCGGCGGTAGTCGGCCTGGGAGAGCGCGCCGGCCCACGAGTCGAACAGCTGCACGGCGGAGACCCCGGCCGCCACCTGGACGCGGAGGAAGGCCAGCGTGACCTCGGCCAGCCGGGAGCAGAGGGCGTGCCACAGGTCGGGGTCGCCGTACATGAGCGCCTTGGTCTTCGCGTGGGTACGCGACGGGCCGCCCTCGACGAGGTAGCTGGCCAGGGTGAAGGGCGCCCCGGCGAAGCCGATCAGCGGGGTGGCGCCCAGCTCGGCGACGAGCATCCGCACCGCCTCGTCCACGTACGCGACGTCGTCGCGGCCGATCGGGCGGATCCGCTCGACGTCCGCCGCGGTGCGCACCGGCTCGGCCACCACCGGCCCGGTGCCCGGCACGATGTCCAGGTCCACCCCGGCGGCGGCGACCGGCACCACGATGTCGCTGAACAGGATGGCCGCGTCGACGCCGTGGCGGCGCACCGGCTGGAGGGTGATCTCGGTGACCAGCTCCGGACGGCGGCAGGACTCCAGCATCGCCACGTTGGCCCGGATCTCCCGGTACTCCGGCAGGGATCGGCCGGCCTGACGCATGAACCAGACCGGGGTATGCGGGGCGGGCATCCGCCGGCACGCTCGGACGAAGGCCGAGTCTCCCGGTCCGGTGGGGGCGTTTTCTCCGTCTCGGGCGGCGGTGCCCGTGCTGTCCGTGGTCATCGCGGCCATCGTGCCACGCCGCACGCCGGCCCCGACGGGCCCCGCCCCGCTTTGTGACGCGCCGCGCCCGGCGGCCGTCGGCGCGCCGCCGCCACCGTCGCGGGGAAGGCGGCATAGGCTGCCGACATGGCCCCCCCGATCGCGCTCCCGGAGACGTTCGCCCGCGCGGTCGCCGGGCTGCGGTCCGCGGCGCCGCGGTCCGAGATCGTGCTCGAGGAGGTCGGTGCGCCGCAGCGGCTCGCGCCCTACTCCTTCGCCCTCTCCGCGGCCGTGCTGCGTGACGGGGACGAGGTCGCCACCGGGCGACTGATCCTGCTGCACGATCCGGCGGGACACGAGGCGTGGCAGGGCACCCTGCGGCTGGTCACCTACGTGACGGCCGAGCTGGAGGCCGACCTGGCCACCGACCCGCTGCTGCCCGGGGTGGGCTGGACGTGGCTGACCGACGCCCTGGACGCCCAGGAGGCAAGCCACCGGGCGATCGGCGGAACGGTCACCCAGACCATGTCGACCCGCTTCGGTGACCTGGCCGGCCCACCGACGGCCGGGGACGTCGAGATCCGCGCCTCGTGGACGCCGGTCGACGACGACCTGGCCCCTCACCTGCTCGCCTGGTGCGCCATGTTGGCGTCGACGGCCGGCCTGCCGCCGCCCGGGGTGACGGCGCTGCCGGAGCGCCGCCCCGCCGGCGCCGCCTGACCGCCGGCGGTCACCGCTGCGCGAACGCCCTCTCTCCGCCTCCGTGTCCGGCTCCGGACCGCGCCTGCGGGCCGCCCGGTCGACACGCACCCCGACCGGCTGCTCCCACGGGCACCCGCCGCGCACTAGGGTTGTCAGGTGACCGACGAACCACCCCTGCGCCGTCGGGCCGCCGAAAGCCGTACGGGAATCGACTCGCACCACCCGCCGTCGGCTCAGCCGGAGCCGGCGGGCGCGGGGCCCGACCCGAGCGACGGCGGCCCTGTTCCGCTGACCGCCCCCCGTGAGGGCACACCGCAGCCGGTGGCCACACCGGACGAGCTCGCCGAGGTCGTGGCCCGTTTCGCCGCCGGCAGCGGCCCGGTGGCCCTGGACGCGGAGCGTGCCTCCGGCTACCGCTACAGCCAGCGGGCCTACCTGGTGCAGCTGCGCCGCGCCGGCGCCGGCACGGTGCTGATCGACCCGCTGCCGCTGCCCGACCTGACCGCGCTCGACGAGGTGATCGGCGAGGCGGAGTGGGTGCTGCACGCCGCCAGCCAGGACCTGGCCTGTCTGGCCGAGGTCGGGCTGCGTCCACGCCGCCTGTTCGACACCGAGCTGGCCGCGCGGCTGGCCGGGTTCGAGCGGGTGGGCCTCGCCGCACTGACCGAGCAGCTGCTCGGGTTCACCCTGGAGAAGCACCACTCGGCGGCCGACTGGTCCACCCGTCCGCTGCCCGAGTCGTGGCTGACCTACGCGGCGCTCGACGTGGAGCTGCTCACCGACCTGCGGGACGCCCTCGACGAGGAGCTGACCCGACAGGGCAAGTCGGCGTGGGCGGCGGAGGAGTTCGCCGCGCTGGTCCGGGCCGGTGCCCGGCCGCCACGGGTGCGCGCGGAGCCGTGGCGGCGCACGTCCGGCATCCACCGTGTCCGCGGGGCGCGGGCCCAGGCGCGGGTCCGCTCGATGTGGTACGCCCGGGACCAGGTGGCCGCCCGCCGGGACGCCGCGCCGGGCCGGGTGCTGCCGGACTCGGCGATCATCGCCGCCGCCGAGCTGGATCCGAAGGACGAGAAGACCCTGCTCACGCTCCCCGGCTTCGGCGGCCGCTCGGTGCGGCGGCTGGCCCGCACCTGGCTGGCGGCGCTGGACGACGCGCGGCAGCTGCCGGACGACGCGCTGCCGGTGACGCCGGTGGTCGAGGGCCCGCCCCCGCCGCACCGGTGGGCCGAGCGGGATCCGGTGGCCGCCGGCCGGCTGGCCCGGTGTCGGGAGGTGGTGCTGCGGGTCTCCGGCGAGCACGGCCTGCCCGCGGAGAACCTCATCGCGCCGGACTCGGTGCGTCGGCTCGCCTGGGTGCCGCCGGAGGAGATCACCGAGGAGTCCGTACGCGAGACGCTGCGGGGCTTCGGCGCCCGTGAGTGGCAGATCGGCCTGCTGGTGAGCGACCTGGCCACCGCCCTGACCGATCCCCCGCCCGCGACCCCGGAGTAACGGCACCGTCCGGGTGTGGGGTGGGCCACACGGGGGGTGGTGTCCCAGTTGGTTACTGACGAGTAGCATCCGAGGGAAACGCCCGTGCCGGCGACCGTCGTCCGGTCCGTCGTGCCGCACCGCGGCACCGGGCCGGCGTCGGTCGGTAGAGGGAGGCTCAAAGTGCCCCGTGAAGTTCGGGATGTCGTCTTCGTCGACGGCGTCCGCACCCCGTTCGGCAAGGCGGGTGGCATGTACGCCAACACCCGCGCCGACGACCTGGTGATCCGCTGCATCCGTGAGCTGCTGCGCCGCAACCCGCAGCTGCCGCCGGAGCGGGTCGAGGAGGTCGCCATCGCCGCCACCACGCAGATCGGCGACCAGGGCCTCACCATCGGGCGGACCGCCGCGCTGCTGGCCGGCCTCCCCAAGACCGTTCCCGGCTTCGCGATCGACCGGATGTGCGCGGGCGCGATGACCGCGGTGACCACCGTGGCCGGTGGCATCGCGATGGGCGCGTACGACATCGCGATCGCCGGCGGCGTCGAGCACATGGGCCGCCACCCGATGGGTGAGGGCGTCGACCCCAACCCGCGGATCATCGCGGAGAAGCTGGTCGACCCGTCCGCGCTGGTCATGGGCGCCACCGCGGAGAACCTGCACGACCGCGTCCCGCGCATCACCAAGGAGCGCACCGACGCGTTCGCGCTCGCCTCGCAGCAGAAGACCGCCAAGGCGTACGCCAACGGCAAGCTCCAGGACGACCTGGTGCCCGTCGCGGTGCGTGACCCGGAGACCGGGTGGGGTCTGGCCACGGTGGACGAGGCGCCCCGGGACACCTCGATGGAGAAGCTCGCCACCCTCAAGACCCCGTTCCGCCCGCACGGCAAGGTCACCGCGGGCAACGCGGCCGGCCTCAACGACGGCGCGACCGCGAGCCTCATCGCCGCCGAGGAGACGGCCCGCGAGCTGGGCCTGCCGATCGCCATGCGGCTGGTGTCGTACGGCTTCGTCGGCGTCGAGCCCGAGGTGATGGGCATCGGCCCGATCCCGTCGACCGAGAAGGCGCTGCGCATCGCCGGCCTCACCATCGACGACATCGGCCTGTTCGAGCTGAACGAGGCGTTCGCCGTGCAGGTGCTCGCCTTCCTCGACCACTTCGGCATCGCCGACGACGACCCGCGGGTCAACCAGTGGGGCGGCGCCATCGCGATCGGGCACCCGCTCGCCTCCTCCGGTGTGCGGCTGATGACCCAGCTCGCCCGGCAGTTCGCCGAGCACCCCGAGGTCCGCTACGGCCTGACCGCCATGTGCATCGGCATCGGCATGGGCGGCACCGTGATCTGGGAGAACCCGCACTGGACGGAGGGCAACAAGTGAGCACGCTCGCCGCACCGAACGAGGTCGTCACCCGGGCGCTGCTGCGCCAGGTGAACGTGCCGGGGCTGGACCGCCCCGCCGCCCTGATCACCCTCGACAACGGCCTCGACCACACCAAGCCCAACACCTTCGGCCCGGCCGGTCTGACCAGCCTGGACGAGGCGATCACCGCCGCCCTGGCGGCGGACCCGGCGTTCATCGCGGTCACCGGCAAGCCGTACATCTTCTGCGTCGGCGCGGACATCGTCGGCCTGCCGCAGCTGGCGGACCGCGAGCAGGCGCTGGAGATCGGCCGGCTCGGCCATCGGGTCTTCGCCCGGCTCAAGGACAGCACGGTGCCCACCTTCGCGTTCGTCAACGGCGCGGCGATGGGCGGTGGCCTGGAGCTGGCGCTGCACTGTCACTACCGGACGCTCTCCGGTGGCGCGGCGGCGCTCGCCCTGCCCGAGGTGTCCCTCGGTCTGGTGCCCGGCTGGGGCGGCACCCAGCTGCTGCCGAACCTGATCGGCATCCCCGCCGCCACCCAGGTGATCATCCAGAACCCGCTGATGCAGAACAAGATGCTCAAGCCGAAGCAGGCCGCCGAGCTGGGCATCGCCGACATCCTGCTGGAGCCGGCCGACTTCCTGGAGCGGTCCCTCGAATGGGCGGCCGGTGTCGTCCGCGGCGAGGTCACCGTGACCCGGCCCGAGGTGGACCGGGACATGTGGGCGGGCGTGCTCTACTTCGCCCGGGAGACGCTGAACCAGCGGCTGCACGGCGCGGTTCCGGCCGCGTACAAGGCGCTGGACCTGCTGGAGACGGCGAAGGACGCCGACTTCGCGGCGGGCACCGCGGCCGAGGACGAGGCCCTCGCGGACCTGGTCTTCTCCGAGGAGCTGCGCAGCGGCCTGTACGCGTTCGACCTGGTGCAGCGGCGGGCCAAGCGGCCGGCCGGCGCGCCGGACAAGGGGCTGGCCCGCCCGGTCACCAAGGTCGGCATCGTCGGCGCCGGCCTGATGGCGAGCCAGCTCGCGCTGCTGTTCGCCCGCCGGCTCCAGGTGCCCGTCGTGATGACCGACCTGGACCAGTCGCGGGTGGACAAGGGCGTGGGCTACGTCCACACCCAGATCGAGAAGGCCGTCACCAAGGGCCGGATGGACAAGGGCACCGCCGCCAAGCTGTACGGCCTGGTCAGCGGCTCGGTCGACAAGGGCGCCTTCGCCGACGCCGACTTCGTCATCGAGGCGGTCTTCGAGGACCTCGGCGTGAAGAAGCAGGTGTGGGCCGAGCTGGAGAAGATCGTCAAGCCGGAGGCGGTGCTGGCGACGAACACCTCCTCGCTGTCGGTCACCGAGATGGCCGCGGACCTGGAGCACCCGGAGCGGGTGGTCGGGTTCCACTTCTTCAACCCGGTCGCCGTGCTGCCGCTGCTGGAGATCGTGCGGGGCGAGCGGACCGACGACGCCACCCTCGCCACCGCGTTCGCCGTCGGCAAGCAGCTGAAGAAGTCGTCGGTGCTGGTCAAGGACGCCCCCGCGTTCGTGGTCAACCGGCTGCTCACCCGATTCCTCGGCACGGTCTTCGCGGCCGTCGACGCCGGTACGCCGCTGGACGTGGCGAACAGCGCGCTGGACCCGCTGGGCCTGCCGATGCGCCCGCTCGCCCTGCTGCAGCTCGTCGGCCCCGCGGTCGCGTACCACGTGGGCGGCACCCTGCACGCCGCGTTCCCGGACCGGTTCGGTGTCAGCGAGAACCTCAAGCGCATCGCCGACTCGGGCCAGCCGATCGTCGTGGACGACGAGGTGAACCCGGAGGTGGCGAAGCTGCTGGTGGTGGGCGACAACCCGCTCACCGCCGAGCAGGTCCGGCAGAACGCCCTGGACGCGCTGGCGCAGGAGATCCGGCTGATGCTCGACGAGGGCGTCGTCGCCGAGGCGCAGGACATCGACCTGTGCATGATCCTCGGTGCCGGCTGGCCGTTCCACCTGGGTGGCGTCACGCCGTACCTGGATCGCACCGGCACCTCGAAGCGCGTCACCGGCCGGCGGTTCCTGCCGCTTGGCGCGGCGAGCCTTCCGGCCTGACCCGCACCGCTCCCCCACCTCGCGGTGGTCGGCGGCGTCCCACCCGACGCGGCCGGCCACCGCGAGCGTCTGTACGAGGGTCCCTGGCCGGTCGACGGACAGCGGCGGAGGCATCGGCCTGGCTAACATCACGCGTTCGGCATTTCTCACCTGGAGCTGACGCATGTCCTATCCGCCGGCCGATTCCTATCCCCCGCCCTCCGGGCCGGGCTCCTATCCCCCGCCCCGCCAGCCGGGCGGTTACCCACCGGCCGCGCAGGGCGGCCACCCCCAGCAGAGCGGCTACCCGCAACAGGGCGGCTACCCCCAGCAGGGTGGCTATCCGCAACAGGGTGGTTACCCGCAACAGGGCGGCTACCCCCAGCAAGGTGGCTACCCCGAGCAGGGCGGCTACCCCCAGCAAGGTGGTCACCCCGGCCCGCAGCAGGGCGGGCACCCCTACCAGGGCGGCGGGTACGCCGGCCCGCAGCAGGGCGGCGGGTACGCGAGCCCGCAGCAGGGCGGCTATCCGGACCAGTCCGACGCTTACGCGCAGCCCTCGCCGGACGGCGGCTACCAGCAGCAGGGCGGCGGCTACCCACCCCCGCCGGGTCAGCCGGGCGGCTACCCTTCGGCGCCGCAGGACGGTCCGCAGCCCTTCCCGCCGTCCGGGGACCCGAACGCCTCCGTCCCGCCACCGCGGAAGAGTCGCGTCGGCCGGATCGTCCTGATCGCGGTCGTGGCGGTCCTCGTGCTGTGCGGGGCCGGCGCGGGGATCACCTGGTTCGCGATCAAGGACGACGTGCAGGAAGGTGTCCAGGCGAGCCGCACCCGGCTCGAGGCGCCGGAGACGCTCGCCGGTCGACCGAAGATCACCGACCCGGCGATGCAGTCGCTCACCGACCAGATGGTCGCCGAGATGAAGAAGACGGCCCGCGGTGAGACCAGCGCGGTGGGCGCCTTCTACGGCGACCCCGCGAAGCAGGATCTGGTGATGGTCTTCGGGGTCTCCGGTGTGATGGCCGACCCGAAGAAGGAGCTGGACGACGCGGTCGCCGGCCTGGGCTCACAGTTCGGCATGAAGGGGATGAACCCGGTGGAGCCCGGTCCGCTGGGCGGCGAGGCCCGCTGCGGTGACGGGACGGCCGAGGGCGCCCCGCTCGGGGTCTGCATCTGGGCCGACAAGGGCAGCGTCGGCGCGATCGTCATGTTCTTCAAGACCGGCGAGCAGGCCGGGGCGGACTTCGCGGCGATGCGCAACGAGGTCGAGAAGCGCGACTGATCCGTACCGTGGGGCTCCGACGTCGACCGCCGGGGCCCCACGGCCCGACCGTCAGGCGGTCGGGAAGTACGTGTCGAGCTTGCGGCGAAGGTGCGCCGCGTAGAGGAAGCCGAGCATCGGGTTGCCCCGGAAGGCGCTCGCGGAGGCCGTCCCGGCGTCCACCACCACCGGCCGGCACAGCGCGGCGAACTTCAGCCGCTGCTTCTCCCGTGCCCAGGCAACGGCCGCCGGGTCGATCTCGGTGCCGACCAGCGCGGGGAAGACCGCCACGCCACTCTGCACGCCGCGCAGGCTCCCCTTGCGAGCGATCACGTAGTCCAGCGCGGAGGTGCTGAACGCCTCCAGGTCGGCGGCCGCGACCACCGTCGCCGGCGCGGCGATGGTGAACAGGTGCAGCTTGGTCGCCATCCACCGCAGCTTGAAGTCGGCCCGGTAGCCGACCAGCACCGGCACCCCGCCCCAGTCCTCAGTCCGCACCTCGCAGCCGTCGTCCCGCAACCGCTGCCCGGTCGCGCCCAGGTAACTCCGCACCGGCTCCGTCGCCGTGGTGTCCATGTGTCCTCGCCTTCCCGTCCTGCCGTCCCGGCGGCTCATCAAACACCACCACCGCCCGCGCCGCCGCCCCGCTGCGACGGCGCCGTCATCCGCGATCCGCCCCGCCCCAGCTCACGGTCCGTCGGGCACACTCGGCGCATGACGAGTACGGGGACCGTCCGGACGTGGAACGCCGACCAGGGTTGGGGCGTCATCGACGGGCCGGACGTGCCGGGCGGCTGCTGGGTGCACTTCTCAGCCGTCGCCGTGGACGGCTACCGGGATCTGGCCGGCGGGCAGCGGGTCACGTTCCGCGCCGAGGCGGAGGCCCAGGACGGCTTCGGCTACCGGGCCGTGAAGGTGTGGACGGGCGACACCGAGCCGGACGAGCGGCGGGACGACGAGCCGTCCGCCGCGTACCGGAGCAGCCTCACCGTGACCTTCGACGACCCGCCGGCGGCCGACGGTCACTGACCATCGGTCGGTCGTCCCGGGCGCGAACCGCCCCCAGGACGACCCGGGCGCGTCCTCAGGCGGGGGTGACGGCCCGCTCCGCCGCGCTGCGCTCCACGCAGAACTCGTTGCCCTCCGGGTCGGCGAGCACCGCCCAACCGGTGCCGTCCGGCTGACGGTGGTCGGTGAGCAGGGACGCGCCGAGACCGAGCAGCCGCTCAACCTCCTCGTCCCGGGTGCGGTCGGTGGGCTGGAGGTCCAGGTGCACCCGATTCTTCGCCACCTTGTCCTCCGGCACCCGCTGGAACAGCATGCCGCCCTCGACGATGTCCGCACCGGACAGCAGCGCGCACTCCTCCTCGCCCGGCGCGTTCTCCGGATGGTGTCGCAGCCCCGTCGCCTCGGCCCAGAAGCTCGCCATCGTGAAGGGGTCGGCGCAGTCGAAGTCGATCCAACGCACTCGCAGAGTCATGCCCCGAACCTCTCACGACGTTCAAACGGTTTTCGACGGCCGCGACGGGGCGGACGCCGCCGGGACGACATCCGCCGACGGGAGGGTGACGGTCACCTCCAGGCCACCGCCGGGCTGCGCGACCGCCTGCACGGTGCCGCCGTGCGCGTCACAGACCGCGCGGACGATGGACAGGCCCAGGCCGGAGCCGCGCGCGCCGGTACGCTCCCGCCCGCCACGTCGGAACGGCTCGAACAGGCCCGGCACGTCCGCCGGGTCCACCTCGAAGCCGGTGTTCCCCACCACGAGCCAGGAGCGCTCGCCATCCGAACCGGTCCGGACCCAGAGCCGCCCGTGCAGGTGGTTGTAGCGGACCGCGTTCTCGATGAGGTTGCCCGCCAGCCGGTCCAGCAGGCCCGGGTCGCCGACCACCGGTGCGGACTCCAACGAGGTCTGCACCCGCAGGCCGATCCGCTCCACCTCGCGCCGCACCGCCGACAGGGCATTGGCCGTGCCGGTGGCCAGGTCGCACTCCGTGCGGCGGCCGAGCCGGCGCCCGACCTGCGCCTCGCTGCGGGCCAGCACCAGCAGCGCGTCCACCAGACCGTTCGCCCGTTCCGAGGCGTCCCGGACCACCGTGGCCATCCGGCGGTACTCGGCGGCGTCCGCCTCGTCGTCGCTGAGGGTCACGTCGATCTCGGTGCGCATGACCGCGAGGGGGGTCCGCAGCTCGTGCGAGGCGTTGGCCACGAAGCGCTTCTGCGCCTCGAACGCGTCGGTGATCCGGTCCAGCATCGCGTCGAACGTCTTCGCCAGCTCGGCCACCTCGTCGTCGGCTCCGGAGTAGCCGATCCGCTGGTCGAGGGTGGCCTCACCGAGCCGCTGGGCGGTGGCGGTCACCTGGTGCAGCGGGCGCAGCGCCCGCCCCGCGACCGCGTACGCGCCGGCCACCCCGACCACGCTGATCGCCAGCAACGCCACGAGCCCCTTGGCCAGCAGCTCGCCGGAGGCCGCGTCGACCAGCTGCCGCTGCCATTCGGCGGCGTCGAGGGTACGGCCGTCGGCGAGCACCACGGTGGTGCCGGGCAGCAGCTCGTCGGTGGGGCGCAGCGCGTCGCGCACCAGCAGCCAGGCGAGCAGCACGAGAATCGCCCCGGCGCCGACCAGCAGCACGCCGTTGAGCAGCGTGAGCCGCAGCCGCAACGTGGGCCGCAACCGTGGCCGGGTCACGCCGCGACCTCGGCGGTGCGGTAGCCGGCGCCGACCACCGTCTCGATCAGCGGCGGGTCGCCGAGCTTCTTGCGCAGCGTCATCACGGTGACCCGGACGATCGTGGTGAACGGGTCGGTGTTCGCGTCCCACACCCGCTCCAGCAGCTCCTCGCTGGAGACCACCGCGCCGCGCGCCTTCAGCAGCTCGCGGAGCACACCGAACTCCTTGTTCGTCAGGTCGACGGGCGCCCCGGCCCGGGTGACGACCCGCCGGGCCGGGTCCAGGACCAGGTCGGCCACGGCGAGCACCGGCGGGGCGGCCGGGGTGGCCCGCCGGCCCAGCGCCTGCACGCGGGCGACCAGCTCGTCGAAGGCGAACGGCTTGGGCAGGTAGTCGTCGGCGCCGAGCTGGAGGCCCTCGACCCGGTCGGCGACCGTGCCGCTGGCGGTCAGCATCAGCACCCGGGTCAGCGTGCCCGAGGCGGCCAGCTCGGCGCAGATCTGGTCGCCGTGCACGCCCGGCAGGTCCCGGTCCAGCACCACCACGTCGTAGCGGGTGACGAAGGCCATCTCGTGCCCGGTGTCGCCGTCGTAGGCCACGTCGACCGCCAGGCCCCGCTTGCGCAGCCCCCGCGCGATCGCGTCGGCGAGGTTGCGCTCGTCCTCCACCACCAGTACCCGCATGCCGGCCTCCTCCTGCTGACCACCGACAACGCCGACCCCCGACGACGCTGACCACCGACAACCTAGTGCCGGCCACCAAACCAGCGTCCCTCGCCGCCCGGGTCGGCCGCCGATTGCCCGAACCCCCGGCGTACGCGAGGCTTGCCGCAGCCCAGCGCCACCCGACGGAGGACGTGCCATGACCACAGCGACCCTGCGGAACATCGCCTACCGGGGTTTCCGGTTCCCGGGCGACGAGACCGGCGGCGTCACGGTCGGGCTACGGGCCGGGGCGTACGGGCTGGTGCTGGCGGGGCCGGCCGGCGACCGGGTGCGTCCCGGCCCGGACGGCGACGACCGGCGCTACGAGTGGGGCCATTGGACCGCGCCGCCGACGCCGTGCGGGTTCCGCGTGGCCGAGGTGGTGCCGTCCTGGACGGCGGACACCCCGGACGGCTGCTGGATCGAGGTCGAGCTGCGCGGCTGGCACGACGACACCCCCACCACGGGCTGGTACGTGCTGGGCCGCTGGTCCGCCGACGACCGGTCGCTGCGCCGGACCTCGGTGCCGGGGCAGCGCGACGGCGGTGCCCGGGTCTCGACCGACACGCTCGTGGTCGACGACGCCACGGTGACCGGCTGGCAGGTGCGGGTCACCCTGCTGCGACCGGCCGGCAGCCCGCTCACCCCGACGCTGCGCACCGTCGGCGCGGTCGCCTCCGGCCGTGACGACGCCGAGCCGCACCCGACGTCGCCGGCGCAGCGGCCACCGTCCGGGACGGGCACCGCCTGGGGCGTGGTGCTGGAGGTGCCGCGCTACTCCCAGCGGCGCCACGGCGCGTACCCGCGCTGGGGCGGGGGCGGCGACTCCTGGTGCAGCCCGACCTGCACGTCGATGGTGCTGGAGTTCTGGGGCGCCGCGCCGTCGCCCGAGCGGTACGCCTGGGTCGACCCGCCCGGCCCGCGGCCGGTGGTCGTGCACGCCGCCCGGCACTGTTTCGACCACGCCTACGCGGGGGCCGGCAACTGGTCGTTCAACACCGCGTACGCGGGGCTGCACGGCGTCGACGCCTTCGTCACCCGGCTGCGGTCGCTGGCCGAGGCGGAGGCGTTCATCGCCGCCGGCATCCCGCTGGTGGTGTCCGCGGCGTTCACCCGGGGCGAGGTGCCGGGGCTGGACTACGACACGAAGGGGCACCTGATCGTGCTGGTCGGCTTCTCCGCCGACGGCGACCCGGTGCTCAACGACCCGTACGCCCCGGACGACGAGGCGGTGCGGCGGACGGTGGACCGGGCCCGGTTCGAGGCGGTGTGGCAGCGGGGCAGCGGTGGGATGGCGTACGTCATCCGACCGCCCGGGGTGCCGCTGCCGTCGGCGCCCGCGCAGCCCAACTGGTGATCAGCGGCGGGGCCACCACACCCCGTACGCGCCGTCCGTGCGCCGGCAGAGCAGCCGGTCCCCGTTGCCCTGGCACTCCCCGCCGGCGTCGGAGAGCACGTCCAGCAGACGGGCGGTGCCGGCGCCGGCGTCCAGTTCGGCGACGAGCAGGCCGCCGTCCGGGTGCCGGCGGGTGCCGACCAGCGGCTGGTCGCGCCGCGCCGGGAACGCCATCTCCCAGAGCCCCAGCTCGCCGAGGACGGCGCCGGTGCTGGGGTCGAGCACGGCGAGCTGCTCGGCGCCCGGGCCGGCGGTGCTCGCCGCGCCGACCAGCAGCCGGCCACCGGTCGACCAGACCCCGGCCCACCGGTCGTCGGTCCACAGCTGCCGCCCGGTGGCCGGGTCGAGCACCCACAGCCCGACGTCCCGGCCCCCGACACAGATGACCGGGTCGCACTCCCCGGCGTAGAGCGCGTCACCGACCCGGGTCTGCCAGCGCCGCTGCAGCCGATCCAGGTCGTAGCCGGTCACCGTGCCCGGTGTGTCGCCGACGGCGACCAGCAGGTCCCCGATGAGCTGCACGTTGACGTTGCGCTCCCCCTGCCAGAGGTCCGCGCCGACCCGCAGCGCGCCGGTGACCGCGTCGAAGACCTCGACCCGGCCCTCGGCGCTGATCAGCGCGATCCGGTCCACCCCGGTGCCCGTGTAGCGGTAGACGACCTGGTGGCCGGCGACCGGGATCGTCCAGCGCGGCGCGCCGCAGCAGGGGTCGACCGCCCGCAGCGTGCCGCTCAGGTCGGGGTCGATCGACTCCAGCAGCAGGTTGCCGTCCGCGAGCTCCAGCGGTCTGCCCGGCTGCTGCCACCGGTAGGCCCCGGTCTCCAGGTCCAGCACCACCGTGAGGCTGCGCTCGACACCGGAGCCGCCCTGGTGGCCGGTCACCACCAGCATCCCGCCCACCGACGACATCCCCCAGTAGCGGCCCTGCGCCGGCAGGCTCGACTCCCACGCCGGCTCTCCACCGGGCAGCCGGTAGGCGGCCAGCCGACGGTCGCCGGACCCGTCGAACGGGTCGATGATCATGACCAGGTCGCCGACGAGGAGGGCATCCGCTCCCAGCCGGGCCGGCAGGACGACCTCGGCGCGCTCCAGGGTCGGTACGCTGCCGGTGAGGCACGCCAGCAGCAGGACGAGCGCCAGGGCGCAGCGCAGCGGCCGACCGACGGCGCGCGGCGGCCGGGGCAGCCGATCGGGCTCCGGCTCGTGCCGCAGCTCCCCGAGATCGATCATCGGGCCGCTGGTCACCGTCGCCACCGCCACACTCCGAACGAGCCGTCCCTGCGGCGACACACCATCGCGTCCTCCCCGCTCTGGCAGACTCCCGACGCGTCGTCGATCACGCCGATCAGCCGCGGTCCGACCGCGGCATCCCACTCGACGACGACGAGCCGCCCGTCGTCGGCCCGCCGATAGCTGACCGGCGGCCGCTCCGCCCCGGCCGAGGCCATCGGCTGCCACGTGCCCCACTCGGCCACCACCGCGCCGGTGTCGGCGTCCAGGGCCGCGTACACCTCGCCCGCCGGCTCGGAGGTGGTCACCAGCACCCGGCCCGCCCCGCTGGCCAGCAC
Source organism: Micromonospora sp. NPDC049366 (assembly GCF_044466625.1). Taxonomy (NCBI): domain Bacteria; kingdom Bacillati; phylum Actinomycetota; class Actinomycetes; order Micromonosporales; family Micromonosporaceae; genus Micromonospora; species Micromonospora sp. NPDC049366. The sequence goes on from NZ_JBITMV010000005.1 coordinate 16,574, forward strand.
CCCGCTCCACGCCGGAGCGGTCCACCGGGTGACGCCGGTCGCCGGGTCGAGGGCCTGGATCGCGCCGGGCGCGGTGTCGGCGCAGAGCACCCCGCCGCACGGCAGCACGTACGACACCTGCGGCGCGTCGACCGACCAGCGCGGCTCCAGCCGCTCCAGGTCGAACGCCCGCAGCACCGCGCCGTCCATGACGATCAGCAGGTCACCGACGACCTGGTGGCGGGACTGCTCCGGGGTGGCCACGCCGCGCGTCACGGTGGCGCGGCGCACCACGGCGCCGGTCGCGGCGTCCCGCAGCTCGGCCGTCCCGTCGTATCCGAGCAGCAGGACCCGGTCGATGATCCCGTCCCGCATCCGGTACTGGGCGCCGGGCGGGAGCGGGCCGGGTGTGGACCAGATCGTCCGCCCCGAGGCGAGGTCGACCGCACTGACCGTCCGCTGACCGACCGGCCGTTCCAGCAGCAGCCGTCCGCTCGCGTCGAGCTGGCTGAAGCCGGGCTGCCGCCAGCGGAGCCGCCCGGTCGCCGCGTCCAGGACGACCGTCTCCGGCTCGCCGTCCGGGGCGATGTTGGCGGAGAGGACCAGCGCGTCGTCGGCCGCCGCCACCCGCCACAGCTCACCGACGACAGGCACCCGGACCCGCCACCGGGGCGCGGGCCGCTGGGCGGTGGTGGCGGCCCGCTCGGGCAGCGGGTAGGCGACCAGGTCACGGCTCCCGTCGGTCACGCCCTCGGCGGGGCGGGCGATGAGGAGCAGGTCGCCGGCGAGGAACGCCTCGGCGTCCGGGGCGCCGGGCACGACGGCCCGCACCCGGCCCGCTGCCGGTGCCGCGGCGGCCAGGGTCACCAGCGCGACCGCACCCACCAGGAGCATCCGCAGTGGACGGCGCAGGATCGGGCGTCGGCGCGGGGTCGGGGCCGGGACCGGGTCGGCACGAAGTTCGCCCAGGTCGATGAGCGTCATGACCGTCCTCCCGTCACCTCGTCGCGACGGGTGCGAACCGGCAAACCGGCTGCGACCGCCACGGCCCGGCAAAAGCGACGCATCCCCGCCTGTACGATGGCGCGTCGTGGCTGTGCCGGTCGTAGATCCCTCGCTGAATCCCGTTGCCGACGCCGATCCGGTCGAGGCCGAGCCGTCGCGACGGCCCCGACGCCGGCCGGCTCGCGCCGACCTGTTGGCTCTCGGAGCCTATGTGGTGCTCGGCGTTCTCGTCTGCCTCAACTACTGGGAGGACGTGCAGGGCACCGTCTCCTCGCACCTGCCCACGGACCACAGCTGGTTCGAGTGGCTCTTCGCGCACGGCGCCTACTCCGTCCAGCACCTGGAGAACCCCCTCTTCACCACCCGCCAGAACGCCCCGGACGGGGTGAACATGATGGCGAACACCTCGCTGCTGGGGATGACGCTGCCGCTGGCACCGCTGACGATGCTGCTCGGCCCGCAGGTGATGTACGCGCTCTACCTCGGTGGCGCGCTGGCGGCGACCGCCGCGACCAGCTACTGGGTGCTCTCCCGGTACCTGGTCCACTCGCGGGCGGCGGCGTTCGTCGGCGGCGGGTTCCTCGGTTTCGCACCGGGCGTCGTGCACCACGCGAACGGGCAGCCCAACTTCGTCTCCAACTTCCTGCTGCCGCTGATCGTGGCGCGGGTGCTGCGGCTGTCCGAGCCGGGCCGGTGGCGACGCAACGGGCTGGTGCTGGGCCTGCTGGTGGCGTACCAGATCTTCATCAACGAGGAGATGCTGCTGCTCACCGCGCTGGCCTGCCTGGTCGTGGTGCTCGCCTACGCGGTGCAGCGGCCGCGGGACGCGTGGGCGCGGGCCGGAACGTTCGCCGCCGCGCTCGGTGTGGGCGGCGGGGTGGCGCTGCTGCTCACCGCCTACCCCATCTGGTTCCAGTTCAACGGCCCGCAGTCCTACCGCGGGCTGCAGGGCGGGGTGTTCCACAACTGGGGCGAGGACCTGGCGGCGTTCGTGACCTTCCCCCGCGACAGCTGGGCGGGTGACCCCGCGGTGGAGCAGACCATCGGGTTGACCGAGCAGAACACCTGGTTCGGCTGGCCGCTGGTGCTGGTCGCCCTGGTGGCCCTGGTGCTGCTGGTCCGCCGGTCGCTCGCGGCCCGGATCCTCGCGGTGCTGGTGGTCGTCTTCACCGTGGGCTCGCTCGGGCCGCGCATCCGGCTCAACGGCGTGGAGACCGAGGTCAACGGGCCGTGGCACTACGTACGGGACGATCTGCCGATGGTCGAGATGATGATGCCGACCCGATTGACGCTGGTGGTCGCCGGCGCGGTGGGCGTCCTGCTCGCGCTGGCCTGGGACCGGCTGGCCCGCCTCGGCCGCCCGGCCGCGGCGGTCCGGGTGCCGGCGCAGCGCACGGCCGAGGCGGACGAGACCGCCCCGGCCACCCCGACGACCGCCGGGCCCGCCCGGCGACGCTGGGTCCGCTTCGTCGGCTACGCGGCCATCGCGGCCGCCGTGCTGCCGCTGCTGCCCCGGCCGCTGCCGGCCCAGCCGGTGGACCCGCCGCCGCACTTCATCACCGCCGGCGGCTGGCGGCCGTACGTCCCGGACGGGCGCACGCTCGTGCCGGTGCCCATCCCCAGCAACGTGCACGGGCTGCCGACGCTGCGCTGGAGCGCGCTGACCGGCCAGGAGTTCCCGGTGCCGGGCGGCTACTTCATCGGCCCGAACGAGAAGGGCGAGGGTGTCTTCGGGGCGCCGAACCGCCCCACCAGCACGCTCATCTACTCCACGATGGACACCGGCACCGTGCCGGCGCTCACCGACGAGAACCGTCGCCAGGCGGTGGAGGACCTGCGCTGGTGGCGCGCCTCCGTGGTGGTGCTCGGCGCGCATCCCCGGGAGACCGTGCTGCGGGAGTTGATGACCGACCTGCTCGGCGCGCCGCAGCGGGTCGACGACGTCTGGGTCTGGGACGTCCGCCCGCTGGTGGACTGATCCGCACCGCCGCGCGGGCCGGGGCCGGCGGTGACGGCCCCGGCCCGCGCCGGGGCCGGGCCGCCCGGGGCGGCCTCGCGGCGGTCAGCCGACGAGGGCCCGGACGTCCCACACCCAGGCGTCGCCGATCTGCCGGCCCGGGCCGAGCAGGCGGTCGAGCGTGTCCCGGACCGGGTCGGCGTGGCGCAGCCCGCTCTGCACCACCACCGCCGCCTGCCAGTGCCGCAGGTCCGCCACGGCCTGCCGACGGTCCGCGTCGGTGACGACCGGCGCGACGCCGGTCTCGGCCACCCGGCGCAGCAGCGCCGACGTCGGCCGGTCCGGGGAACCCCAGCGGGCGCTCGGGTCGTCCGGCGCGCTCGGCCCGATGAAGAAGCCGCCGGGCGAGCGGAAGACCAGGCCGGTCCGGGCCGACCACAGCATCGCCGGGCTGACCGCCGCGCCGGTGACCGGCGGGACCGGGACCACGGTCCGGCCGGCCGGCACGTACGCCCGCCAGCCGCCGTCGCTCAGGAACGACGGGACCGGCGCGGCCGGCACCGTGCGGATCGGGGTCGGCGTGAGGGGCAGCAGCACAACAGCCACCGCGCCGGCGCAGAGCAGCCGAACCGGGGCGTGCTCCCGCGCGGGCGCCGGACGCTCCGCGCCGGCCGCAAGCGCGGCCGCGCGGCGGGCGGGCCGGTGCGCCCGAGCGGGCCCGCGCACCCGGTCCATCCAGAGCGCGAGCAGGACCCCGAGCACCGGGACGCAGACCAGCGCGAAGCGCGCCGGCACCGCCAGGTCGAGCAGCGGCAGGTCGGCGACCAGCCGGAACGGGCCGGGCAGCCCGGTCGCGTCCCCGTTGACCCGGATCCGCACGCCGAGCGAGAGCAGCGCGAAGACCACACCGCAGCCGGCCAGGGCACGGACCAGCGCCGACCGCCGAAGCCAGACGACGATCACCACGGCGAGCACCAGCAGGCCGGGCCCGAAGAACGAGTTCTCCTCGGTGGGGTTCGGCGCGAGCAGCCCCGGCACGTGGTCGTCGCCGACGACGGTCTGCCGGGCGGCGGCGGTGAACGACGCCGCGTCGAGCTGGAAGGCGTACGCGGCGAACGCCATCCCCCGGTAGTGCTGCGGCCCGAGGAACTGGAACCACAGCGGGTACGCCAGCAGCGCGCCCGCCACCGCCGCGCCGATCCCGACCCGGGCCGCCACGGCCGGCGCCGCACGGCGGGCGGCGGCGCGGTCGGCCAGCGCGTACCCGACCACGAACACCCCGACGGCGAGGGCCAGGAAGACCAGCACCTCCTCGCCGAGGAAGACCTGCCAGGTGACCACCAGGCCGAGCAGCACCCCGTCCCGGCGTAGCCGGCCCCGGTCGGGCCGCAGCAGCAACGCGAGGATCACCGGCACCAGGAACTGCGCGGCGATGTGCGGATGCGCGCCGGCCTGCGCCACCATGCCCGGGGCGAAGCCGCAGAACAGCCCGCCGACCGCGGCGGCGGCCCGTGAGCTGACGAGCCGGCGGCGCAGCAGCGCGTACCAGGCGGTGGCCGTGCCGGCCAGGCAGCACACGACCACCACGAGGAAGGTGACCTGCGGCCCGAACAGCAGGGTGACGGGGGCCAGCGGCACACCCAGTCCGAGCACCGAGGTGTTCGCCATCAGGTTCACCCCGTCGGGGGCGTTGAGGGCGGTGCTGTAGAGCGGGTTCTCCAGCGCGAACACGGCCCGGGCCGCCCGGGCCAGCATCCATTCGAAGAGGACCTGGTCGCCCGCCTGGTGGAACAGCCGGTCGGGGCGCAGCCACTGCCCGCTGGTCAGCAGCACGGCCAGGCCCAGGTAACCGGCGACCACCAGGGCGTCGGTCGTCCACACCGGACGGGAGCGGCGCGGCGGCGCGGCGGCGGCCTCGGGCGCGACCGCGGTCCGGGTGGCCATCAGGCTGTGCGGTCGGTCAACGCCCGCACGTCCCAGACCCAGACGTCCAGCTCCTGTCGGCCGGGGCCGACCAACTGCTCGACGGTACGCCGCAACGGCTCGGCGTTGGGCTGGCGCAGCGGCAGCACGAGGATCGCCGCGCGCCAGTGCCGCAGTTCGTCCAGCGACCGCCGGCGCTGGCGGTCGTCCAGCTGCGGGGTACGCCCGGTCGTCGCCACCTCCTCCAGCAGCTGGCCCACCCCGCTCGGCCGGCCGCCGAACCGGCCCGGGTCACCGGTGGTGGCGTTGCGCGGGGCGAGGAAGTAACCACCTGGGATCTTGAAATCGAGGTTGGTGGCCGCCGCCCAGCGCATGCCGTTGGTGTTGCCCATGCTCGGCACCGGGATCGGCACCAGCGTCTGGTCCGGCCCCACGTACGCCCGCCACCGGTCGGCGGTGATGAAGTCCGGCACCGGCGGCCGGGAGACCACCGGCAGGGGCATCGGCGCGATCGGCAGCAGCGCGAACACGAGACCGGCGACGGTGAGCGTCCGGACCGTACGCCGATCACCGCTGCGCAGCGCCCAGGCCCGGTCGACGGCGAGGGCCAGCAGCAGGGCGACCACGACGCTGGTGATCATGCCGAACCGGGTGGGCACCACCGCGTCGAGCAGCGGCACCTTCACCAGCAGCTCCCACGGGCCGGGGAAGAGCTCCCGGTCCCACCAGCTGATCCGCTCGCCCAGCGAGAGCACGGCGAACAGGACGCCGGTCGCCCCGAGCGCCCGGACCACCAGCTCCCGCCGCAGCCACACGACGACCCCGATGGCGAGCAGCGCCAGGCTCCACCCGAAGAAGGCGTTCTCCTCGGAGTAGTTCGGCGCGAGGTTGACGTTGGCCCGCTGGTTGCCGCCGAGCGTCGGGGAGCCCTGGGCGAAGAAGGCGGCGATGTCGTTGCCGTAGTCGGGCACCGCGTCGCTGAGCCCGTGGTAGGCCATCGGCCCGGCGAACTGGACGTAGAGCGGGTACGCCAGCAGCGCCCCGGCCAGCACCGCGCAGGACGACAGCCCGACGGCCAACGGCCGCCACGCCGCCGCCAGCCGGGACGGCTGCTGCACCACCACGGCGAGCAGGAACACCCCGCAGGCCAGCGCGGTGAACAGCAGGATCTCCTCGTTGATGAACGCCTGGACGGTCACCAACACCGCCAGCAGCAGCCCGTCCCGCACCGGGCGCCGGGAGCGGGTGAGCACGAGCACCCGCCACACGATGAACGGCAGCAGGAACTGGCTGATGATGTTCGGGTGCCAACTGGCGTGCGAGAGCATGGCCGGCGCGAACCCGCAGAACCAGCCGCCGACCACCGCGGCGAGCGGCGACCGGACCAGGTGCCGGGAGAGCACGTGGTACCACGCGGCGGCGGTGCCGGCGAGGCCGAGCGTCACCAGCACGACGAAGGTGACCGCCGGCCCGAAGAGCAGCGTCACCGGCACCATCGGAATACCGAGCGCGAGGATGGCGGTGTTCGCCATCAGGTTGACGCCGTCCGGGTAGTTGAACTGGTCGGTGTAGAACGGGAACTCCCCGTGCAGCACCACCCGCACCGAGTGCGCCAGGAAGAACTGCACCTGCGCCGGGTCGCTGCTGTACAACGCGGCCACCCGGCCGGCCGGGTCCAGCCAGATCCGGCTGGTCACCCAGAGCGCGGTGAGCAGGAAGAGCGCGTACACCGCCAGGTCCCGGCGGCGACGGGTCCACCGGAAGCGGCGTACCGGCGCGGGCGCGGCGGCGACCTCGGCGGCCGGGGGCGCGTCGTCGAGGACGACCGGCGGGGCGGCGTTCACCTCCGGCCGGGGCTCCTCGACGGCCGGCTCCACCGGCGGGTCCAGGACCGGCGGGAGGGTCGCCACGGCACCGACGGGCAGCGGATCGGACCGGACGCCCCCGGCGGCGTCGATCTCCGGAACGGACTCGGCGCGGGGCTCGGCAGGCGTCACAGTCGGCGGAGTCTACCCGAAAGGTGACAAGAGTCCGCAGTCGTGTCCGGGCGGTTGAGGGCAGAGCCGCCAGACCACTCTGGTCGGACATCTCGTACCATGACGCTTCCGACCAAGGCCGAGCGATCGGGGGCGTACAGGTGGTTCGACTCCGCACCGGCGGCAGGACGGCCACCGCGCTGCTCACCACGCTGCTCGCCGTGACCGGGTGCGGCCCCGTCGCCGACCGGACGGCTTCCGACCTGCGGGCCGGCTACGACAGCCTGGACGGATCGCTCGCGGTGTGGCCGCCCCGGGGCGGCCTGGCCGCGGACGCCGCGGTCACCGCGGCGGTGAGCGACGCCGTACGCGCCTGGCGGTCTCCCGTGGACGACCGCGTCCACCTGCCCTCCTCCGGCATCCTCTTCTCCGGCGAGGTCGACGGCGCACCGCTCGCCCTGGTCGCCGCGGACGTGCCCGGCGAGAGCGCCTCGTGGTTGTTGCAACTGACCGGCGAGGGTGGCCGCTACCGGGTCACGCGGGCCAGCGACTACACCTCGCCGGGCTACCTCGTCTACTCCGACGTGCTGCCGGTCCAGACCGCGGCCGGGCGGCGCTACCTGACCTCCGCGCGGGTGGAGCGTCTACTGGGGCCGGACGGCCGCGCGCTGACCGTCCGCGACGGCCTCACCGCGCCGGTCGACGTGCCGCCCTGCCGGGCGGTGCCGGTGACGGCGACCCTGCGGGTCACCGAGTCGCTGCCCCGGGGCCGGGCGGCGGACCGGCTGCTCGACCTCGGCACGGACACCACCGATCCGCGCTATCCACTGGTCCGCGACGAGACCGGCTCTGGCCGGCGGGCGCTGTCCGGGTTGGACACCTGCGTGTTGTCCGGTGAGCGCGGGCCGTTCGGCAGCATCGCGCGGCGGGTCGGCGATCGGGACGCACCGGAGTCGGTGCCGGACTCGTGGCCGCTGGCCAAGGTGTCCGCCCGGTCGCTCGGTGAGGTGGCCCTCGGCGGCGGCGAGCCGGCCGAGTTGGAGCAGCTCAACTGGGAGAGCCCGAGCGGGACGATGACCGCCGCGGTCTACCGGCCGGCGGGCGGCGGCACGCCGGTGTTCTCCCCGGCCGACCGGGCCAACCCGCTGCAGGCCTACCGGCTGCCGGTGCCCGGCCAGCCGCTGGTCGTGCTCAGTTGGCGGGCCAGCCGGGACAGCTCCCTGTCGGTGCCGCCGGACACGCCGGTGCTGGTGGAGCGGCCGGGGCTGGCGGTCGTGCCGGAGCCGGAGCGGCCCAGGACGTTCAGCGTGGCCGTGACGGACAAGACGCACTACCGGTCGGTCGGCGGCCGCTGACCGGCGGCGCGCCGGTCACCTCTCCTCATCGAACGACGCGGCGGGCGGTCCCGGTTGCCCGGGGCCGCCCGCCTCGTCGTGGTTCAGTTCTTCGCGGCCGTGTCGTCGGCGGTGAGCCGGACCGGCTCGACCGACCCGCCGTCCAGCCCGGAGATCCAGCCGGTGACGTCGCGGGCCACGTCCTGCGCGGTGAGACCCAGGTCGGCGAGGATCTGCGCCCGTGTGCCGTGCGGGTGCCAGTCGGCCGGCACACCCAGGTCACGCAGCGGCACCCGGACGTCGGCGTCACGCATCGCCTGTGCGAGGGCGTCGCCGACCCCGCCGACGCGTACGCCGTCCTCCACGGTCACCACGAGCCGGTGCCCGGCGGCCATCTCGACCAGCTCGGCCGGGACCGGGCGGACCCAGCGCGGGTCGACGACGGTGACGCCGTAGCCCTGCTCGGCGACCCGGGCGGCGACCTCCATGCCGAGATGTCCGAACGCGCCCACGGCGACCAGCAGGACGTCCGTGCGCGCCGCCTCGGCCAGCACGTCGACCTGGCCGACCCGGCGCAGGGCCGGCAGGTCGGCGGCGACGGAGCCGGTCGGGAAGCGGATCACCGTCGGCCCGTCGTCGACCCCGACGGCCTCGCGCAGCTCCTCGCGCAGCGAGGCGGCGTCGCGGGGCGCGGCGATCCGCAGGCCCGGCACCACACCGAACACCGACATGTCCCAGATGCCGTAATGGCTGGGCCCGTCCGGGCCGGTGATGCCGGCGCGGTCGAGCACGAAGGTCACCGGGAGCTTGTGCATCGCCACGTCGAGCAGCACCTGGTCGAAGGCCCGGTTGAGGAAGGTCGCGTAGACCGCCACGACCGGGTGCAGGCCACCCAGCGCGAGGCCCGCCGCCGAGGTGGCGGCGTGCTGCTCGGCGATGCCGACGTCGTACACCCGCTCCGGGTACTTGCGGGCCAGCTTGGCGATGCCCGTCGGCTCGGCCATCGCGGCGGTGATGCCCACCACGTCCGGCCGCTCGTCGGCGACCGCGACCAGCTCGTCGGCGAAGACATGCGTCCACTTCACCGACGGCGCGGCGACCAGCTGGCCGGTCTCGACGTCGAAGGCGCCACCCGGGCCGTGCAGGCAGTCCGCCTCGTCCTCCTCGGCCGGGCGGTAGCCGTAGCCCTTGCGGGTGACCGCGTGCACGATCACCGGGCCGCCGAACTGCTTCGCCGCCCGCAGCGCCGACTCGACGGCGGCGATGTCGTGCCCGTCGACCGGGCCGACGTACTTGATGCCGAGGTCCTCGAACATCGCCTGCGGGGCGACCGCGTCCTTGATGCCCTTCTTGACCGCGTGCAGCACCTCGTACATGGGCCGGCCGACGAGCGGCGTGGAGCCGAGCGCCTCCTTGACAGTGTCGAGGACCTTCTCGTAGCCCGGGTTGAGCCGCAGCGACGAGAGGTGGTCGGCGAGGCCGCCGATGGTCGGCGAGTAGGACCGGCCGTTGTCGTTGACCACGATGACGAGCGGGTTGCCGGCGGTCGCGATGTTGTTCAGCGCCTCCCAGCACATGCCGCCGGTGAGCGCTCCGTCACCCACCACGGCGACCACGGCGCGCGACTCGCCGCGCAGCGCGTAGGCCTTGGCCAGGCCGTCCGCGTACGACAGGGCGGTGGAGGCGTGCGAGTTCTCGATGAGGTCGTGCTCGCTCTCGGCCTGGTTGGGGTAGCCGGAGAGGCCGCCACGCTGGCGCAGCCGGTCGAAGCCGGCCTGCCGACCGGTGACGATCTTGTGCACGTACGCCTGGTGACCGGTGTCGAACAGGAGACGGTCCCGGGGCGAGTCGAAGACCCGGTGCATGGCGAGTGTCAGCTCGACCACGCCCAGGTTGGGACCGATGTGCCCCCCGGTGCGGGAGACCTTCGCGATCAGGAAGTCACGGATCTCGGCGGCGAGAATGTCCAACTGCTCGGCAGACATCCGCTTGACGTCCTGCGGACCGCGCACCGTGGCGAGCAGGCGACCCTGATTGGCCGTGTCCTCTTCAACGCTCATGACCGCAGAGTCTATCGGCCGGCCGACACTCCGCAGCCCGACCCGAGGACCCTTCGCCTCTCGGACCGGGCGCGTCCGGGCCTGAGCAGGCGTTCAGGTGCGGATTCGCAATCGGCGCGGCGGCCGTGCGGGCGTGGCCCCCGCCGGCGGCCCCGAGGGCGTCCAGGAGCCGAGCACGGTGGGCCGGGCCGCCCCGGTCACCGAGGGGATCGCGCCGGGCAGGCCGTGCCAGGAGAGCCACCCGAGCAGGGCGAACGCGTACGCCTCCTTGGCCTGGGTCGGCACACCAAGCTCGTCGGTGCCGCGCAGCCGCCAGCGACCGGCTCCGAGCGCCGCGATCCGGCCGCACAGCGTCCGGTTGCGCAGTCCGCCGCCGGCGGCCAGCACCTCGACCACCCCGTGCCGGTCGCACTCGGCGGCCACCACCCGCGCGGTCAGCTCGGTGAGCGTCGCCAGCAGGTCGTCCACCGGCACGGGCTCGCCGAGCGCGGCCAGCCGCTCATCCAGGTAGCCCCCGTGGAACAGCTCCTTGCCGGTCGACTTCGGCGGCGGCGCGGCGTAGTACGGCTCGGCGAGCAGCGCCGCCAGCAGCCCCGGGTGCACCCGGCCGGCCGCCGCCCGGGCGCCGTCGAGGTCGCAGGGCCGGTCCAGGAACCGCCGGGCGGCCGCGTCCAGCAGCGCGTTGGCGGGCCCGATGTCGTACCCGAGCACGGGCGCCCCCGGCGCGACCACGGTGAGGTTGGCGATGCCGCCGAGGTTCAGCGCCGCCCGGGGCTCGGCCGGCGCGGTCCCGGCGTCGTCCGCCGCCAGCAGCAGCACGTCGAAGGCCGGCACCAGGGGCGCGCCCTGGCCGCCGGCGGCGATGTCCGCCGAGCGCAGGTCGCTGAGCACGGGTGCGCCGACCCGCGCGGCCACCCGGGCCACCGCGCCGAGCTGGAGCGTGCCCCGGGCGACTCCCTCCTCCACCCAGTGGAAGACCGTCTGCCCCGGCGAGACCACCAGGTCGGCCGTGCCGCCGGCCAGCTCCAGACCGACCGCCGCCGCCTCGGCGAACACCTCGCCCAGCCGGTTGTCGAGCCGACAGACCGCCTCGATCGTGGTGGCCGCCGGCGGCAGCAGCGCGCCGATGCGTTCCCGCAGCTCGTCGTCGTAGTCCAGCCCGCGGTGACCCAACGGACGCAGCCAGAGCGTGTCCCGCTCGACGGTGAACTCGGCGGCCGCCACGTCCACCCCGTCGTACGACGTGCCCGACATCAACCCGACGATCTTCACCGCGCCAGGCTACGGCGCTGCGCCGCCCGCGTCGCGCCCGAGCGCGATCACTCGGCGGGCAACAGCAGGCCGACCAGCTCGACGTGCTGGGTCATCGGGAACAGGTCGAAGCCGCGCAGCGCGGCGAGCCGCCAGCCCAGACCGGTGAAGGTGCGGACGTCCCGGGCGAAGGCGGCCGGGTCGCAGGCCACGTACCCGATCGCCCGCGGCCCGACGGCGGCCAGCTCACGCACCACGCGGGCGCCGGCGCCGGTCCGCGGTGGGTCGAGCACCACCACGTCGACCGGGCCGGTGATCCGCCGACGGGTCAGCGCGGTCTCCACCCGGGCCTCGACGACCTCGACCCGGGGCAGGTCGCGCAGGTTCTCCCGGGCCGCCGCGACGCCCTGCGGGGCCGCCTCGACCAGGGTCACCCGGCCGGTGTCACCGACCCGGCCGGCCAGCGCGGCGGCGAACAGGCCCGCCCCGCCGTAGAGGTCCCACGCCGACTCCCCCGGCCGCGGGTCGACCAGGTCCAGCACCGCCCCGACCAGGGTGTCCGCCGCCGCGGGGTGGACCTGCCAGAAGGCGCTCGCGGGCAGGTGCCAGTCCCGGTCGACGGCCACCTCGCGCACCGTCTCCGGCCCGCGCACCGGCGTGCTCACGCCGTCGGCCACCGCCGCGACGGCCACGTCGCCGCCGGTGGAGGCGACCGTCTCCACCGCCTCGGCGTCCGGCCAGCGGGTGCCGCTGGGCGTCAGAACCGGCAGCTCCTGGATCGCCGGGTGCGCGATCAGGCACCGGTCGATCGGCACCACCTCGTGCGAGCGGTGCTTGAGCAGCCCCGCCCGGTCGGCGCCGTCCACCGCGTACCGGACCCGCGACCGCCAGCCCAGCGGCCCGCCCGGCAGCGCCTCGACCCGCACTCCGAGCCCGTCCAGCTCGGCGTCGGTGAGCCCACCGAGCCGGGTCAACTGCTCGCGGACCACCGCGGTCTTCCAGGCGAGCTGCGCGGCCGGCGCCACGTGTTGCAGGTCGCAGCCGCCGCAGCGGCCCGGCCTCGCGTACGGGCAGGGCGGCTCGACACGGTCCGGTGAGGCGGTCAGCACGCGTACGGCGTCGGCGCGGACGAAACCCTTGTGCACCTCGGTGACCTCGGCGACCACCCGCTCACCGGGCAGCGCGTGCCGGACGAAGACCACCTGCCCGTCCACCCGGGCCACGCAGTGACCACCCGGCGCGACCGCGTCGACGGTCAGCTCGACACGCTCCGCCTCGGCCAGGCCCGCGCCCCCCTCGGTGGCGGGAGTCCGGCCCGTCGTCGGCTCAGTCACGGCCGCCACCCTCCCCCGGCGGTGCCGAGACCACCGGCGGGACGCTCGGCGGCAGCGTGCTGCGCGGCGCCACCCGGGGGCCACGGGCCGGACCGCGCGAGAGCGTGGCGTCCAGCCGGTCCAGGTCCTTGCTGGCGGTCGAGGCGAGCTGCCACGGCACACTGGTCACCATCACGCCCGGCTCGAACAGCAGCCGGGTCTTGAGCCGCAGCGCACTCTGGTTGTGCAGCAGGTTCTCCCACCAGCGGCCGACGACGTACTCCGGAATGAAGACGGTGACCACGTCGCGCGGCGACTCCCGGCGGGTGTTCGCCACGAAGTCCAGGATCGGCCGGGTGATCTCCCGGTACGGCGAGTCGACCACGGTCAGCGGCACCGGCAGCTCACGCCGCTCCCACTCCTCCTGGAGGTCCCGGGTGTCCTTCTCGTCCACGTTCACCGTCACCGCCGTGAGCGTGTCGGGACGGGTGGCACGGGCGTACGCGATGGCCCGCAGGGTCGGCTGGTGCAGCTTGCTGACCAGCACGATGGCGTGGTTGCGGGCGGGCAGCATGGGTCGGCCCTCGTCCGGCGGGGTCAGCTCCCGCGCGACCCGGTCGTAGTGCCGGCGGATGGCCAGCATCAGGACGTAGATCACCGCCATCGCGGCGATCGCGATCCAGGCGCCGAGCAGGAACTTGGTGATCAGCACGATCACCAGCACAGTGCCGGTCAGGCCCATGCCGAACGTGTTGATCGCCCGGGAGCGGAGCATCCGACGGCGCGCCTCCGGGTCCCGCTCGTGCTTCAGGTGCCGGTTCCAGTGCCGGATCATGCCGGCCTGGGAGAGGGTGAAGGAGACGAAGACCCCGACGATGTAGAGCTGGATCAGCCGGGTCACCTCGGCCTGGAAGCCGACGATCAGCACGATCGCGAAGACGGCCAGGAAGACGATGCCGTTGGAGAAGGCCAGCCGGTCGCCCCGGGTGTGCAGCTGCCGGGGCAGGTAGCGGTCCTGGGCGAGGATCGAGCCGAGCACCGGGAAGCCGTTGAACGCGGTGTTAGCGGCCAGAAACAGGATCAGCGCGGTCATCCCGGCCACCACGTAGAGCAGGATCGAGCCGGAGCCGAACACCGCCTCGCCGAGCTGGGTGGTGACGGTCTTCTGCACGTAACCGTCGGGGCTGGACACGATCTGCAGGGCCGGGTCCTCGACGAACTGGAGGTGGGTCAGCCGGGCCAGCCAGATGATCCCGACCAGCAGGCTCACCGCGATCCCGCCGAGCAGCAGCAGGGTGGTGGCCGCGTTGCGGCTCTTCGGCGCCTTGAACGCCGGTACGCCGTTGGAGATCGCCTCGACGCCGGTGAGCGCGGCGGCGCCCGAGCTGAACGTCCGCAGCAGCAGGAAGACCAGGGCGAACCCGGTCACGCTGTGCTCGGCCTGGATGACCAGGTCGGCGCTGGGGGCGCGGAGGTCGTCGCCGAGCACGAAGACCCGGACGAGGCCGGTGAGCAGCATCCCACCGATCACGATCACGAAGCCGTACGTGGGGATGGCGAAGGCGGTGCCCGACTCGCGCAGGCCGCGCAGGTTCACCGCGGTCAGCAGCACCACCGCGATGACCGCGATCATGACCTTGTGGGTGGCCACGAAGGGCACCACCGAGCCGAGGTTCGCCACCCCGGAGGAAACGGACACGGCCACCGTCAGGACGTAGTCGACCAGCAGCGCGCTGGCCACCCCGACACCGAACTTCGGGCCGAGGTTGACCGTGGCCACCTCGTAGTCCCCGCCGCCGGAGGGGTAGGCGTGGACGTTCTGCCGGTAGCTGGCCACCACCGTCAGCATGACCACCACCACCGCCAGCGCGATCCACGGCGAGTAGAAGTACGCCGACGCCCCGGCGATGGAGAGCGTCAGCAGGATCTCGTCGGGCGCGTACGCGACGCTGGACAGCGCGTCGGAGGCGAAGACGGGCAGCGCGATGCGCTTCGGCAGGAGGGTGTGCTGCAGCCGGTCGGACCGGAACGGTCGACCGAGGAGCAGCCGCTTCAGCAGCGAGGTGGGACTGGCCACGAACGCCAAGAGTACGGCCACCGCGCGCGAGGTGCGGGGGTGGGAGATCACCGCCCCCGAGCCGGCGGTACCGTCGGTCCCCGTTCCCGGCCGGGACGTGGCAGGCTCGCACTCGACGGGTCCGGCACGGACGGGTACGCACCGTGGGAGGAAGCGTGCATGTCGTGATCATGGGATGTGGCCGGGTCGGCTCGACCCTCGCCCACAGCCTGGAGTCCCGGGGGCACTCGGTCGCCGTGATCGACCACGACGCCGACGCCTTCCGCCGCCTCGGCCCGGACTTCGCCGGGATCACCGTCACCGGCGCCGGTTTCGACGGCGACGTGCTTCGGCAGGCCGGCATCGAGCGGGCCGACGCGTTCGCCGCCGTGTCCAGCGGCGACAACTCCAACATCATCTCCGCCCGGCTGGCCCGGGAGACGTTCGGCGTGTCCCGGGTGGCCGCCCGCATCTACGACCAGCGCCGGGCGCAGGTCTACGAGCGGCTCGGCATCCCCACCGTGGCCACCGTCCGGTGGACCGCCGACCGGATGCTGCGACACCTGGTGCCCGAGGGGAACGTCGAGATCTTCCGCGACCCGACGAGCACCGTGTCGATCGTCGAGGTGCCGGTGCACAAGGAATGGGTCGGCCGGTCCGCCCGAGCGCTGGAGGAGGCCGCCGGGGCGCGGGTCGCGTACCTGATCCGCTTCGGCATCGGCACGCTGCCCACCGCGTCCACCCTCCTGCAGGAGGGTGACCAGGTGTTCATGCTGGTCACCGACGACATCGCGGGCACGGTCACGTCGGTGGCGGCCACGCCGCCGGAAGGGGGGCACTGAGCCATGCGGATCGCCATCGCCGGCGCCGGCAACGTGGGCCGCTCGATCGCCCAGGAGCTGATCGACAACGGCCACCAGGTGATGCTCATCGAGCGCCAGCCGAAGATGCTGCGGCCCGACCGGGTGCCCGCCGCCGACTGGGTGCTCGCCGACGCGTGCGAGCTGACCAGCCTGGAGGAGGCCAACCTCGCCGGCTGTGACGTGGTGGTCGCCGCCACCGGCGACGACAAGGTCAACCTCGTGGTGTCGCTGCTGGCCAAGACCGAGTTCGCGGTGCCCCGCGTCGTCGCCCGCGTCAACCGGGCGGAGAACGAGTGGCTCTTCACCGAGCAGTGGGGGGTCGACGTCGCGGTGAGCAAGCCGCGCGTGATGGCCGCGCTGGTCGAGGAGGCGGTCACCGTCGGCGATCTGGTCCGCCTGATGACCTTCCGGCAGGGCGAGGCGAACCTCGTGGAGATCACCCTGCCGCCGAACGCGCCCTACGTCGGCCAGCCGATCCACGCCGTGCCGCTGCCCCGCGACGCCGCCCTGGTGGCGATCCTGCGCGGCAAGCGGGTGCTGGTGCCCAGCCCGGACGACCCGATCGAGGCCGGCGACGAACTGATCTTCGTGTGCACGGCCGAGGTGGAGGACGCGGTCCGCGCCGTGATCCTCGGCCCCGACAGCGTGGAGCGCACCCGCGAGACGAGCTGACCCGACCGCGGCCCACCCGGCCCGGTCGGTCAGCTGCCCGGCAGCGGCTCCGGATTCGTCTCCCGGGTGACCCGGCGCACCGTCCAGACGGTGATCAGCAGCAGCAGCGCGTACGGCGGGTAGCCGAGCACCAGCCGGGCCACCCCGAGCGCCGTGTCCTGGTGGGCGAGGTAGAGCCCGGCCTGCACGCCGACCTTCGCCAGCCAGACCACGCCCCAGAGCACGGTCAGCGAGGTGAACGTCCGCACCAGGCGGGGGTCGTCCCGCCACTCGGAGCGCCCCTTGGCGACCAGCACCGACCAGATCCAGCCCACCAGCGGCTGCCGGATGGCGGCCGAGAGCAGCAGCACCAGGCCGTAGCCGATGCCGTAGAGGATGCCGGGCAGGTAGAAGTCACGTTCGTTGCCGGTGCGCCAGGCGATGGCCGCGCCGATGGCGATGCCGAACAGCCCGTTGACCGCGTGCCGGACCGGGCGGCGCTGGGCCAGCCGCAGACCGGCGATGAGCAGCGCCACCGCCACCGAGGCGATCACCGCGGGCCGCAGCTCGCCGATGACGTTGGCGACCACGAAGACGACCACCGGGATGCTCGACTCCACGAGCCCCCGCCAACCGCCGAGCTGGTCGGCCATCTGCTCGGCGATGGTCGGCAGCCGCTCCTCGTCGTCCGGCCCGGCCCCCGGGCCGGTCTGTGGCCCGGCGGCGTGCTGCTGTCCGGTCGTCATCGGCCCTCGTCCGTCCGCCGTGCCCACCCCGTCGCTCACTTCGGGGTGTCCAGCTCGTAGTACGGGTTGTAGATCACCTTGCGGTCGTCGCGGATGGCGACCCGGCCCCGGGCGGTGAGGTGGCGGCCCGGCTCGATGCCGGCGATGTGCCGCCGACCCAGCCACACCAGCGTCACCACGTCGCTGCCGTCGTAGAGGTCCGCCTCCAGCGTGGGCAGGTTGGTGCGGGGCGTGTAGACCACCGTGCGCAGCCGCCCGGCCACCGAGACCACCTGGCCGCGAGAGCACTGTCGGGCGGGCGTGCCGCCGCACTCGGCGCTCTCGCGTTGCAGCTCCTGTGCGTCGATCTCGGCTTCGCTCGCGGTGAGCCGTCGCAGGATGCCCCGCAGCGACACCCGGCCCTCCTCGGTCGTCATGACCCCCGCGTCACCCTCTCCACGCCCGCCGGCCCGCGCCGGCTCCGCCGCGGCCCGACGTCGCCGGGACCGTCCCGCCAGCGTACGCCGATCGGGCCGGCCCCGGTGGATCGGTGACCGGCGGTCAGACCTGGCGGGACTGAGCCGCCGGTCGGTCGCCGTCCGGCGTGGCCGCGTCCTCCTGCTCGCCGGCCTCGCGGGGCAGGCGCAGCGGCAGCGGCTCCCGGACCGGCTTGGCCTCCTGACCCCGGTCGACCACGAGGCCGTACAGGCACTCGGCCAGCGGGCCGGCGGCGGCCGGGTCGACGGCCGCGGCACCCTGGAAGACGCCGCGGACCATCCAGCGCGGGCCGTCGACGCCCACGAAGCGCAGGTCGGTCGGCCCGTCGTCGGTGCGGATCTGGGCGCGCAGCTCGATGCCGTACTCGCCCTCCACCTCCTCGGCGGCGACGCCGTCACCGAGCAGCGACTGCCGGATCTCCTCGCGCACCTCGTCCCAGATCCCCTCCGAGCGGGGCGCGGCGAAGACGCCGAGCTGGAGCGCGTTCGCGCCGTGCACCAGCACCACCTGCTGGATCACACCCTGCTGGTCGGCCTGCACCCGCACCTCGACCTCGGGCACCGCGGGGATGTGCAGGCTGCCGAGGTCCAGGCGGGCCACCCCGGCCGGGGCCTCGGAGATGTCGTACGGGCCACGGGTGAGGGTCGGCGGGGTCACCGCGTCGAGCTCGTTCTCGTCGAGGACGACCTGCTCGTCCCGCCCGTCACCGGCCCGCTTCCGCGAGAAGATCACTGCGTCCACCCTCCGCTGTTCGCGCTCACCCTGTCACCTGTTCGCTGCGCCGGTCCGGCCCGGACGGGCCCACCGGCGGCGGCACCAGCCCGGCGTGCCCGCCGGTGGAGCCGTGTCCACCCGTTCCCCGACGGGACGCGGGCAGCTCGGCCACCGGCTGGAAGTCCGCCCGTGCCACCCGCTGCACAACGAGCTGGGCGATCCGGTCGCCACGGGAGATCTTCGCGGGCGTGGCCCGATCGTGGTTGATCAGGTTCACCATGATCTCCCCCCGGTAGCCGGCGTCGACCGTACCGGGCGCGTTGAGCACCGTCACACCGAGCCTGGCCGCGAGCCCCGAACGGGGGTGGACCAGGCCCACGTACCCCTCCGGGAGCGCGATCGCGACGCCGGTCGGGACCAGGGCGCGCCCACCGGGCGGCAGCTCGACGTCCGCGGCGGCCACCAGGTCGGCGCCGGCGTCGCCGGGATGGGCGTACGCCGGCAGCGGCAGCTCGGGGTCGAGCTGGCGTACGGGCACGGGTACGACGTCGGTCACGGTTCCCCTCTTCCCTCGGTCATGGGGTTGACCCTGCCATCCTGCCGGGTACCCCGGCCGCCGTCCGCCGTACCCTCGGACTGTGAGCCTGTCGCCGTCCTCGCCGTCCCCGGCACCGCCCGCCGCCCACTCCGAGCGGCTCGGCCTGTCCTGGTGGCTCTGGCTGGCCGGGCTGGCCGTCGCCGGCCTGCTGGCCGTCGAGATCTGGATGGGCGCTTCCGGGTTGCGCTCCTGGCTGCCGTTCGCGGTCCTGCCGCCGGCCACCGCCGCCGGCCTGTGGTGGCTCGGCCGCATCCGGGTCGCCGTACGCGACGGCGAGCTGCGGGTCGACGACGCCCGGCTGCCGGTGCGGTACGTCGCCGACGTGGTGCCGCTGGACGCCGCGGGCCGCCGGGAGGTGCTCGGCGTCGGCGCCGACCCGCTCGCGTTCGTGGTGCAGCGCCCCTGGATCGGCGGCGCCGTGCAGGTGGTGCTGAACGACCCGGCCGACCCGACGCCGTTCTGGGTGGTCAGCACCCGCCGGCCGGTCGAGCTCGCGGAGGCGCTCCTCGCCGCCCGCGACGCCAGCCTGACGGACCTGGCCGCCCGCGACGCCGGCTGACGCGCCTCGCCGCTCGCGACACGGGCCGACGGGGCCCGCCGCCCGTGACACGGCTGACGGGACGCGGCTCAGGGCCGCCGGGCCGAACGCCACGCCCGCAGGCTTGGGATCCGGGCTGGCGGGCCGGGGATCAGGGCTGGCCGGGCGCCGGGGGCAGGCTACGGGCCGGCGGGTCGGGCAGCGCCCGACGCTTGCGGCGCAGGTCGTCGCGGACCTGGTCGCCGAGGGACCGGGTGGCGCGCCGGTTGAGGTAGCCGGCGACGGCCGCGCCGGTGAGGAACGGGCCGAGCGTGGTGAGGTTGCGGCCGAGGCGCCGCATCAGGGTGTCCCGCAGCTCCCGCCGGGCCGCGGTGCCGAGCACGGCGCCCACGCCGGCGCCCGGCATCATCGGGTTGACGCCCCGCTGGGTGGCCCAGCCGTGCACCAGGGCGACGGTGCGCTGGCTGCCACCGCTGGGCAGCGGGACGCCGTAGATCTCGTGCAGCTCGCCGACCAGCTTGAGCTCGATCGCGACGACGGCGACGGTCTCGGCGGCGAGCAGAATCGGCGCGGAGAGCAGGGTCGGCGTGACCGTCCACTCCACGGCGGCCACGCCGCCACCGGCCGCGCCGATCCCGGCGGTCGCCCGGGCCGCGTTGCGCACCAGCCGGTCGGCCAGCGCCTCGTCGTCGAGTCCCTCGAAGTGCCGACGCAGGGTCGCCAGATCGCGGATCGGCACGTGCGGAGCGACCTCCGCGACCGTGTCGACCATCCAGCGGACCGCGGCGCGGGGCTTGAACAGGTCGCCGAGACCCCGGGCCCGGGCCTGGCCGACGAGCCGGGTCAGCAGCTGCCGCCGCCGGGCCGGCGCGATGTCGTCCTCGGTCAACGCCGCGACGGTGGCGCCCAGCTCCGCCGGGTCGCGCTCGGGCGCGTCGCCTCGCTCGCTCATCTCGGTCCCGACCTCCCGGTTGCCGGCGCCCTCGCGCCTACCCGTCACGAGTCAAGCAGTTCCCGGCCGGCGGCGCATGGTGACGTCGACAGCGGCGGCCTCGATCGGAGGCCGCCGCTGGTGTGGACAGAGGTGGTCAGACGCACTCGCGGCAGATCAGCTCGCCGTTGCGCTCGACAGCCAGCTGGCTGCGGTGATGCACCAGGAAGCAGCGGGCACAGCGGAACTCGTCCTGCTGCATCGGCAGCACCTTGACCGTGAGCTCCTCGTCGGCCAGGTCGGCTCCGGGCAGCTCGAAGCTCTCGGCCACCTCGGCCTCGTCGACGTCCACGGCGCCCGACTGTGAGTCGACGCGCCGGGCCTTGAGCTCTTCCAGGCTGTCCTCGCCGAGGTCGACCTCGTCGCGACGCGGGGCGTCGTAGTCGGTGGCCATCGGTTTCACTCTCCCATATCGATGTTGTCGCTTCCGGTTGTAACGCCGGACGACGCTGTTTCGGTTCCGCTGGCCGGCCACGCGTTGTGTCGGTCACCCGACCCAGAGATGTTTCCGGATCGGGGCCGCCAGGAAACCCCCCAGCGAGCGCGGTACCTTACCCCCCCTTTGGGCGAGGCATGTATACCGCCCTCGTGGCAGAGATGTACGCCCCCGCACGGGAAGTTGTTCCCAATGTGACTCAGGCGACACGAAGATAGGGGTAGTAGTACCTGGTTCCCGGGCGGCGCGCCGCCATGTCCGGCTGTTTCCACGCGACGGCCGGACAACCGTTAACCTCAGCGGCGTACCCGGCGGCCCCCCGGGCGGTGTGTCCGCCGGCGGCCGCCGCCACCCTCTGAAGTCCGGGGAGCGCCCAGATGAGTTTTGCGCGAGTGCGGGCACTCGTTGTCGTCGGCCTGCTGGCGGTCACCGCCCTGGTCTTCGTGGTGGTCGCGGTGGTGCGTGACAGCCAGGGCAACGCCGGCACCGCCAAGGGCTGCCCCGACGGTTGGCCGCTCGCCGACATCGCCCTGCGCGACCGGAAGGACGTCAAGCTCAACGTCCTGAACGGCACCGACCAGCCCGGCCTCGCCCGCCAGGTCGCCGACGAGTTCCGCAACCGGCAGTTCCAGATCAAGAAGGTCGCGAACGAGAAGCCGATCGACGACATCGCGGTGCTGCGCTACGGCCCGAAGGGCGTGGGCTCCGCACACCTGCTGCGGGCCTACTTCCTCAACAACGCCGAGACCAAGTACCAGCCCGAGCGCCAGGACGACAGCGTCGACGTGGTGCTCGGCAACGGCTTCCAGCAGCTCGCCACCACCACCGAGGTGAACCAGTCCCTCGGCGACCTGGGCGGGGCCGAGGCGCCGCCCGGCACCTGCCCGATGCCGGTCAAGAAGTAGCCGTACCGCCGAACGCGACGGCCCGACCGGCGGAGAGCCGGTCGGGCCGGGCGGATGAGCTGAACGGGCGGGCAGGCCGGGGCCCGAGGCGTCACGGGCCGCCCGAGGCGTCGAGGTCGGCGAGCCGGTCGTGCAGCGGCGCGAAGAGCGCCGGCGGCGCCGCCACCACCAGGTCCGGGCCGGCCGGCCGACCGCGCAGCCCGGCCACCCGCAGGCCGGCCTCGGTGGCGACCAGTGCCCCGGCCGCCTGGTCCCAGGCGGCGAGCCCCTTCTCGTAGTACGCGTCCACCCGCCCCTCGGCGGCGAGGCACAGGTCCAGCGCGGCGGCGCCGAGCCGGCGGATGTCACGCACGTGCGGGATCAGTTCGGCGACCACCCGGGCCTGGTGCGCCCGGCGCTTCGGGTCGTAGCCGAATCCGGTCGCGATCAACGCCTGGCCGAGGTCTGTCTCGGTGGAGCAGCTCAGCCGCTCACCGTCGCGCCACGCGCCACCGCCGGCGGTCGCGGTCCACTCCTCCCCGGTGGCCACGTTGCGGACGACCCCCGCGACCACCTCGCCGTCCACCTCCGCGGCGAGCGACACCGCGCAGTACGGCAGCCCGTAGAGGTAGTTGACGGTGCCGTCGATCGGGTCGACGATCCACCGCACGCCGCCGGCGACCACCGGTCCGGTGTCGCCGTCGCCGTACTCCTCCCCGAACACCGCGTCGTCCGGCCGGAGCCGGCGCAACGCGTCGAGGACCTGCCGCTCGACGGCCCGGTCGGCGGCGGTCACCACGTCCGTCACCGTGCTCTTGGTGGCGGCGACGGAGACGCCCTCGGCCCGCATCCGGTGCGCGGTCGCGGCGGCGTCCCGGGCGACCGTGACCGCGATCTCCAGCAGTTCCCGCGGCGCGGGCGGCGTACGATCCATCGTTCGTCCCCTTCCCACGCGACCGGGACGTTGCGGATCGCGCGCGGGTATCATCCTTACAAAGTCCACATCTGCGCCGAATTGGCGGTCCCCGCACCCTGCACGCCGTGCGGCGCGGGTCGATCGCCGCAGACGGCGTTACAATTCACCCCTGCCCACGCGCCACGGACGACCGAACGACCGGCCGACCGGGACACGGGGGTTCCTCAAACACTCGCCCGGCGCGGTAACCCCAGCTGCGCCGGACGACCCGGCCGTGCTCGCACTTCGCCTCCGGAAGGTCATTCGTGACAGAACCCCGCCAGACCGGCGCCGACGTTCGCTCGCTCACCGACACCCTGATCGCTCACGCGCAGAGCGCCGGCGGTCAGCTCACGTCGGCCCAGCTCGCGCGCACCGTCGAGGCCGCCGAGGTGACTCCGGCCCAGGCCAAGAAGATCCTCCGGGCGCTCTCGGAGGCGGGCGTGACCGTGGTCGTGGACGGCTCGGCCAGCACCCGCCGCCGTGTCGCCGCCGCCCGTTCCGCCACCCCGGCGTCGCGGGCCACCACCGCCAAGACCACCAAGAAGGCCGCCCCGCCGGCTCCGAAGCAGGCGCCCGTCTCCGGCGAGGCGCCGGCGCCGGCCCCCCGGAAGGCCGCCACCGCGCGCAAGGCCGCCGGCACCACCGCCGAGGTGGCCGCCAAGGCGGCGGCGCCGGCCAAGGCCACGAAGTCGACCCGGGCCACCAAGGCGACCGTCGCGGCGGCCGGCAAGCCGGCCAAGGCCGGGGTGGCGACCAAGGGCAAGGGTGAGGACGCCGACGGCGACATCGATCCGGAGGAGCTCGCCGCCGAGATCGAGGACGTGGTGGTCGAGGAGCCGGCCGAGCTGACCCAGGCCGCCGAGACCGACGCGGCGGCCTCCGCCACCGACAACGACTTCGAGTGGGACGACGAGGAGTCCGAGGCACTCAAGCAGGCTCGGCGCGACGCCGAGCTGACCGCGTCCGCCGACTCGGTCCGGGCCTACCTCAAGCAGATCGGCAAGGTTCCGCTGCTCAACGCGGAGCAGGAGGTGGAGCTGGCCAAGCGGATCGAGGCCGGGCTCTACGCCGCCGAGCGGCTGCGCGCCGCCGAGGAGGGCGAGGAGAAGCTCACCCGCGAGATGCAGCGCGACCTGATGTGGATCTCGCGCGACGGTGAGCGGGCCAAGAACCACCTGCTCGAGGCGAACCTCCGACTGGTCGTCTCGCTGGCCAAGCGCTACACCGGCCGCGGCATGGCGTTCCTCGACCTGATCCAGGAGGGCAACCTCGGCCTCATCCGGGCCGTCGAGAAGTTCGACTACACCAAGGGCTACAAGTTCTCCACCTACGCCACCTGGTGGATCCGCCAGGCCATCACCCGCGCCATGGCCGACCAGGCCCGCACCATCCGCATCCCGGTGCACATGGTCGAGGTGATCAACAAACTCGGCCGGATCCAGCGCGAGCTGCTCCAGGACCTGGGCCGCGAGCCCACCCCGGAGGAGCTGGCCAAGGAGATGGACATCACACCGGAGAAGGTGCTGGAGATCCAGCAGTACGCCCGGGAGCCCATCTCGCTCGACCAGACCATCGGCGACGAGGGTGACAGCCAGCTCGGTGACTTCATCGAGGACTCGGAGGCCGTGGTCGCGGTCGACGCGGTCTCGTTCTCCCTGTTGCAGGACCAGCTCCAGCAGGTGCTGCAGACGCTCTCCGAGCGTGAGGCGGGTGTGGTACGCCTGCGTTTCGGCCTGACCGACGGCCAGCCGCGCACGCTGGACGAGATCGGCCAGGTCTACGGGGTGACCCGGGAACGGATCCGGCAGATCGAGTCGAAGACCATGTCCAAGCTGCGCCACCCGTCGCGGTCGCAGGTCCTCCGGGACTACCTGGACTGACCCGGTAACGTCAACCCGACGTGTCGCTTTGGTCACCTGGCGTGCAACGCCGGATGGTGATCGGCTGGTTGCACGATTGTGATCGTTGACGTGGCACCCTGGGAACACGGCACACTGTCCCTGCCATGTGTGACCTCGGTCCCCCGCGGGCACACAGGGAAGGCCAGGCGCTACAAGGATGTTGCACGATAGGTGAGCAACCGAAGAGAGTGTTCATCGGTGACGACCAGAGGAGGAAGGCGATGACCCCGACCCTCACGCCGCCGCCCGAGACGGTGAGCCCCCCGGCCGCCGATGAACGGTGCGACCGCTGCAATGCTGCCGGCAAGCTCCGGATCACTCTGGCGGGTGGGAGCGAGTTGGTGTTCTGTGGGCACCACGCGAACAAGTACGCGGAGGATCTCGTGAAGATCACCGTGCGGTACGCGACGGACCCCGAGTTCAGCTGGCGTGGCGCCGATCTGATGGCGAACTGAGTCCAGTAACCCGACATAAGCCGGCCGGAGGCACCCAGGTGCCTCCGGCCGGCTTTTTCACACCCGGACCCCGTCCCTCCCGCTCCCCCTCGCACTCGCCCCGGTGATCAGAGGTCGCGATTTCTGACGCAAACCTCGTGATCACCGCAGACGGGACGCCGGCGCGGACGCCGGAGGTCAGAGGGTCTGGACGGTGGCGATGCGTTCCTCGAGCTGCTCGATCGTCGCCTGGGCGCTGGGCGGGCCACCACAGAGCCGACGCAGCTCGGCGTGGATCTTGCCGTGGGGTTGGCCGGTGCGGTGGTGCCGGGCCGCCACGAGCGCGTTGAGCTGACGCCGGAGGGCCACCCGTCGCTGGGCCGCACTCATCGGTGCCGGCGGCGCTTGCGGGGCCGCAGCGGCCGGCTCAGCCGTCCGCGCGGCCGCCCTGCGCCGCTGGGCGGCCAACTGGTCCGCCTGCCGCTTCGTGAGCAGCAGGGCGACCTGGTCGGCGGTGAGCAGGCCGGGCAGGCCGAGGTACTCCTCCTCCTCGGGAGTGCCGGCCTGGGCCGCGGTGCCGAACGACGCGCCGTCGAAGATCACCTGGTCGAGCTCGGCCGTGGCGGAGAGCGCCGCGAACCGCTTCTCCAACTCCCCGCTGGCCTGGTCGTCACGCTGCGCCCGCTCCAGCAGGCCGTCGTCGAAGCCGTCGTCGTCCTTCGGCTTGCCCAGCACGTGGTCGCGCTCGGCCTCCATCTCGCTGGCCAGCCCGAGCAGGTGCGGCACGCTCGGCAGGAAGACCGACGCGGTCTCCCCCGGCCGACGGGCCCGCACGAACCGGCCGATCGCCTGCGCGAAGTAGAGCGGGGTGCTGGCGCTGGTGGCGTAGACCCCCACCGCGAGACGCGGGATGTCCACCCCCTCGGAGACCATCCGCACCGCCACGAGCCACCGCTGGTCGGACGCCGAGAACGTGGCGATCCGGGCGGAGGCGCCGGCGTCGTCGGAGAGGACCACCGCGGCCTTCTCGCCGGTCAACCGCTCGATCAGCTTCGCGTACGCGCGGGCGGTCTGCTGGTCGGTGGCGATGACCAGCCCGCCGGCGTCGCTCATGCCGGCCTCCCGCAGCACCGTGAGCCGGGCGTCGGCGGCCCGCAGCACCTGGGGCATCCAGTCCCCGGCCGGGTCGAGCGCGGTGCGCCAGGCCTGGGCGATCAGGTCCTGCGTCATCGGCTCGCCCAGGCGGGCCGCCAGCTCGTCCCCGGCGTTGGTCCGCCACCGGGTCTCCCCGGAGTACGCGAGGAACAGCACCGGCCGCACGACGCCGTCGCGGAGCGCGTCGGAGTACCCGTAGACCGAGTCGGCGCGGGAGCGCAGCAGCCCGTCACCGCCCCGCTCGTAGGTGACGAACGGGATCGGGTTGTCGTCGGAGCGGAACGGCGTACCGGTGAGCATCAGCCGGCGTACGGCGGGCTCGAACGCCGCCTTCACCCCGTCACCCCAGGAGCGGGAGTCACCGGCGTGGTGGATCTCGTCGAGGATGACCAGGGTGCGCCGGGTCATGGTGCGCCGACGGTGCACCTGCGGAGCCATGCCCACCTGGGCGTATGTGACGACGGCCCCGTGGAAGTCGGCCGACGAGTGCAGGTCGGCGTTGCGGAAGGCGGCGTCCAGCTGGATGCCGACCCGGGCGGCCGACTCGGCCCACTGGTTCTTCAGGTGCTCGGTCGGGGCGACCACGGTGACCGCCTCGACCGTGCCGTCGGCCAGCAGTTCGGCGGCGATGCGCAGGGCGAAGGTCGTCTTGCCCGCGCCCGGCGTGGCGACCGCCGTGAAGTCCTCGGCGCGCCGGCGCAGGTACTCCACCAGCGCCTTGCGCTGCCAGGCGCGGAGTGCCGGAAACGTCTCGATCGCCGGCAACCGGGCTGCCACGCGAGGCTCCTCTCCGACCGCACGAAGGCGGACCCCGGCCGAGGGCCACGGGTGCCGCCGCCCATGAAAACGCCTCCGCGCCGAAGATGCCGCGAAGGCCGAATCAGCATAACCAGCGGGCGCCGTCCGGCCCAGGCGACGCCACGCTGGTCACATCGCCCGCTGCCGTGCCATCGGTCACCCCCGCCGCACTCCCCGGGTCGCCGAGCCGGGGCCCGAGGGGCGGATCACCGCAGGTCCGGGTGCGTCACCACTGCGGGTCCGGTCCCGGCCCCCGGGTGCGGGGCGGGCGAAGCCGCGCCACCGGCGCGCCCCAACGCCGCCGCAGCGCCACCAGCCGCAGCGCGAAGATCAGCACGGCCGCCGTGACCAGCGGGATCGGCCCGGTGTAGCCGAGGCCGTGCAGCCCCGCCACCACGATCGAGCCGGCGAGCGCGGCCACTGCGTAGATCTCTCGGCGCAGCACCACGGGGATCTCGCCGGTCAGCAGGTCCCGGCCCAGCCCACCGCCGATCGCGGTCAGCATGCCGATGACGCAGGCCCCCACCGCCGGGACCCCGGCTTCGAGAGCCTTGAGCGTGCCGGTGACCGTGAAGAGACCGAGACCGGCCGCGTCCAGCACCAGCACGGTGGTGCGCAGCCGCGCCAACTGGGGATGCAACCAGAACACGGCGACGGCGGTGACCGCCGCGGCCGTCGCGTACCGCCAGTCGGCGAAGGCCAGCGGCGGCGCCTCGTCGATGACCAGGTCACGGAAGATCCCGCCGCCCAGGGCGGCCACGAAGCCGACGAAGACCACGCCGAACAGGTCGAGCCGTTTCGCCACCGCCGCGGAGGCACCGGACGCGGCGAAGACCGCGACGCCGACGAGGTCAGCCGTGAGCAGGGCGGCGGAGGTGGTCACCGCCGAAGGCTACGCGGGCGGGCGGGACTGCGACGCGGTTCAGTCGCCCCAGGAGTCGTAGATCTCCTTGCACTTCGGGCAGACCGGAGAACCCGGCTTGGCGGCCTTGGTGACCGGGAAGGTCTCCCCGCAGAGCGCGACGACGAACGTGCCCATGACGGCACTCTCGGCGATCTTGTCCTTGCGGACGTAGTGGAACATCTCGGGGCCGGTGTCGGCGTCCTTCAGCTCCGGACGCTCCAGGACCTGTGTGCTCACGTGTGCACCTCCAACCGACAAGTTTGGCAGGTCACCGCAGTCCGGTCCACTTCACCCCGGTACACCACTGGCCGTACGGTGATCACTGTGACCAATTTTCACATCCGTTACGGCACGGAGGTGGCCGACGCCCTGCGCGCCGGGCGCCCCGTCGTCGCCCTGGAGAGCACGATCGTCTCGCACGGCCTCCCCCGCCCGGAGAACCTGCGGGTGGCCCGGCAGATCGAGTCGGCCGTCCGGGACGCCGGTGCGGTGCCGGCCACCATCGGCATGGTCGGCGGCGAACTGGTGGTGGGCCTCGACGACGCACAGCTGACCCGCCTCGCCACCGTCGACGGTGTGGCGAAGCTCTCCGTACGCGACCTGGCGGTGGCCGCCGCGACCGGCGCGGACGGCGCCACCACCGTGGCGGCGACCAGCGCGGTCGCCGCGGCGGCGGGGATCGCGGTCTTCGCCACCGGCGGCCTGGGCGGGGTGCACCGGGAGGCGGCGCACACGTTCGACGAGTCGGCGGACCTGGTCACGCTCGCCCGGACACCGATCGCGGTGGTCTGCGCCGGGGTCAAGTCGATCCTCGACGTGGGCGCGACGCTGGAGCGGCTGGAGACCCTCGGTGTGGGTGTGGTCGGCTACCGCACCCGCCGGTTCCCCGGCTTCTACCTCACCGACGGCGGCTTCGACCTGGACTGGTCGGTCGACTCACCCGAACAGGTCGCCGACGTGCTCGCGGCGCGGACCCGGCACGGCCTGCCGGGCGGCGGGCTGATCGTGGCCAACCCGCTCCCCGTCGACGAGCAGCTCGACCCGGCGCTGCACGACCGTACGCTCGCCGAGGGCCTGGCGCTGCTGGAGCGTGACGGGATCACCGGCAAGGCCGTCACGCCGTACCTGCTCGCCCACTTCCACTCGGCCACCGAGGGCGCGAGCCTGGCGGTGAACGTGCGGATCATCCTGCGCAACGCCGACCTCGCCGCCCGGATCGCGGTGGCCGCCGCCGGTCGCGCCGACACCCGGGCATGACCCGGCCGCCCCGCATTCTCGTCGTCGGCGACGTGATCACCGACGTCGTCGCGGTGCTGTCCGGCCCACTCGCCAATGGCACGGACACCGCCGCCGAGATCCGGTTCAGCGGTGGCGGGCAGGCGGCCAACACCGCCGCGTGGATCGCCGCCCAGGGGGTGCCGGTGACGCTGGTCGGGGCGGTCGGCGACGACCCGGCCGGGCGGGACCGGCTGACCGAGCTGGAACGCAGCGGCGTCGACTGCGCGGTCGACCGCGTCGAGGACGCCAGCACCGGCACGGTCATCGTGCTCGCCACCGACGGCGAGCGGACGATGGTCAGCCAACGCGGCGCCAACCTGCGGCTGACCGCGGAGCACGTCGACCGGGCCGTGGCGGCGGCGGCCGACGCGGGGCACCTGCACCTGTCCGCGTACACCCTGCTCGACGCCGGGTCGCGCGGCGCCGGGCTGCGCGCGCTGGCCGCCGCCCGCGAGCGCGGGCTCACCACCAGCGTCGACGCGGCGTCCGCAGGGCCGCTGCGGCGGGTGGGGTCGGCGGCGTTCCTGGCCTGGGTACGCGACGTCGACCTGCTGCTGGTCAACGCGGACGAGGCGGGCGTGCTGGCCGGCGGGCTGGACCCGGCCGCGCAGGCGCGGGCGCTGTCGGCGGCGGCCCGCCGGGTCGTCGTCAAGCGCGGGGCGGCCGGCGCGGTCTGGGCCGACCGGACCGCGACGGTGTCGGTGGCGCCGACCCGTCGGGTGGCGGTGGTGGACGTCACCGGCGCGGGCGACGCGTTCGCGGCCGGGCTGCTGACCGCCTGGCTGGCCGGCGCCGAGCCGCGCGCGGCCCTCAACCGGGCCGGCGACCTCGGCGCCCTGGCCGTGGCAAAGGTGGGCGCGCGCCCCAACCCCTGACCCACCCGCTCCCCCGTCCCCTCCCTCCTCTCCGCGATCTTGCAGTTTGCGCCCCCGGCGGGTCCGTTCTGAGCGGGTTCGCCGGGGCGGCAAGTGCAAGATCGCGGGTGAGGGCGGGGTGGGGGTCAGAGTTCGGCGTCGATGATTTTGTGGGGGCGCTCTTCGGCCGTCAGGCTCATCGGCGGGGTCTCGTCGCGCTGCTGGTGGTGGAACCGGTTGGCCAGCCGATGCTCCTCCTTCGGCGGCCGGTCGTTGGCCAGCAGCACGGCCAGCCACGGGATGAGCACCATGCCGAGGCCGCACAGCGACAGCCACAGCCAGAGCAGGGGTGCCTGCACGCCGACCAGGATCGCGCCCACGACCAGGCACGCGACCCGAATGCCCATCATGAGCACGTAGCGTCGCTGTCGAGTGGTGAGTTGATCGTCCTGACTGCGTGGGGCGTCGGTGATCAGGATCGGCTCGTACGCCTGACGCTTCACCACGGACCTCCTCGAGGGATTACACCTCATCCTGTCACTTCCCCACCGTGATCAGCGAGAATCGACCCGACGGCGGTCGTGTTACGAGCGTGGTACGCTGCCGCCGTGGGCAGCAGGTTCAGCTTCACCGACGAAGCCTTGGCCAACCTGAAGGTCTACGACGTCACACCGGGGGAAGTCTGGGAGGCGCTGCACAGCGCCCGACGGATCATCCGTCACCTGGGCGACGACGTGATGGTGGTCTACGCCGCCGCCCGGCGGGGCCGCCGGTTGGCCGTGCTGCTCGCCGAGGCGGACGGCACCGACAACGACTGGGACATCCTCTCCGCCCGCGAGCTGAGTGACGCCGAGTCCAAGCGCTACGACGAGGCCGTGCGGAGATTTCGCCGATGAGGAGGCGGGACGATGCACCGTAACGACGCGACCAAGCAGTTCCACAGCGGCGACGACCGGCTCGCGGAGCTGATCGACGAGAGCCAGCCGGTGGAGCTGCCCACCCCCGACACCGACGTGCCGATGGTGAGCCGCTCGGTCCGGTTGCCGCTGGAGACGTACGAGCGGGTCCGGGCGGCTGCCGACGCCCGCGGCATCGGTGTGACCACCCTCATGCGGCAGTGGATCGAAGCGGGCCTGGCCGACCTGGACGACTCGGCGACGGTGTCGCTGGCCGACGTGCGGCGGGCGCTCGCCTCGCTGGCCCACCCGACCGCCGCCTGAGGCTCCCGCGCCGACGCCGCGCGGCGGCCGGGACGGCACGCACGCGGCACCGGAAACCGGCACCGGCACGCGCCGTCCGGGTCAGCGCGCCGTCTTCGCCTTGGCCGCGGCCTTCATCTGCTGCTTGTACTCCCGCACGCGGCGCAGCGACTCCGCGTCGGTCACGTCCGCCACCGACCGGTACGCCTCGGCGTCCCCGTAGCCGCCGGCGGCCTCACGCCAGCCCTCCGGCCGCACGTCGAAGCGCTTGCCGAGCAGGGCGAGGAAGATCTGCGCCTTCTGCGCGCCGAAGCCGGGCAGCTCGGCGATGCGGCGCAGCAGCTCGGCGCCGTCGGTCATGCCGGCCCACAGCCCGGCCGCGTCGCCGTCGTAGCGGTCGACGAGCACCCGGCACACCTCCTGCACCCGGGCCGCCATCGCCTTCGGGAACCGGTGCAGCGCGGGTGGCTGGGCGAAGAGGGCGACCAGCTTCTCCGGGTCGTACTCCGCCAACTCCCGGGCGTCGAGGTCGTGGCCGAGCCGCTGCGTCAGCACGTAAGGGGAGGAGAACGCCTTCTCCATCGGCACCTGCTGGTCCAGGACCATCCCGAGCAGACGGGCCAGCGCGTCCCGGTTGAGGAGCTCGTTGGCCGCCGGGTCGATCGGAAGAGTCAGCGCCATGCCGTCATGCTGCCAGACCGGGCCGGGCCCGGCGGCACGGCAGGCCGCACCGCCGGGCACGTCACGCGGTCAGTTGACCACGAACAGCAGCCGGTTGGGCGAGCCGGAGCCCGGGTTGGTCACCCGGCCGGTGGTCGCGTTGCTGGTCAGCGAGCTGGCGACCTGCGCCGGGGTGAAGCTCGGGTTGGCCGACAGCACGAGGGCCGCGGCGCCGGCGACGTGCGGCGAGGCCATCGAGGTGCCGCTCAGCGTGCTGGTCGCGGTGTCGCTGGTCCGGTAGGCCGAGAGGATGCTGGACCCGGGGGCGAACAGGTCGACGCAGGAGCCGTAGTTGGAGAACGACGACCGGGCGTCGGTGCTGGTGGTGGAGCCGACGGTGAT
The DNA here is from genome assembly GCF_044466625.1 of Micromonospora sp. NPDC049366. Lineage (NCBI taxonomy): Bacteria > Bacillati > Actinomycetota > Actinomycetes > Micromonosporales > Micromonosporaceae > Micromonospora > Micromonospora sp. NPDC049366. The sequence continues at coordinate 48,869 of NZ_JBITMV010000005.1, forward strand.
CGCCGAGGCGGTCCGCGCCGGCGAGTAGTTGCAGGCGTTGGCGCTGGAGTTGCCGGCCGCCACGGCGTACGTGACGCCCGAGCTGATCGAGTTGGCCACCGCGTTGTCGATGGCGGTGCTGGCGCCGCCGCCGAGGCTCATGTTGGCCACCGCCGGCTTCACCGCGTTGGCGGTGACCCAGTTCACGCCGTTGACCACGCTGGTGGTGCTGCCGCTGCCGGAGCAGTTGAGCACCTTGACGGCGACCAGCCGCACCGCCTTGGCCACCCCGTACGTCGAACCGCCGACGGTGCCGGCGACGTGCGTGCCGTGGCCGTTGCAGTCGGTGTTGTTGCTGTCCACCGTGTTCGTGCCCCAGGTGGCGCGGCCGCCGAACTGGGTGTGCGTGGTGCGGATGCCGGTGTCGATGATGTATGCCCGCACGTTGGAGGCGGTGTTCGGGTAGGTGAAGCTGGCGCTCAGGGGCAGGGCCCGCTGGTCGATGCGGTCCAGACCCCACGGCGGGTTGCTCTGCGTGGCCGAGGCGGTGATCACCTGGTCCTGCTCCACGTACGCCACGGCCGGGTCGGCAGCGAGGCGGCCGGCCTGGGCGGGCGTCATCCGGGCGCTGAAGCCGGTGAGCGCGGCGCTGTACACGTCGGCGACGCTGCCGCCGTACCGCTTGGCCAGGGCGGTGGCCCGCTGCGGGACGGCCGCCCGGGCGGCCGGGGTGCCCGCGGCTCCCACCGTGTCGCCGCGCAGGACGACGAGGTAGCTACCGCTGATCGCGTTCGGCGCGCCGGCGCCCCGGATCTCTCCGGTGGGCGCCGCCGTGGCGGGGGTGGTGGCCGCGGCGACAGCGGCTACGCCGGCGGCGACGGCGAGCGCCCCGAGAAGACGCCGCCGCGGAACGGACCCTGCTGGCATCGTGTGCCTCCCTACGGGCGCGCCGGCCCGGCCGTCCGGCCGCACGGGTCGCACCCTCGACGTGTGGTGGCCCGAATGGTAGTCGTCACATCGACGTTTATAAAAGAGATCTCTTTCAATAGATCCTGTTGCCGGTATGGATGTTCCGGGTGGGCCCGCCCGCCCGGGAGGCACGAGGCAGGATGGCGAGGTGGCTGAACACGACATGCTGCTCTCCCCCGCCGGAGTCGAGGCGCTGCGGACGGCGCTGACCCGGGCCCGGTTCACCTCCAACGGCATCGCCGACCGGCTCGGTCCGCAGGCGACCGGCGGGGTCGCCCGCAACGACTTCCGGGCCGCGCTGCGGGCCACCGAGGAGCGCGACCCGTTGGGCACCCTGATCCGGGTGTTCATCTGCGACCAGACCGAGACGGAGGAGACGGTGGCCGCCGCGCTGGCCCCGCTCGACCTCGCCGAGGCGCTCGCCGGCGGGCTGGTCGAACGGCACGGGGACGGGCTGCGCGCCGGCGTCGACCTGGAGCCGTACGGCGACGACTGGTGGGTGCTCGCCGACGTGCCGGCCAGCGCGCGACCGGGCCGGCCGCTGCACGCGGAGCACGTGCTCGGCATCGGCGGCGCGACCCAGACGCTCATCGGGGCGACCGTCCGGCAGCCCGTCGACACCGCGCTCGACCTCGGCACCGGGTCCGGTGTGCAGGCCCTGCACCTGGCCACCCACGCCCGTTCGGTCACCGCCACCGACGTCTCCGCGCGGGCGCTGCGCTTCGCCGCCACGACGGCCGCCCTCAACGGGCAGAGCTGGGAGCTGCTCCGCGGCGACATGGTCGCGCCCGTGGCCGGACGCCGGTTCGACCTGGTGGTGAGCAACCCGCCGTTCGTGGTCGGCCCCGGCACCACCACGCACGTCTACCGGGACTCCGGCCGGGTCGGCGACGCGATGGGCTCCGAGTTGGCCGCCGCCGCGCCCGACCTGCTCACCGAGGGCGGCACCATGCAGTACCTCGCCAACTGGGTGCACGTCGCGGGCGAGGAGTGGGACGAGCGGGTGGCGGGCTGGTTCGCCGGCACCGGCCTGGACGCCTGGGTGATCCAGCGCGAGGTGGCCGACCCCATGGCGTACGTGAACCTCTGGCTGACCGACGTCGGCGAGAGCACCGACCCGCAGCGGATGGCCGCCTGGCTGGACTGGTTCGACGCGCACAAGGTGGAGGCGATCGGCTTCGGCATCGTGTCGCTGCGCCGCGGCGGGCACGCCGACCCGGTGGTCCGGGTGGAGGACCTGCGGCAGCGGGTGGAGCCGCCGCTGGGCGACCAGGTCGCCGCCTGGTTCGACCGGCAGGACTTCCTCCGCGTACGCGACACCGCCGGGCTGCTCGCCGAGCGCTACCGGGCCGCCGACGGGCTCCAGCTGCGGCAGGAGGCGACCATGGGCGAGGACGGCTGGGCGGTGGACCGGCAGGTCCTGGCCATGCCGCGCGGGCTGCGCTGGACCGAGGAGATCGACCCGCTGGTGCTGGCCCTGGTCGGCGGCGCCGACGGCCGGCTGCCGCTGCGCGACCAGCTCGCCCTGCTGGCGGCGGCGCACGACGTGGCCGTCGACGAGCTGGCCGAGGCCGCCGGGCCGATCGTCGCGCACCTGGTGGAGCGGGGCTTCATCGAGCCGGTGGTCGGCTGATGCGGGCGGTGGTGCAGACCGTCGGTCGGGCCAGCGTGACCGTCGACGGTGAGGTGGTCGGCGCGATCGACGACGGGCTGCTGGTGCTGCTCGGGGTGACCCACTCGGACACGGTGGAGACCGCCCGGACGATGGCCCGCAAGGTTCACGAGCTGCGCATCCTCGACGACGAACGCTCCGCCGCCGACACCGGCGCGCCGGTGCTGGTGGTGAGCCAGTTCACGCTCTACGGCGACGCCCGCAAGGGGCGCCGGCCGAGCTGGACGGCCGCCGCCCCGGCCGAGGTCGCCGAGCCCCTGGTCACCGAGGTCGTCGAGGCCCTGCGCGCTCGAGGTGCCACGGTGGAGACCGGCCGCTTCCGCACCCACATGCTGGTGGAGAGCCTGAACGTAGGGCCCCGCACCATCCTCCTGGACCTGTAACCGACCGCGACCCTCCCCCGCGTCAGAAGAAGAGGCCTCGGCGTTGGACGGACTGGCGGAGCCAGCCGTCGAGCTGCGCCGCCCAGTCGGCGCGATCCAGGGTGGCGTAGTCAACGGTGAACCGGCCGAACGCGTCCCGGCCCTCGCTGAGCAGGCCACCCCGCTTGTCCAGCTCCAGCACCACCTGCATCTGCCGCGCGTCGGCGACGAAGGTGACCTCCAGCTGATTGATCGCGCGCGCGTACTGGGGCGCCGGGTAGAACTCGATCTCCTGGTAGAACGGCAGCGTCTGGTGGACGCCGTAGATGTGGCCCCGCTCGACGTCGGCCCGGCTGAACCGAAAACCCAACCGCAGCAGGGCCTCCAGCAGCCGCTCCTGCGCCGGCAGCGGGTGCACCGACACCGCGTCCAGGTCGCTCTTGTCGACCGCGCGGGCCACCTCCAACTCCGTACGCAGACCCATGGTCATGCCGTGCAGGTGCTGCCCGTACAGCTCGGTGACCGGCGTCTCCCACGGCACGTCGAAGCGGAACGGGATGTCGTGGCGCTGCCCCGGCTCCAGCCGGAACGCGCCGGTGACGGCCTGCCGGTGGAACTCCTGGTTGGTGTTGTACTCGCTGTCGCCGCTCTCCACCTCGACCCGGGTGACCAGGCCGAGCGCCACGTACTCGACGTCGACCTGGTGGTCGCCGCCGGCCACCTGGATCCGCCCCTCCAGAACCCCGCCCGGGCGGCAGTTCGGGTTGGCCAGCACGGTTTCCACCGACGGGCCACCCACGCCCATCGCCTGCATGAGTCGCTTGAACACCACAACACCCTCCGTAGCCTGGTCCGGGCCGATCCCGTCGGCCGGTCGCTGGCACCGTAACCGGGTGTCGCAAGACCGCCGGGCCGACACACCCGGCCCGTCGCCGCAGCCCACCGGCACGGCGGGCGCCGGCCGCCGATCGCGGCGCGGCCGACGCCGGTGACGGAGAGCGCCGGATGCGGCACCGCCGACCGGACCGGATTGCTGTCGGGTCCCCGATCGCCTCACTCCCGTTTTACGCCCCGCCCGCCAAGCTGTGTGTCACCGGCGGCACTGGGCCGGGAACCGCACGACGCACACGGGGAGAGACGACGATGGCGCTGCAGATGACGGAGCACCGGACGCGCCCGGCAGCGGGCACCCAGCACGACCCGGCCGACGAGACCCTGACCGACCTGGACGCCACCGACGAGCGCGGCATCTCCACGGACCTGGTCCGGGCGTACCTGAACGGCATCGGCCGCACGAAGCTGCTGACCGCGGCCCAGGAGGTCGACCTGGCCCGGCGGATCGAGGCCGGGCTGTTCGCCGAGGAGAAGCTGGCGACCTGCACCCCTGTCTCCTCGGAGCTGAAGGCGGACCTGGAGCTGATCGTCGCCGAGGGGCGGGCCGCCAAGGACCACCTGCTCGAGGCGAACCTGCGGTTGGTGGTGAGCATCGCGAAGCGCTACACCGGGCGCGGCATGGCGTTCCTGGACCTGATCCAGGAGGGCAACCTCGGTCTCATCCGCGCGGTGGAGAAGTTCGACTACGCCAAGGGCTACAAGTTCTCCACCTACGCCACCTGGTGGATCCGCCAGGCCATCACCCGCGCCATGGCCGACCAGGCCCGCACCATCCGCATCCCGGTGCACATGGTCGAGCAGGTCAACCGGATGGTCCGGGCCCGCCGCGAACTGTCGGTGTCGCTCGGCCGTGAGCCCACCGTCGCCGAGGTCGCCCGGGCGCTCGACATCCCCGAGTTCCAGGTGATCGAGCTGATCTCGTACGACCGGGAGCCGGTGAGCCTCGACCAGGCGGTCGGCGAAGACGGCGAGAGCGCGCTCGGCGACTTCGTGGCCGCGGTGGACCCGCGCGACGAGCCGGGCGACGCCGCGGCGCAGGGTGAGCTGCGCAACGAGGTCCGGATCGTGCTGGCCAGCCTCTCGCAGCGCGAGCAGGCGGTGATCCGGCTCCGCTTCGGGCTGGACGACGGCCGGCAGCGCACCCTCGACGAGGTCGGCCGCGAGTTCGGCCTCTCCCGGGAGCGGATCCGGCAGATCGAGAAGGTGACGCTGCTGAAGCTCCGCGCTCCCGAGCGGGCGCAGCGCCTGGCGGCGTACGCCTGCTGATCCGGATGTGCACGTGGGGCCTCGGCGGTTCGCCGGGGCCCCACACCTGTTCCGGGGCTCAGAGGCGGCGGGGGCCGGTGTCCGGGCGGTCCAGGGCGGAGCCGACGCGGATCCAGGCGTGCAGCACCGACAGGCCGGTGGGGCGTACGAGCACCGGGTTCAGGGTCAGCGCCCGCACCCGGGGCTGCTCGTCGGCGAGCCGCCCGACCCGCAGCAGCAGGTCGCTCAGGGCGGCACGGTCCACCGGCGCCGCGCCCCGGTGACCGTGCAGCAGGGGTGCCGCCCGCGGCTCGTCCACCAGTTCGGCGGCGTCCCGGTCGGTCAGCGGCACCGCCCGCCACGCCCGGTCGCCGAGCAGTTCGGTGGCCACCCCGCCCAGCCCGAACCCGACCACCGGCCCGAACGCCGGATCCTCGACCAGCTCCACCACACAGGCCACGCCGGGCGGGACCATCGGCTGGACCAGCACGTCGGCGCCGAAGACCGCCGACATCTCGGCGTACGCGCGCCGGACGGTCGCCGCGTCGGGCAGGTCGAGCCGGACCGCGCCCAGGTCGAGTCGGTGCCGCAGCCCCGGTGCCGCCGCCTTCAGGGCCACCGGGAAGCCGAGCTCCGCCGCCGCGCCGGCCGCCTCGTCGGCGGAGCGCGCCGGCACCGAGGCCACCAGGTCGATGCCGTACGCGGCGAGCAGGGCCGCGACCTCCGCTGCACCGTCGCGACGCAACGCGGCCTGACCGGCGGCGCGGTCGATCCCCGGCAACTGCGGCAACGTGCCGGGCGGGCGGCGCAGCCAGTCGGCGTACCGGTGCACCCGGCCCAGGGCCCGGATCGCCTCCTCCACACCCCCGTACGTCGGCATCCCGGCCGGCGTCCGCCCGGCCAGGACCGTCGTCACGGCCGGCTTGCCGCCGCCGAGCGCGGCCGGCAGCGCGACGGTGAGGTCGGCGTCGGCCGGCTGCCCGGGCAGCGGCGGGGCGACCAGCACCGCGAGCGCGTCCACCCGCTCGTCCGCGGCGGCGCCGGCCAGCGCGGCGGCGAACTCCGTCGCGCCGGCGTTCGGGCCGAGGTCACGCGGGTAGCCGTCGGCGAGCGTGAGGCCCTGCGCCGCGCAGGCGGTGGCCGCGAGCCCGGTCAGCGCGGACGAGTTGCCCACCACGGCCACCCGCGGGCCGGCCGGCAGCGGCTGGTTGGCCAGCAGCACCCCGACGTCCAGCAGCTCGGCGACCGTGTCGACGCGGATCACCCCGGACTGGGCGAAGAGCGCGGCCACCGCCACCTCGTCCGGGCCGGCCGCGGGACCGACACCGCCGGGCCGGGCCGGGGAGGCGAGCGCCACCACCGGCTTGGCCCGCCCGATCCGCCGCACCAGCCGGGCGAACTTGCGCGGGTTGCCGAACGTCTCCAGGTACAACATGATCATGTCGGTGCCGGGGTCGTCCTGCCAGTACTGGAGCAGGTCGTTGCCGGACACGTCGGCCCGGTTGCCGGCCGACACGAAGGTGGACAGGCCGAGGCCGCGCCGGTCCGCCTCGGCCAGCAACGCCACCCCGAACGCGCCGGACTGGCTGAAGATGCCGACCCGTCCGGGCGGCGGCAGCGCCGGGGCGAGGGTGGCGTTGAGGCGTACCGCCGGGTCGGTGTTCGCCACGCCCAGGCAGTTCGGGCCGACCACCCGCATGCCCGCGGCGTGCGCGGCCCGGACCAGGGCCCGCTGCGCGGCGGCGCCCTCCGCACCGGACTCGGCGAAGCCGGCCGAGATCACCACCAGACCGTGCACCCCGGCGGCGGCCGCGTCGGCGACCACCGCCGGTGCCGCGTCCGGCGGCACCGCCACCACCGCCAGGTCGACGGGCACACCGGCGTCGGCCGCGGACGGGTACGCGGGCAGCCCGGCGACGGTCGCCGCGCTCGGGTGCACCGGCACGACCGCACCGGCGAAGCCGCCGTCCCGCAGGTGCCCGAGCACCGCCGCGCCCACCCCCTGCCCGGTGGCGCTCGCGCCGTAGACAGCGACGCCGCGCGGGGCGAGCAGCCGGGCGATCGACCGGGCCTCGGTGCGGTGCTCCCGGCCGCGCTGCACCTCGAGGGTCGCCTCGGTGGGCGCGATCGGGAAGGTCAGGTGCACCACGCCGTCGGCGAACTGGCGCTGCATCTGGTAGCCGAAGTCGGAGAAGACCCGCAGCATCGCCCCGTTGGCCGGGAGCACCTCCGCCACGAAGTGCACGATGCCGACCCGGCGGGCCGCGTCGGCCAGGTGCTCCAACAGCACCGAACCGATGCCCCGCCCCTGGTAGGCGTCCTCCACCACGAACGCCACCTCGGCCTCGGGGGCCTGCGGGCCGAGCCGCTCGTACCGGCCGACGGCGACGATTCCCCCGCCGACGAGCACCACGAACGCCTCCCGGTCCCGGTGGTCGACGGTCACGAAGCGCTGGAGGTCCCGGTCGGGGATCCGGGGGTACGGAGAGAAGTAGCGCAGGTAGCGGGTGCGCTCGGAGAAGCGCGAGTGCATCGCCACGATCCCCGGCGCGTCCTCCGGACGGATCTGTCGCAGCTGGACGGTCGTGCCGTCGCTGAGCAGCACGTCCACCGGTTGGTCCACGGTCGTCACCGGCCGGCCCTCCTCCGGCCGGTTCAGTCGCGCGGGTCGTGCGGGTCGAGCCCGAGCAGGGGGAACACCGTCTTGCGGGTGGCCGCGATGGCCCGCTCCACGGCGCTCGGCTCGCCCGTCGGCTGCCACGGCTCGTACGACGGGTCGACGTCGTCGGTCATCCGCAGCGGCACGTCCCGGCCCGGCCGACGCACGGCGGCCAGCTCCCGCCAGGCGGGCGGCGTCAGCGTCGCCGGGTCGATCGGCTCACCGGTGGCCACGGCCAGCAGGTGAGTCCACGCCCGGGGCACCGCCTCGACCAGCGCGTAGCCACCGCCGCCGGTGGCCACCCAGCGGCCCTCGCAGAGTTCGTCGGCGAGCGCCCGCAGCGCCAGGTAGGTGGCGCGCTGACCGTCCACGGAGAGGTGCAGGTCGGCGAGCGGGTCGAGCCGGTGCGCGTCCGCGCCGCACTGGCTGACCAGCACCTGCGGCCGGAACGCGCGCAGCACGGACGGCACGATCGCATGGAACGCGCGCTGCCAGCCGGCGTCGTCGGTGCCCGGCGGCAGCGCCACGTTGACGGCGCTGCCCTCGGCGCCGGGCCCACCGGTCTCGTCGGGGAAGCCGGTGCCCGGGAAGAGGGCGAGCGGCGTCTCGTGCACGCTGACCGTCAGCACCCGCGGGTCGTTCCAGAACACCTGCTGCACACCGTCGCCGTGGTGGACGTCCACGTCCACGTACGCGATCCGCTCGGCACCGAGGTCGAGCAGGCGGGCGATGGCCACGGCGGGGTCGTTGTAGACGCAGAACCCGGCGGCGCGGGCCGGCATGGCGTGGTGCAGCCCGCCGGCCACGTTGACCGCCCGTCGGGCGTCGCCCCGCCAGACCGCCTCGGCGGCGGCCACGGTCGCGCCGACGATCAGCGCGCTGGCCTCGTGCATGCCGGGGAACACCGGGTTGTCCGAGGTGCCCAGCCCGAAGCCGGCGAAGAGCGGATCACCGGGCGCGGCGCGGACGGCGTCGAGATAGCGCGGGTCGTGGACCCGGGTGAGCAGCGCGTCGTCGGCCGGCTCCGGCTTCACCAGGCGTACGCCCGGCCGGTCCAGGACACCGAGCTCGCGGGCGAGCGCGAAGGTCAGCTCCACCCGGACCGGGTCGAGCGGATGGTCACCCATGTCGTAGGCGAGCAGCGACTCGTCCCACACCACGACCGTCTCGTCGGACATGCGCCCATCGTCGCACGTGGACCGGGGGGCCACAGCGCAGGCGCTGGTCACGCCCCGGGTGTCGCCCCGGTGTCCACCGGTCGAGCGGGGTCGGCGACCCAGTTGCTCCACGACCCGACGTAGAGCGCCGCGTCCGGTCGACCCGCGAGGTGCAGGGCCAGCACCGCCTGCGCGGCCGTCACGCCGGACCCGCAGTACGCCCCGACCGGCGCGTCCTCGGCGACCCCGGCGGCGGTGAACCGCTCGCGCAGCGCCGCCGCGGCGGGGAAGCGGCCGTCGGTCACGTACTCCGGGGCGGGCAGGTTGACCGCGCCGGGAACGTGCCCGGCCACCGGGTCGACGGGCTCGGTCTCGCCCCGGTAGCGGGGAGCCGCGCGGACGTCCAGGAGCACCCCGGTCTCCGCCGCCGCCAGTCGGGCGGCCTCCCCGGCGTCCAGCACCGGCAGCCCACCCGGGCGGACCGTCACGTCGCCCGGCTCCGGCTCGGGCACGTCGACGGTCACCGGCAGGCCCGCCGCCACCCAGGCCGGGTAGCCACCGTGCAGCAGGCGGACCGCCCGGTGCCCGGCCCAGCGCAGCGTCCACCAGGCGCGGGCTGCGGCCATGCCGTCGCCACCGTCGTACACGACGACGGGGTGGCCGGCGCGGACGCCGGCGGCGCGCAGCGCGGCCTCCAGCGCGGCCGGCTCGGGGAGCGGGTGCCGGCCGGCGGCGCCGGGCGCCCCGCAGAGGGCGGTGTCCAGGTCGACGAAGATCGCGCCGGGCAGGTGACCCACGGCATAGTCGTCCCGGCCGGGCGGCCCGACCAGACGCCAGCGGACGTCGAGCAGCGTGGGCGGGACGGCGGTGTCGAGCTCGGCGGCGAGCCGGTGGGGCTCGACGAGCAGCTCCTCGGGACCGGACATGTCGTCCAGTCAACACCATCCGGGAAACAGCACCGCGGTTCGGCTTCGGTCGTTACGCCTGCGGCGCGGTAGCATCGATCACTGGAGGGCCGCTGATTTGAAACATGATCTTGTCGACACGACAGAGATGTACCTGCGCACCATCCTCGAGCTCGAGGAGGAGGGGGTGCCGCCGCTGCGTGCCCGGATCGCCGAGCGGCTGAAGCAGAGCGGCCCCACGGTGAGCCAGACGGTCGCGCGGATGGAGCGCGACGGGCTGCTCACGGTCGAGGGTGACCGGCACCTCACGCTGACCGCCGAGGGCCGGGCCGCCGCCGTCTCCGTGATGCGCAAGCACCGGCTCGCCGAGCTGCTGCTGGTGAACGTGATCGGCATGCCCTACGAGGAGGCCCACGACGAGGCCTGCCGGTGGGAGCACGTGATGAGCGACGCGGTCGAGAAGCGGGTCTACGACCTGCTCAACCGGCCGACCCGCTCGCCGTACGGCAACCCGATCCCGGGTCTCGAGGAGCTGGGCTCGCCCGCGACGGAGAGCGCCGCGGTGGTCGTCGAGGGTGAGCGCAACCTGGCGTTCCCCGGCCTCTCCGGCCCGGTCGTGGTCCGCCGGATCTGCGAGAGCGTGCAGACCAACGCCGACGTGCTGCGCCAACTGCACGCCGCGGGGGTTGACCCGGGCGCCACGGTGACCGTCGCCCAGGAGCGCGACGGCGTGTCGATCGACCGGTCGGGGGACCGGGTGCGGCTGCCCCGCGAGGTCGCCTCCCGGGTCTTCGTCGCCGCCGCCTGACCCGGCGGGCGCCCCGACGGGACCGCCACAACGACACGACGGCCGGCGCCACGATGGCGCCGGCCGTTTCGCGTACCCGCCCGACGCCGTGCTCAGAGCGCGCGGGTGTTGACCTTCTTGCCGAGCGCCGCCAACTCACCAGCCACCTTGTCGACGGCCGTCTTCGCGGTGCCCCGCGGGCTGGTCCACTCCAGCGTGGCCAACCGCCCCTCGGCGGTGAGCCACCCCACCTCGGCGACCGGGCCGTGCCCGGCCGAGGCGGCGACGGTCCGCCGGTACGCCTGCTGCCCCAGACCGGACACCTTGCTCGCCGAGTCCGGCACCACGTCGGCGGAGAACGTCGTCTTGTCCACCGACGCCTTCGTCACGGCGAGGGTCAACTCCGGCAGGATCGCGTCCCCGGCCCGCACCACGCAGGTGTGCGTCTCCCCCCGCTGGCTCGCGGCGGCCACGTCGAACCGGACCTTCAGGTGCTCCTCGATCACCGCGAAGTCCAGCAGCCGGCAGGCACCGCCCGAGGAGGCGGCGGCCACATCGACCGCGATCGGCGCCGGCGGCGGCACGGCCACCGGTTCCGGCTCCGCCGCGCATCCGGACACCGCCATCACGGCCAGCCCGGCGACCACGATCCGCCCGCGCACGCGCCCACCCTCCGCTCGTCGACGGCGGGGCGCCGCCCGCCGGAGATCCGTCGGACACCGTACGGGTAGGGCCACCCCCGACGGAAGCCCCTCAGTCGTCGCTTCGCTCCGCCGTCAGGTCGGCGCCGCCGGGCGGATCATCGACGTACGGGCAGTGCCGGCAGCCGCGACCGCAGCAGGTGCCGCGCCGGGCCAGGAAACCGGCACTGAGGACGAACAGACCGGTCGCCGGGTCGAGGTAGCCGGCCTCCCCCGCGGCCAGGGCGGCGGCGTGCGCGGCGAGGATCCGCTCCCGGTCGGGATGCTCGGAAGGCAGCCGCGACGGATGCGGCTCGGTGAGCGGCCGGCCCGCCAGTGGTCGTCGCTCCCCGGTCACCGACGCAGTCTAGGAACCCGCGTCGCGGGTCAGCGGAACCGGGCCAGTGCGGTGGCGAGCGCGTCACCGAGCCGATCGCCCCGTACGTCCGGGATAAATGCCGCGCCCGGCCGCCGGCCGCGCCGGTAGGGTCCCCGGGCCGGCGTCGGCGACCGCCCCGCCCCGCGATCCTCTCGCCGGACACACCAGGTCCCGCACAGACAGGCACGCACGTGAACCAGCACGTCGCCGCTCCCCCGGCAGCCACCACCGCCGCACCGTCGTCGCTGCTGCGGAGCCGGAACTTCCTGCTGCTGTTGAGCGGCCAGACGGTGAGCGAGTTGGGCACCCGGGTCGCCGGCGTCGCGGTCCCCCTGCTCGCCGCCGACACGCTGCGGGCCAGCGTTTTCCAGGTCTCGCTGCTCACCTTCCTGGCCTGGCTGCCGTACCTGCTGGTGTCGCTGCCGGCCGGCATCATCGCCGATCGGGTGGACCAGCGCCGCCTGATGATCGCGTGTGACCTGGGTCGGGCGGCGCTCATGCTGTCGCTACCGGTCGCGGCGCTGATGGGGCAGCTCACCCTCGGCTTCCTGTACGCGGTGGTCGGGCTCGCCGGTGTGCTCACCGTGCTCTTCACCGTGGCGTACAAGAGCATGCTGCCGCGGCTCATCCCCACCGGACAACTGGTCGACGGCAACGCCAAACTCACCATGAGCCAGGACGCCGCCGAACTCGTCGGCCCGACGGTCAGCGGCGTGCTCATCGGGCTGGTCGGCGCCGCCCGTACGTTCCTCGTCAACGGTCTGGCCTTCCTGCTCAGCGCGGTGACGCTGCTGCTGATCCGGGAGGCGCCACGGGCGGAGCCCGCACCTCGCGAGCGGGTGCCGCTGCGGGTGGAGATGACCGACGGGCTGCGCTTCATCCGCCGACAGCCGATCCTGGTCAGCATCCTGGCCTGCACGACGACCTCGAACTTCTTCGTCATGGCCGCCGGCTCGATCGAGGTCACCTTCATGCTGCGCGAGCTGCACGCCTCGTCCGTCCAGGTCGGTCTGGTCTTCTCGGTCAGCGCCGTCGGCGGCCTGGTGGTCGGCGCGCTGGCCGCCCGGCTGTCGGCCTGGATCGGCTCGGCCCGGGTGATCTGGATGGCGATGACCGTGCCCGGCCCGCTCTACCTGCTGATGCCGCTGGCCCGACCGGGCTGGGGGGTGCTGCTCTACGGTGTCGGGCTGGCCGCCTTCTCCGCCAACGCGGTGCTGTTCAACGTGGCGGCGATGACGTACCGGCAACGGATCACCCCGTCGGCGATCCTGGGCCGGGTCAACGCCGCCTTCCTCTGGATCTGCTTCGGGGTGATCCCGCTCGGCGCGCTGGTCGGCGGCGCCCTCGGTACGACGCTGGGACTGCGCCCGGCGCTCTGGATCTGCGTACTCGGCACCTGGAGCGCCTGCCTGTTCCTGCTCTTCTCGCCGCTGCGGACCATGAAGGACATGCCCGAAGCGGCGTCGTGACCGGTCAGCCGAACCAGGTCACCGCCTGACCGTGCCCGCGCGTCCAGGCCAGTGGCCGCCCGTCCAGCGCCAACACGTTGTACGACGCGTCCCCCGGGGGCTCCGGCAGGTCGGGGTGGGGCAGCACGTCCGGGTCCTCGTTGGCGAGCCAGTGGCCGGGCAGGTCGCGGACGAGGTCGACGAACGCCGCCCGCCGGGGCGCCGGCACCTGATACAGCACCGACGTGTGGAAGACCACCAGCGTCGCGTCGGCGGGGGCCTGCGCGGCCAGCGCCGGCAGGTCGTTCACCAGGTCGCCGCGGAGCAGCAGCGGCGGGTCGGCGGCGGCGACCGCGGCGGCGGCACGCAGCCGGGCACGACGGTGCGTGTGCTCCGGCCAGATGAGGGCGTCGAGCCAGGCGACGTCCGCCGGTTCGGTCACGTCCAACGGGTTGAGGTCCAGGCCGGCCCGCCAGACGACCCGCGGCAGGGAGGTCGGCAGCGGCGCCCCGGTCGCCGCGCAGTCCAGCACCGGCGCCCCGGTGCCGATCCGCCGGTCGCCGTAGCGGTAGGCGTACCGGTCGGGATAGAGGCAGAGCCCGGCGGACGCGCCCACCTCCAGCAGCGCGAGCGGCTGCGGCAGCGCGGCGAGCGCCGGCAGCAGCACGGCACAGCGCCCGGCCTCGTTGGTCTGCGTCGCCCGTACCCGCATCTCCGCCGCGACCGTCGGCCAGTGCGCCAGCGTGAAGTCGTGGAACTCGGCCGGGTCGTCGACCGGGCCGCCGAGCAGCCGAACCACGCCGAACAGCAGGTTCGGCTGCCGCTTGGTCGGGGGCAGGGTGTCGATCAGGTCGAGCAAGTCCCGGTCGTGGGACACCGCGAGCGACAGCCGCTCGTACGCCGGCGACAGGCCGCGCGTCTCGCGGATGGCGAACTCCCGGTACGCGGCGGCCGTCGTCATCCCCCGATGATCGCAGCGACCGCGGTGGATCGGCGGCCCCGGGGAACGTGACGGTCAGCACCTCCGGTCCGGTCCGCGCCGGTGCGCGAAGGGCGACGACGCTCGTCCACTGTTTGGGCCGACGCCACCCACCCGCCCCGGCCCGCCCGCACCGCCGCCTAGAGTGCTGCGTCGGCCGGGACCTGGAGCAACAGCTCAACCGGCCGTTGTCGACTGCGGAAGGAACTGGTCGTGCGAGGTGCGGGTCTGCGGGTCCTGATCGTCGGTGGTGGTGTCGCCGGGCTGGCGACGGCCGCCGCGTTGCGAAGCTGGGGTGCCACGCTGGACGTGGTCGAGCGCACGGCCGTCCCCGACGAGGCCGGCACCGGCATCTACCTGACCGGCAACGCGACCCGGATGCTCGACGTGCTGGGGGTGCGGGAGCCGGTCGCGGACCTGGCCGTGGAGATCAAGCAGCAGCGCAGCACCAACCGGCAGGGGCGTGCACTCTTCGACATCGACGTGGCCGGCCTCTGGGACGGCGTCGGCCCCTGCGTGTCCCTGCGCCGCCCCGACCTGCACCGGGCCCTGCTCGCCCACGTCGCGGACGTGCCGATCCGGTGGGGGCGCCGGCCGGTCACGCTCGCCCAGGAGGGCGAGCGGGTCGCCGTCGGCTTCGACGACGACACCACCGAGCGGTACGACCTGGTGGTCGGCGCGGACGGGGTCAACTCGACGGTGCGGCGAGTCGCCTTCGACGGTCACGCGGCCCGCACCCTCCCCCAGTACGCGTACCGCTGGCTGGCCCCCCGGCTCGACTCCGAGCCGGTCTGGTCGGTGCTGCTCGGGCGCGGCACCCAGTTCCTCACCATCCCGGTCAGCGACGAGCAGACGTACTGCTACTACAACGACGGCGCGGTCGCCGACCGGCCGGGTTGGCGCGACGAGCTGCGCGCCGGGTACCCGGAACGGGTCGGCACCCTCCTCGACGCCCTCGACGCGGATGGCGCCGCCCCGCACGCCGGCTGGAACCAGGAGGTCGACCTCCGCTCCTGGTCGCGGGGGCGGGTGCTGCTGATCGGCGACGCCGCGCACGCCACCTCGCCGAACATGGCCCAGGGCGCGGCGATGGCCCTGGAGGACGCCGTCGTGCTCGCCGAGTCGCTCACCGCCGCCGGGAGCGTCGGCGAGGCGCTGCGGGCGTACGAGACGCGCCGCCGCCCGCGCACCGACTGGGTGCTCGCCCAGACGCACCGTCGGGACAAGGCCCTGGGACTGCCGGCGGTGCTGCGCGACACGGTGATGCGGCGCCTCGGCGAGAAGATGTTCCGGTCGAACTACGGGCCGCTGTTCGCCCAGCCCTAGCCTCCTGCTCAGATCACTCGCGCGGTTTCCTGCGCCGGCTGATCTCCTCCAGATGCTGTCGCTGGTGCTGTCGCACCATCTCGTCCCAGGCTTCCTGGTCATAGTCAGGGCCCGGCGGGATCCACCGATGAGAGCCGTCGCTGTAGTGGAACCGCTCGTCGCCCCGGCGGATCACGCTCACCGGATCCAGCCCAGGAACCGGTGGTGCAACAGCCCAGCGGGCACCCAGGTCAGATCCTCGGCGGCCCACGCCAGGTAGGAGCCCATGTAGAGGGCCAACGACACGGGAGCGCCGTCGAACTCGGTGCGCCGGGTCCGGCACGGCCAGGGGCCGTTGCAGCCACCACAGGTCCAGAGCGGAAGGACCGGCCCGTGTGTGGTCATGCCCGTCCATCCAGGAACCGGCGGGTCGCCGCCCGGGCGTGCCAGCGACATGCCCATTCCGCCTGATAGCAGGGGTACGGCGACAACCGTCCCCACCACCACCGGCAACCGACGCAGAACCCGTCGCCGCCGGCCAGATGAACCGACAGGATCCGCTCGACCTGCTCCTGCCTCATCGTTCGTCCTCCCCTGGCCAGTGGCGTCGTCCGATTGGAATCCGGTGCCGGGTCCGACACGGCAGGTCGCCCCCGCAGCGACAGACCCGGCGCCACCGCCGCCACGACCAGACCGGCCGATGCCTGCGAGCGAGGGTCAGCGCCACCGCGAGCAGGTAGTCGTCGTACGCCAGGTGCTGACCCATACGCACCTCTCACAACTTGGGTTCCTGTTTCAGGAGTGCAAACAGGCTAAAAGTTGGACTCCTATTTTGGAAACCCCATAACGGCGTGTCGCCGCATCCCGCCCGGGTCAGGCGATAATCGGCCGATGGTCAACCCGACGATCCAACGGCGGCGGCTCGGACTCGCACTGAAGCGCGCCCGCGAGCGCGCGGGCAAGACTCAGGACGAGGCAGCCGTCGTGATCGACGCCGCCGCGAGCAAGATCAGCCGCATCGAGCTTGGACAGTCCGGTATCAAGCTGACAGATCTGGGCCTACTACTCGATCTCTACGGGGTGCGCAACGACGAGGCCGAGTCGCTGCGCGAACTCGCCCGCGCGGGGCGACAGCGGGGCCGTTGGAGCAGCTACCGGAACGCGGTCCCTGATTGGTTCCGTCAGTACCTCGACTTGGAGGGCGACGCGTCGGAGATCCGCTGGTATCAGCCAGAGGTCATCCCCGGCATCCTCCAGATCGAGCCGTACATACGAGCGATGAACGCAACTGCTCACGCCCGTTCGGCCACTGAGGACACAGATCGACAAGTCACCGTGCGCCTCGAACGGCAGTCCATCCTGCGAGACACCGGTCCTGAACTCGGGTTCATCCTCAGCGAGTCGGCGCTCCGACGGAACATCGGGGACCCTGACATCATGCGCAGCCAACTCATGCACTTGGCGGAGGTCGGCAAGCAGGCAAACGTGACAATCCAGGTTTACCCGTTCGGCGCGCAAACCTACGAGACCGCTTCCTTCAATTTCATCATCTTGCGTTTCGGTGAGGACTCTTCGTCAGACGTCATCTACGTCGAGACCTTCACTGACGCCGACTACCTTGACCGACCAGACGCCGTACGGGCCTACACTCGGCTGTGGGACCGACTCCGTGCAGCCGCCCTCGGACCGGTAGAGTCGCGCAGGCTCATCCTGCGGATGGCGGGCGACCTGAAACGGCAACAGACCTGAGAGAGCTGACCATGGACACCCCGGATCACGTGATCTGGCGCAAGTCGAGCTACAGCGACAACAACGGCGGCGCATGCGTCGAGCTGGCTACCAAGGGCGCCGACATCATGGTCCGGGACAGCAAGAACCCAGGCGGTGCCGTCCTGCGCTTTCACAGCAATGCCTGGAACGCGTTCGTCCGTGGCATCAAGTTCGACTGACTCTTCGCCGCGCCGCTTTCGCCCTGCGGGTCTGTCGCCCACCGACTCGGCCGGATTGACGATGCGCACTATCCGTCCAGCCCTGACCGGGACGGGCTCGTCGCTACCGCGGCACCTGTCGGATTGAGCCGTATGACTGAGCGTCATTAATATGCCGCTGAGTCATACCCGTTCCGCACCTTCCGGCCCCCGGGTGAGGGACAGGACGCCCGGGACGCCGCATACCCCGATACCGTCGCCCACGAATGGGGATGGCTCCGGGCTGCAACCACCGATCACCGCAACTCGACCTCGATCTGATCCTGGGCGAGCCATCGAAGGATCTGGTCGAACTCGGCAGTCAGATGAGTACGGGCGACCTCGGCGTGGTTCCAGACCAGACGGAACGGCCACTGGGCACCCCACCCGCCAGTCACACAGTCGTGGAGCGCGTCGCCGTTCCAGCCGAAGTAGCCGCCAGGACCATTGATGGCCTCACCGATGGCGCAGTAGAAGCCTTCGATGTCGGTGACGTGGCGCCCGTCGAGCTGGTAGGTGCTGCCGGCTGGCTTGTCAGCCGCATCGGCCCGGTGGTGAGCCAAGGCCGCTCCGGACCAGAGATGTCGGAGCTCACGTCTATAACCTGCCCAGAGGCCCGGTTCGGTCGGGCCGCCAGTCTGCCACAGCTCCCAGATGGGCCGCGCCGAGCTCGGCAAAGGCTCGGAGATCGCGCTGCCCAGGGTGACATCGACGAGGCCAGCAGCCAGGACCGAGGGACGGACTTCGGTCACTGATGCTCGCAGGTAGGAGCCGATCACGCGGTTGACTATGCCGTTCCGGTCCACGCTGTAGAGCGTCGCGTCGATCGACCGACGATGAAGAGCGCCACCTGGGTTGCCCGTCCCCGTGGCCAGTGCGTCCAGAGCACGGCGCAACGGCAGGTGGGGCATGCACCCGAGAAGCGTCGTCTCTCGCACCCTGGACGGCGAATCGATGAATAGTCCTTCGATGTCAGCGCACGCCGCGATCACGGCGTCCGATTCTCCCATGGCGGATTCATCGACCAATTGCCAGCGAAGCGGGACGTCCTCGTCCCAGTGCCATTGCTGGTCCTGCGGACTCGTCTCCTCACCGGGCACGTGGATCCTCCGCCAGCATGACTAATGCCGAGCCGAGGTCGAGTGGGTTGATGCCGACCGCCGGGTCGTACGGTGGGGTCGAGACTGAGATCTCCGACACGGTCACCGCTCCTCTCGTACCGCAAAAGTAGATGCCTCCCACCCGGAATCGGGTGGGAGGCATCCGTTGTAGGTCTTCACCAGGAGCGATGTCTACCAGCGATTCCTCTTAGGAGTCACGCAGGAGACATGCACCAACTTCCCGGTTTCAGCTGCAGCCGCTGGTGGAGCCGCAGCCCTCGCAGACGTAGCAGCTACCGGCGGGGCGCATCTTCGTGCCGCAGGTGAAGCAGAGCGGCGCGTCGGCGGCCTTGCCGATCACGGCCTCCAGCAGCTCGGTGCTGGAGCCGACGGACGGCGCCGGCTTGGCGGCGGCGACGTCGGCGACCTCCAGCGCGGGCTGGGCGACCGGCCCGGTCTTCGGCTCCTCCGGCTTGGTCTCGACCGGGGCGGAGGCGGCCATCGCGGCGAGGTCCGCGCCGCTCTCCGCCTCCGCCTCGGCCCGAAGCTGGGCGGCCCGCTCCGTGGCGGTGAAGATGCCCAGCTCCGCGCGGCGCTCGTACGGCAGGAAGTCCAGCGCCAACCGACGGAAGATGTAGTCCATCACCGAGGCGGCCATCCGCACGTCCGGGTCGTCGGTCATGCCGGCCGGCTCGAAGCGCATGTTGGTGAACTTGCTGACGTACGTCTCCAGCGGGACGCCGTACTGGAGACCGATGGAGATGGCCACCGAGAAGGCGTCCATCACGCCGGCGAGGGTCGAGCCCTGCTTCGACATCTTGAGGAAGACCTCGCCGAGGCCGTCGTCCGGGTAGGACGACGCGGTGAGGTAGCCCTCGGCGCCGCCGACGGAGAAGCTGACCGTCTGCGACGGGCGCTTCTTCGGCAGGCGCTTGCGCACCGGGCGGTACTCGACGACCTTCTCGACCACCTTCTCGACCTCGGCGGCCGGGGTCTCGGTGGCCTTGTTCGGCTTCGCCGCGGACAGCGGCTGACCGACCTTGCAGTTGTCGCGGTAGATCGCCAGCGCCTTGAGGCCGAGCTTCCAGCCCTCGAAGTAGATCTTCTCGACGTCCTCGACGGTGGCCTGCTCCGGCATGTTCACCGTCTTGGAGATGGCGCCGGAGATGAACGGCTGGACGGCCGCCATCATCCGCACGTGGCCCATCGGGGCGATGGACCGCTCGCCCATCGCGCAGTCGAAGACCGGGTAGTGCTCCGGCTTCAGGCCGGGGGCGTCGACGACGTGGCCGTGGTCGGCGATGTGCTCGACGATCGCCTCGACCTGCTCCTCCGGGTAGCCCAGGCTGCGCAGCGCCCGCGGGACCGTCTGGTTGACGATCTGCATCGAGCCGCCGCCGACCAGCTTCTTGAACTTGACCAGCGCCAGGTCCGGCTCCACACCGGTGGTGTCGCAGTCCATCATCAGGCCGATGGTGCCGGTCGGCGCGAGCACGCTGGCCTGCGAGTTCCGCCAGCCGTTCTTGTCACCGATCTTGTTGCCGAGGGTCCACTGCTTGGTGGCCTCCCGCTGGATGGCGGTGGCCACCGTGCCGGCGGGCTTGATCTCGTCGTTGGCGGCAGCGTGCTTGCGCATGACCCGCTTGTGCGGCTCGGCGTTGCGGGCGTAGCCGTCGTACGCGCCGACGATGCCGGCCAGCTCCGCGGAGCGGCGGTAGGCGGTGCCGGTCATCAGCGAGGTGATCGCCGCGGCGACCGAGCGGCCCTGCTCCGAGTCGTAGGGCAGACCGGAGGCCATCAGCAGGGCGCCGAGGTTGGCGTAGCCGATGCCCAGCTGCCGGTAGGCCCGGGTGGTCTCACCGATCTTCTCGGTCGGGAAGTCGGCGAAGCAGATCGAGATGTCCATCGCGGTGATGACGAACTCGACGGACTTGACGAACTTCTCCACCTCGAAGCCGCCGTCGGCGCGGAGGAACTTCATCAGGTTGAGCGAGGCCAGGTTGCACGAGGAGTTGTCCAGGTGCAGGTACTCCGAGCACGGGTTCGACGCGGTGATCCGCCCGGTCTCCGGGCAGGTGTGCCAGTCGTTGATCGTGTCGTCGTACTGGAGGCCGGGGTCGGCGCACTCCCAGGCGGCCTGGGAGATGGTGCGGAACAGCTTCTTGGCGTTGATCGTCTCGATCACCGCGCCGTCCAGCCGGCCACGCAGGTCGAACGGGCCGTCGGTCTCGACCGCACCCATGAACTCGTCCGAGACGCGGACCGAGTTGTTGGCGTTCTGGTACTGGACGCTGACGATGTCGGCGCCGCCGAGGTCCATGTCGAACCCGGCGTCGCGCAGCGCGCGGATCTTGTCCTCCTCGCGCGCCTTGGTGACCACGAACTCCTCGATGTCCGGGTGGTCGACGTCGAGGATGACCATCTTGGCCGCGCGCCGGGTGGCGCCGCCGGACTTGATGGTGCCGGCCGAGGCGTCGGCGCCGCGCATGAAGCTCACCGGGCCGGACGCGGTGCCGCCGGAGGAGAGCAGCTCCTTGGAGGAGCGGATCCGGGAGAGGTTCACCCCGGAGCCGGAGCCGCCCTTGAAGATCAGCCCCTCCTCCTTGTACCAGTCGAGGATCGAGTCCATCGAGTCGTCGACGGCGAGGATGAAGCACGCGCTGACCTGCTGGGGCGAGGGCGTGCCCACGTTGAACCAGACCGGCGAGTTGAAGCTGAACACCTGGTGCAGCAGCATCCAGGTCAGCTCGTGGGCGAAGATCTCCGCGTCCGCGGGGCTGGCGAAGTAGCCGTACTCCTCACCGGCGGTGCGGTAGGTGGTCACCACCCGGTCGATCAGCTGCTTGAGCGACCACTCGCGCTCCGGGGTCCCCACCGCGCCCCGGAAGTACTTGGTGGTCACGATGTTCGCCGCGTTGACGCTCCACGACTCGGGGTACTCCACCCCGCGCTGCTCGAAGTTGATCGAGCCGTCGCGCCAGTTCGTCATGACGACGTCCCGACGTTCCCAGGTGACCTCGTCGTACGGGTGGACCCCCTCCGTCGTCCAGACCCGCTCGACCTTCAGGCCCGCGCCCGCCTTGTTCCGTGAACGGCTCGTTGTCACGCCGTTGCCCCCCTCGTCTGCGCGGTCACCCACCGCGCGTCCAATCTTGCGAAAAACTGCGAAGTATCAGCTGGTGCGGCCGGCGGCCTCGACCGCGTCGGCCCCGCCGTGCTCCCGGGCACGGGCCGCGGCCCGCAACGTCTCGATCTCGCGCTCGAAGTCGGCGAGCGAGTCGAAGGACCGGTAGACGCTGGCGAACCGCAGGTAGGCGATCTCGTCCAGGTCGCGCAGCGGGCCCAGGATGGCCAGCCCCACCTCGTGGCTGGGGATCTCGGCGGCCCCCTTGGCCCGGACGGTCTCCTCGACCCGCTGCGCCAGCAGCGCGAGCGAGTCGTCGTCCACCGGCCGGCCCTGGCACGCCTTGCGCACCCCGCCGATGATCTTCGTCCGGCTGAACGGCTCGGTCACCCCGCTGCGCTTGACGACCGCGAGGACGGCCTCCTCCACCGTGGTGAACCGCTTGCCGCACTCCGGGCACGACCGCCGACGCCGGATGAGCTGGCCGTCGTCGGCCTCCCGCGAGTCGACCACGCGGGAGTCGGCGTGCCGGCAGTACGGACACCGCATCACTGACCTCCTCGATCGACCACGGCCGCCCCGGGCACTCCGGGCACGGCCAACCACGGCGGCACCATCGCCCGATGGCGGCCCGCCGGTTGACGGTACGGGAGTGCGGTCGGTAGTCGGACCCAACCTGTAGGCAACTTACGCCCATGTGACTACTACATCTAGGGGTCGACCGTATGCCGCCAGCCGACCGGGGTCAAGTTGGGCGGCGTGTCCGGCGCGTCACCTGCCTGCCCGGTCGTTTCGCCCCGCCCGACCCGACCGAGGCCGGCGACCGACTCGCCGGTGAGCCCAACGGGCGGACCCCGTCCGGGTTACCGCCCGAACCGGGGCGGGTCACCCGAGCGCCCGATCCTTCGAACACGCGTACCAACCGACGTACCATTTATCAGAACAGGCGTACGACCGACCAGCTTTTCGGCGCGACACGCCGGTGAGAGGTCGTACAGATGTTTGAAAATGACCGATCCCACCTATACGGTCAGGAACAACCGGTCGCGGTGGATCATCATCCGCACCGGCAGCGCACCACCATATCCACCGCACGCACCACGAGCCGCCAAGGCACCCCAGCGCCGACCAGGGAGGACGGACGTGACCGAGGACCGGGCCAGCCGGCCGAAGAACCCGCAGCAGATCGCCGAGGCGGGTCCACCGGCCGCTCGGCGTCGGGGCAGCGCCCGCAGCCGGACGGGTCAGCCCGCCGTGCGCGCCGTCACCCCGGTGGTCAGCACCTTCCCCGACCCGGCGTCGGTCGACCTGACCGCCCGCCAGCGGCGCATCCTGGAGTTCATCCGCACCTGGGTCGAGCGGCACGGCTACCCGCCGAGCGTCCGCGAGATCGGTGAGGCCGTCGGCCTGGTGTCGCCGTCCAGCGTCGCCTACCAGCTGAAGGAGTTGGAGAAGAAGGGCTTCCTGCGGCGCGACCCCAACCGCCCGCGCGCCGTCGACGTCCGCGCTCCGAGCGACGTGGTGGACGACGAGCTGAGCCGGGCCCAGCGCCCCACCCCGGCCTACGTGCCGATGCTGGGTCGGATCGCCGCCGGTGGCCCGATCCTCGCCGAGCAGGCCGTGGAGGACATCTTCCCGCTGCCCCGCGAGCTGGTCGGGGAGGGCGAGGTCTTCATGCTCCAGGTCAAGGGCGACTCGATGCTCGACGCGGCGATCTGCGACGGCGACTGGGTGGTGGTTCGCCAGCAGCCGACCGCTGAGTCCGGCGACATCGTCGCCGCCATGCTCGACGGCGAGGCGACGGTCAAGACCTACCGCCGGCGGGATGGGCACGTGTGGCTGATGCCGCAGAACCCGGCCTTCGACCCGATCCCCGGCGACGACGCGACCATCATGGGCCGGGTCGTCGCCGTCCTCCGCCGCATCTGACGGTGCCCGGGTGGCCGCCGTCTCCGACGGTCACCCGCTCACCCACCCGGCCGCTCGCGGTCAGCGTGTGCGCGCACTCAGCCCGCCCTCGTGCGCGGCGGCCCGGGGAACGACCCCGGGTTCAGTAACGGTCGCCGCGGTGGCCCCGGCCACCTGGGTACTGGCCGTACGGGTCGCCGTCGTCCTCGCGCCGACGACCGGCGAGCTGCCCCCGATAGTCCGGCTCCGGCCCGCCGCGCCGCGGAGGTTCCGCGCGCCCGCCGCCGTAGCCGCCGGCAGGCTGACCGCCCCCGTAGACACCGCCGCCCGGCCGTCCGCCGCCCGGTGGGCGACCTCCGCCACCACCGGCACCTCCGCCGCCACCGGGGCGTCCGCCACCCCCGTACACCCCGCCACCGGCGGGCCGGCCGCCACCGCCGCCGGGGGGCCGGGCACCGTAGACACCGGCGCTCGGGGCCGCGGCCGGCCGGCCACCGCCGTAGACGCCACCACCGGCCGGCTCCGCGCCGCCGCGTGCCGGGCCACCGTAGACCCCGCCACCGGCCGGCGCGCCGCCGTAGACGCCACCGCGCGGCCCCGGCGCCTCGTCGTCGGTGCGGCCGCCGGGCCGGGCGCCGTCCCGGCGTCCGTCCGCCTCGTCGTCGTCCACGACCGGGTTCCGCCGGGCGCGCAGGATGCCGAAGATGCCAGCGCCGACCAGCAGCGCACCGACGACGCCGACCGCGCCGATCAGGTACGTGATGTCGGTGAGGTCGAGCGAGTCGAACCAGGACGCCTTCGCCGCCGCCGGCTTCTCGGCCGTGTCGCCGGAGATCGGCGCGGCCGTCGAGGTGGAGGGCGTGTACGCGAGGATGTCGATCGGGTCGTCCTCGCTGAACTGCCCGCCGTCGGAGACGGTCAGAAAGGTCTTGCCGTCCGGCGTGTAGGTGATGGCCTCGCCGAACGGGTCGCTCAGCGGCGTCACCCGGGGCTTTCCGGTGGTGAGTGCCCCGACGATGTCACCGCCGGTGACGTCGAACTCGAAGGCGTCGGCGTACGTCCGCAGGACCACCCGGCTGCCGTCGGGTGAGCGCGCCGCCCCGGTGATCGCCACCCGGCCGAACGTGTTGAGCGGGTTCTCGGTCTCGGTCTTGGGCAGCGAGATCTCGCCGACCTTCTCCATCGGGACCGGCTCGGTGTCGCCGTTCTTCAGCCGCGCCGTCGGGCGGTAGATCTCCGCCTTGCCCGTCGTCACCTTCGTGATGATCAAGGGCAGGTTGTCGTCACCGATCAGCAGCGCCTCGGCGTCGTGCGGCTTCTTCTCCGGGTAGGAGAGGCGGTGCAGCAGCGGCTTGCTGGCGCCGGTGACCGGCATCGTCCAGACGGCCACCCGTTCCCGGCGGTCCTTGGCGGTGACGTTGTCGCCGATGTCGGCGATCCAGAGCGTCTTCCCGTCCTTGGACAGCGCCAGGTCCTCGGTGTCGTACGGGCCCGAGCCGCTGTAGGCCACCGGAGTCTTGGAGATCTTGCACTTGGTGTCGAGGAAGAAGACCCGCTTGCGGGCCTCACTCTCGGTGCTGTCGTTGATCACTACGTAGCCGTTGGCCGTGGCTACCAGGCCGGAGAGCTCACGGAGCCGCTCGTCGGTGACCGTGCACCGCTTCTTGCCCGGGACGGGGGCGGAGACGGCCGTGGCGGGACCCGAGGCCGCCGTGGCGGGACCCGACGCGGCCAAGGCGGGAGCCGCCGCGGCGACTCCGGTGAACGCCACGGTCGCCCCCAGCATTCCGAGGGCGACCGTGACCGAGGAAACAGCGCGGCGCATTGCGTCAGTGTCGCATGCCTCAGGTTTCGGCCGGGTGACGCCGGGACGGCTCACGCGCCGGCGGCGAACACCCGCTCCTGCGCGTACGGGGCCAGCTCGGCGGCGATCGCCTCGCTCACCCGCACGTGCAGCAGGGTGCCCTCCGGCAGGTGGGCGGTGCTGAGCACCTCACCGAGCCGGTGCACCCGGGCGACCAGGTCACCCCGGTCGTACGGCAGGACCGCCCGGCACTCCACCGCCGGCCGCGGCAGCCGCGCCTCGATGGTGGCGCGCAGGTCGTCGACGCCCCGACCCGAGTGGGCCGACACGAAGACCGCCTCCGGCCAGAGCCGCTTCAACCGCAGGAGCGTCTCCTCGTCGGTGGCGTCGGTCTTGTTGACCACCAGCAGCTCGGGCAGCCGGTCGGCGCCCACCTCCGCGAGCACCTCGCGGACGGCCCGCACCTGCTCCTCCGGGTCGGGGTGCGTGCCATCGACCACGTGCACCACCAGGTCGGCCTCGGCGACCTCCTCCAGCGTCGAGCGGAACGCCTCGACGATCTGGTGCGGCAGGTGCCGGACGAACCCGACCGTGTCGGAGAGCGTGTAGAGGCGACCGTCCGCGGCGGTGGCCCGCCGGGTCGTCGGGTCGAGGGTGGCGAACAGCGCGTCCTCCACCAGCACACCCGCCCCGGTGAGCCGGTTGAGCAGGCTGGACTTGCCGGCGTTGGTGTAGCCGGCGATGGCCACCGCCGGCACCGCGTTGCGGCTACGCCGGGAACGCTTCGTCTGGCGTACCGTGCTCATGCTCTTGATCTCGCGGCGCAGCCGGGCGATCCGGTGCCGGATGCGGCGCCGGTCGGTTTCGAGCTTCGTCTCACCCGGACCACGCACACCCACGCCACCGCCAGCGCCGCCGCCACGGCCGCTACCACCGGTCTGCCGGGAGAGCGTCTCACCCCAACCACGCAGGCGCGGCAGCAGGTATTCGAGCTGCGCCAGCTCGACCTGCGCCTTACCTTCCTTGCTCTTCGCGTGCTGCGCGAAGATGTCCAGGATCAGCGCGGTGCGGTCGACGACCTTCACCTTGGTGCGCTGCTCCAGGTTGCGCAGCTGCGACGGGGACAGCTCACCGTCGCAGATGACCGTGTCGGCGCCGGTGGCGCGCACCACACCGCTCAGGTCGTCGACCTTGCCCCGCCCGATGTAGGTCGCCGGGTCGGGACGGCCGCGCCGCTGGATGAGGCCCTCCAGCACCTGCGAGCCGGCCGTCTCGGCGAGCGCGGCGAGCTCGGTGAGGGAGTTCTCGGCGTCGCTCTGGCTGCCCTCGGTCCAGACGCCCACGAGGACGACCCGCTCCAGCCGGAGCTGCCGGTATTCGACCTCGGTGACGTCGCTGAGCTCGGTGGAGAGGCCGGGGACCCGACGCAACGCCTGCCGCTCCGACAGCTCGAACTCGCCGGTGGTGGCCTCGAGCTCCTCATCTTCGAAGGAAACGACGACGGTGTCCTGGTCTCGCAAGCTGATCTCCTGTCCGTTCTGTCAGTTACCGAGCAATCCTGACATGTGACAACGCTCGACGCACCTGTGTTATGCCCCCGGGGTCACGTACCCGTCGGTAGCGGGGCCGGATGCCGGTCAAGCTGGAAGGGCGGGTAGAAATGCGAGTCGAGCCGCTCAGCGCCGACGGAAGGAAACACGTGGCCATCACCCGACTGCCGAGTGCCGGATTCTCCATCACGATCCGGATCGCCGTACCGGCGGACGCCTCGTCGATCGGCCGGCTGACCACCTCCGTCGGGGAGGCCGGCGCGATCGTCACCGCGCTGGACGTCGTCGACTCCGACCCGACCCACGTGCTCGTCGACCTCACCTGCGACACCGCCGACGCCAGCCACGCCGACCAGGTCGTTGAGGCGCTCAGCGCGCTCGACGGCGTGGACGTGCGCAAGGTCTCCGACCGCACCTTCCTGCTGCACCTAGGCGGCAAGATCGAGGTCACCCCGAAGGTCGCGCTGCGCACCCGCGACGAGCTGTCCCGGGCGTACACCCCGGGGGTGGCCCGGGTCTGCATGGCGATCGCCGAGAACCCGGCCGACGCCCGCCGCCTCACCATCAAGCGCAACACCGTCGCCGTGGTCAGCGACGGCTCCGCCGTGCTGGGCCTGGGCAACCTCGGCCCGGCCGCGTCGCTGCCCGTCATGGAGGGCAAGGCCGCGCTCTTCAAGCGCTTCGGCGGGGTGGACGCCTGGCCGGTCGTGCTCGACACCCAGGACACCGACGAGATCGTCTCGATCGTCAAGGCCATCGCGCCCGCGTACGGCGGGATCAACCTGGAGGACATCGCCGCGCCGCGCTGCTTCGAGATCGAGGCCCGGCTGCGGGAGGCCCTGGACATCCCGGTCTTCCACGACGACCAGCACGGCACCGCGATCTGCGTGCTCGCCGCGCTCACCAACGCGCTGCGCGTCGTGGGCAAGCAGCTCGCCGACGTCCGGGTGGTCGTCTCCGGCGCCGGCGCGGCCGGCACCGCGATCATGAAGCTGCTGCTGCGTCAGGGCGTGGGCGACATCATCGCGTACGACCGCCAGGGCGCCCTGCACCGCGGTCTCACCGGGCTCAACCCGGCCTGGCAGTGGCTGGCCGAGAACACCAACAAGGAGAACTACTCGGGCGACCTGCCCGGGGCGATCGTGGACGCGGACGTCTTCATCGGGGTGAGCGCGCCGAACCTGCTCACCGGTGAGGACATCGCCAAGATGGCCAAGGACGCGATCGTGTTCGCGCTGGCCAACCCCGACCCGGAGGTCGACCCGCGCGAGGCGCGCAAGCACGCCGCGGTGGTCGCCACCGGCCGTTCCGACCAGCCCAACCAGATCAACAACGTGCTCGCCTTCCCCGGCGTGTTCCGCGGCATGCTCGACGCCCACGCCGAGGAGTTCACCGAGGAGATGGCCATCGCGGCCGCCCGGGCGATCGCCGACGTGGTCGGCGAAGACAAGATCAACCCGACCGTGATCGTGCCCAGCGTCTTCGACTCGCGGGTCGCCCCCGCGGTCGCCGCCGCCGTACGCGCCGCCGCGACGAACCCGTCCCCGGTCCCGGCGGCCGACCCCGGCCCGGCCGACCTCCCCGAGATCGCTGCCAAGGACGCCGCGACCCCCTGACCCACCCCGCGCGGCCGCCGCCCCTGCGCCGGCGGCCGCGCCCCCAGCCCTCGGCCCCCCGGCCTCGGCCCTCGGTCCCCGGTCCCCCGGCCTCGGCCCCGGCCGGTCCACGGCCCTCCGCACCCAGCGCACGAGCCTCGCGCGACCACTCCCCGCCGCCCACCGCTCCAGCATCCCGCGGCGCCTCGGGGCATCCCGTCACGCACCGCGAGATCTTGGTAGGAAAACGCCCCGAGAGGGGCACTTCCTACCAAGATTCACCACACCCGCGGCCCTCGCCGCCGCCGCTGCCGCCATCCCTGGCCGATCATGCAGTTGTGGTGCCTCACAAAAACGCTGAAAGCGGCCAAACCCGGCACCACAACTGCATGATCGCCGAAAGCGGGCCGGGGGCGGGGCGGGGGCGGGGCGGGGGCGGGGGCGGGGCGGGGGTAAGCCGGGCGGCTTGCGGTTAGGGGGTGGTGAGGGTGGTGGGGACGAGGGTGCCGGTGGCTACGAGGACGGCGGGGCCGGCGAGCCAGCAGGTGTCGTCCGTCACCGTGACCGTGAGGCGGCCACCGGGGACGTCGACCGCCACCACACCCGTGTCCCGGGCGGCGTCGCGCAGCGCCACGGCGGCGACCGCGCAGGCACCGGTGCCGCAGGAGAGCGTCTCGGCGGAGCCCCGCTCGTAGACGCGCATCAGCACGTGGCTGTCGGTGCCGTCGACGGGGGCGCCGGGAGCGGTGAACTCGACGTTCACCCCGGCCGGGAAGAGCACCGGGTCGAACTGGGGCGCCCGGGTGAGGTCCAGCTCCGGCAGGTCCAGCCCGGCGGGTAGCGGGCAGACCAGGTGGGGGTTGCCCACGTCCACGGCGGTGCCGGCGAGCGTCAGGCCGTCCAGGTTGGTGGTGGAGGCGTCGTACAGCCGGGGACGGCGCATCTCGACGGCGACGACGTCCCCCTCGACCCGCGCGCGCACGACGCCGGCCCGGGTGGCCACCGGGAGCGCCGCGTCGGTGACCGTGGCGAGCCCGGTGTCGAGCAGGTAGCGGACGAACACCCGGGCGCCGTTGCCGCACATCTCGGCGTACGAGCCGTCGGCGTTCCAGTAGTCCATGAACCACTCGGTCTCGCCGGCCAGGGCGGCGCCCTCGGGGTGCTTGGCGGACCGGACGACCCGCAGGACGCCGTCCGCGCCGATGCCCCGACGCCGATCGCAGATCGCCGCGACCAGACCGGGCGTCAGGTCGAGCGCCCCGTCCGGGTCGGGCAGGATCACGAAGTCGTTGCCGGTGCCGTGCCCCTTGGTGAACTCCACGCCTCCATCATCCCGCAGCCGCCGGGGTGCGCAGCGGGACACCCTGGACGGGGCGCCCCGGTCAGGAACGCGGCGGCCCGGGCGCGGGCGTCGGGGTCAGGCGCAGGGCGGCTTCGACCAGGTCGGGTGCCGCGGAGTCGAGCCAGTGGACGCGCGGGTCGCGGCGGAACCAGGAGCGCTGCCGGCGGACGAAGCGTCGGGTGGCGCGGATCGTCTCCTCGTACGCCTCGGCCTCGGTCAGCTCACCGGCGAGGTGACGCAGCACCTGCTGGTAGCCGAGGGCGCGGCTGGCCGTACGCCCGTCCGGCAGGCCGCGCCCGACCAGCTCGCGGGTCTCGGCGACGAGCCCGTCGGCCCACATCCGGTCGACCCGCAGGGCGATGCGCTCGTCCAGCAGGGCGGTGTCCAGGTCGACGCCGATCTGCACCGACGGGTAGTACGGCGTTGGTTCGGGCAGCGAGGCCGTGAACGGCGCCCCGGTGAGCTCGATCACCTCGAGGGCGCGGACGATCCGCCGACCGTTGCCGGGCAGGATCCCGGCGGCGGCGGTCGGGTCGGCGGCGCGCAGACGCGCGTACAGCGGGGCGGGGCCGCCCTCGGCGAGTTCCCGCTCCAGGCGCGCCCGCACCGCCGGGTCGGTGCCGGGGAACTCGAACTGTTCCAGCACCGCCCGCACGTACAACCCGGAGCCGCCGACCAGCAGCGGCACCCGACCGCGGCCCAGGATGTCGTCGACGGCCGCACGGGCCAGCCGCTGGTATTCGGCGACGCTGGCCGGCTCGGTGACCTCCCAGATGTCGAGCAGGTGGTGCGGCACGCCGTCCCGCTCGGCCGGGGTGAGTTTCGCGGTGCCGATGTCCAGGCCCCGGTAGAGCTGCATCGAGTCGGCGTTGACGACCTCGCCGTCGAGGGCGCGGGCGAGGGCGATGCTCAGCGCGGACTTGCCGGCGGCGGTCGGCCCGACGACCGCGACCACGGTCCCGGCCGGCGGGCGGCTGCCCCCGGCCGCGCCGGTCACGCCGGCTCCCAGGTGGCGACGAGGTAGGAGACGCCGTAGGGGGCGGTGTGGTGGCGCAGCTGGCCCCGCCAGTCGCCGCCGGTGGCGCGCGCGGCGGCGGCCAGCACCTGCCAGGACGCCCGCCCGGCGACCTTCAGCTCCGTCGAGAGCACCGGGTCGAGGCCGAGCAGGGTGTCGGCGTCCGCGGTGGCGAGGGCCGCGGCGACCCCCTCGTCGTACGGTTCGGCGCGCGGGTCGGCGTAGCCGGGTGACTTCTCGCCCCGGCAGGCCGACCCGTCGCCCAGCACCAGCAGCGCGGCCCGTGGACGGTGGTCCCCGACCTGGCCGGCGAGGTCGCGCAGGGTCTGCGGATCGGTGTCGGCGGCCACCTGGACCGCGGCGACCGGCACCCGCGTCTCGTGGCGGGCCAGCAGCCAGGCGCCGATGGTGAGGCTCAGCGGCAGCACCGCGCCACCGTGGGGCGCCGTCGGGTCGAGCGGCGCCGCGTCCTGGTCGGGCGGCGTCGGGTCGAGCGGTACGGCGAGGTCGACCCCCCAGGGTTGCAGCGTCCCGGTGGCCGGCGGGGTGATCCAGCCGGTGGCCGGTCCGTCGCCGACGAGCACCACGGCGTCCGGCGTGGCGGCGAGCAGCCCGGCGACGGCGGCGTCGCAGGCCGCCCGGAGGTCGTCCAACTCGGGTGCGGCGGCACCGGCCACCTCGGGCACGAGCAGGGGCGGGTGTGGGCAGACTGCGGCGGCGACCAGTGGCACCCGCTCACCGTATAGGGACTGCCCGGAGCGTCTGTGCGCCGATACGGTCATCCGGGCGGTAGGACACCGTATGGTCACGGTCGGCGATAGGCGCTCGACGGGGACCGGGTCGGACCTGTGACAATGCCGGGAGAAACTTGGCTGCGCCGTGGCGGCGATCGGAGACTGCTCCTCCGACGCCGGGAGAACGAGGATGGGCACATGAGCGACTGGACTGCCTTCGGACGGGTGGACGCGGACGGCACCGTGTACGTGAAGACCGCCGAGGGCGAGCGGGTGGTCGGATCCTGGCAGGCAGGAGCGCCGGAGGAGGGGTTGGCGCACTTCGCGCGCCGCTTCGCCGACCTGGTGACCGAGGTGGACCTGACCGAGGCGCGGCTCAACTCGGGTGCGGCGGACGCCGGCCACTCACTGAGCACGATCCGCCGGATCCGGGCCTCGCTCGCCGAGGCGCACGTGGTCGGGGACATCGACGGGCTGGCCACGCGGCTGGACCGCCTCGCGGGCGTCGCGGAGGAGAAGGCCGGGGAGGCGCGGGCGGCGCGGGACGCCGCCCGGGGTGAGGCGTTGGCCCGCAAGACCGCGCTGGTCGAGGAGGCCGAGAAGCTGGCCGCCGAGTCGACCGGTTGGAAGACGGCCGGTGACCGGCTGAAGGAGATCCTCGACGAGTGGAAGACCATCCGCGGCGTCGACAAGAAGGCCGACGGCGAGCTGTGGAAGCGGTTCGCCGCTGCCCGGGACGGCTTCACCCGCCGTCGGGGCGCCCACTTCGCCTCCCTCGACGCGCAGCGCAAGCAGGCGCAGTCGGTCAAGGAGGAGCTGGTCACCGAGGCCGAGAAGCTCAAGGAATCCACCGACTGGGCGGCCACCGCCAACCAGCTCAAGGAGCTGATGACGCAGTGGAAGGCCGCGCCGCGCGCCTCGAAGGAGGCCGAGCAGCGGCTCTGGGACCGGTTCCGGGCCGCGCAGGACGAGTTCTTCACCCGGCGCAGTGAGGTCTTCTCGGCGCGCGACAACGAGCAGCGCGCCAACCTGGAGCGCAAGCAGGCCCTGCTCGCCGAGGCCGAGGCGTTGGACGTCGACGGCGACCCGAAGGGCGCGCAGGCGAAGCTGCGCGACATCCAGGCGCAGTGGCACGAGGCCGGTCGGGTGCCGCGGGAGGCGGCCGCCGGTCTGGAGCGGCGGCTGCGCGCGGTCGACGACAAGGTCCGCGAGGTGATGGACTCGGCTTGGCGTCGGACCACCAAGGAGGACAACCCGCTGCTGGCTCAGATGCGGGCGCAGGTGGCCGAGGCCGAGGAGCGGCTGTCCCGGGCCCAGGCCGCGGGTGACGCCCGCCGGATCCGTGAGGCCGAGCAGGCGCTGGCCTCGAAGCGCCAGTTCCTCCAGCTCGCCGAGCAGTCCAGCTGACCTGTTCGATGCCGGAGCCCCGGTCCCCTTCGGGGGCCGGGGCTCCGTCGCGTCCGCTGGCGAGCGGGTGTCGGTCAGTGCGCGGCGCAGCCGCCGACCGGGGCCGGCGCCGCGGCCGGCGCGCCGATCGTCGGCAGTCCGAGCAGCACACCGGGGGTACGCGGGGAGCGTCCCGCCTCGGCCGCGTCGCCGGCCCGGGTGCGCCGGTGCGACAGCGGCTCGCCGTCGGCGTTGAGGTGGTGCGGGGCCGCGTAGGTGACGGTGGTGTGCACGATGTCGCCCGGGCGGATCTGCCCGGCGAACGAACCGGCGTCGAAGTGGACGAGGCGGCCGTCCCGGGCCCGGCCGGACATCCGGCCCGTACGCTCGTCCTTGCGCCCCTCGCCGACGGCGACGAGCACCTCGACGGTCTCCCCGACGAGCCGCTTGTTCTCCGCCCAGGTGATCTCCTCGACGGCGGCGATCAGCCGCTCGTAACGCTCCTGGACGACCTGCTTGGGCAGCTGGCCGTCCATGGTCGCGGCCGGGGTGCCGGGGCGCTTCGAGTACTGGAAGGTGAAGGCGGAGGAGAAGCGGGCCTCGCGGACCACGTCGAGGGTGCGCGCGAAGTCCGCCTCGGTCTCGCCGGGGAACCCGACGATGATGTCGGTGGTGATCGCCGCGTCGGGCATCGCGGCGCGGACCTTCTCGATGATCCCCAGGTACTTCTCCGACCGGTACGAGCGGCGCATCGCCCGCAGCACGTCGTCGGAGCCGGACTGCAGGGGCATGTGCAGCGAGTGGCACACGTTGGGCGTCTCGGCCATCGCGGCGATCACGTCGTCGGTGAAGTCCTTCGGGTGCGGGCTGGTGAACCGCACCCGCTCCAGGCCGTCGATGTCGCCGCACGCCCGCAGCAGCTTGCCGAACGCGTACCGGTCGCCGAACTCGACGCCGTAGGAGTTGACGTTCTGCCCGAGCAGGGTCACCTCCAGCACACCCTCGTCGACCAGGGCCCGCACCTCGGAGAGGATGTCGCCGGGGCGGCGGTCCTTCTCCTTGCCGCGCAGGGAGGGCACGATGCAGAACGTGCAGGTGTTGTTGCAGCCCACCGAGATCGACACCCAGCCGGCGTACGTCGACTCGCGGCGGGTGGGCAGCGTGGACGGGAACACCTCGAGGGACTCGAGGATCTCCACCTCGGCGGCCGTGTTGTGCCGGGCACGCTCCAGCAGCACCGGCAGCGAGCCGATGTTGTGCGTGCCGAAGACCACGTCGACCCAGGGGGCCTTGCGGACGATGTCGCCGCGGTCCTTCTGGGCCAGGCAGCCGCCGACGGCGATCTGCATCCCCGGGTGCCTGTCCTTCACGGGGCGCAGATGACCGAGGTTGCCGTAGAGCCGGTTGTCGGCGTTCTCCCGGACCGCGCAGGTGTTGAACACAACCACGTCGGGGTGCTCGTCGGCCTCGGGCGCGCGGACGTATCCGGCCTGTTCCAGCAGCCCGGAGATGCGCTCGGAGTCGTGCACGTTCATCTGGCAGCCGTACGTCCGCACCTGGTAGGTGCGCGGGCTGCCCGCCGCTGCGGTAGTCATGACCAGGACAGCGTATCCGGGCCGACCGGATCGACCGGAACCGAGGAGGAGCCATGTGCCGGAGCATCAAGACCCTGCGTGAGCCGTACACCCCGGAGGTGACCGACACCGACGTGCAGGCGGCGGCGTTGCAGTACGTCCGGAAGATCTCGGGCTTCCGGGCGCCCGCCGCGCACAACGCCGCCGCCTTCGACGCGGCGGTGGCCGCCGTGGCGGAGGCCACCCGTACGCTGCTCGACCAGCTCGTGGTGCGCGGGGCGGCCGCCCCGCGCGGCGGTCAGGCCGCCGCGAGCGCCGGCGCGACCGTGTCGGGGGCCCACCTCGAGCGGTGACACTGTGACCAGCCGCGACAGCGGGGGTCCGCCTCGGTGCAGAGCCGCTGGTTGGTGAGCTCCTCGCCGTCGTCGGTCTCCCGGACGTCGAAGTGCACCGGACGGATCGTCCCGTCCGGCGAGACGAGCAGGTGCCGGCTCGCGTCGAGGGTGTCGTCGCGGAGCAGGCAGTTGCGGTCCAGCAGCCGCGCGAGCGCGGCGATGCTGGCGTGCTCGGGGAGCGTGTCGGGCACCCCGTAGCAGTCCACGATCGTGGCGAACTCGCCGGGCGCCTGCCAGACGTCGCAGATCACCGCGTATCTCGGCAGGTTCGCCGGGTCGGCGACGGCCAGGGGCATCACCACCCGACCGAGCGCCTCGGCCAACGCCGGGTAGACCTCCACGGGTCGTACCTGGTCGATTCTCCAGTTCCACAGCTCGGTCATGCCGCCTCCTCGCTGCGTTCGTCCCACCGGCCTTGGATCGGGCCTTACTGACGATGGTGGGGGGCATTTGACCCCAGCCGGGGGCAAGTTACCGGTCTGTGACCATTCCGGGCAAAATTTGCAGGGATGGCCTTCCGTCGACGAGCCGGAAGATGACAGTTTATCGGGTATGGTGCCGCTTTCCCCGGTGGGAGTAGGCCGTGTCCGACCTCCGACATTCACACCGGCGGGCCGCCGGCTCAGCGGATGACGACCAGGTGCTCGCCGCGCGGCTGCAACTCACCGACGATCGGCGCGCCCGGCACCTCGCCCGCGACGAGCAGGCCGCCCGAGGTCTGCGCGTCGGCCAGCAGCAACCGCTCGTCCTCGCCGGCGGCGCCGAAGTCGGTCCACGGGGTCACCCAGTCCAGGTTGCGCCGGCTGCCGCCGCTGACGTAGCCGTCGCGCACCGCCTCCCGCGCCCCGGCCAGGTAGGGCACGCTCGCCGCGTCGATCGCCACGGTCAACCCGCTGGCCCGGCCCAGCTTGGAGGCGTGCCCGAGCAGGCCGAAGCCGGTCACGTCGGTGCCGCAGCGGACGCCGGCGGCGACCGCCGCCCGCGCGGCATCCCGATTGAGGGTGCTCATCGCGGCCACCGCCTCGGGGAACGTCTCGCCGGTGGACTTGTGCCGGGTGTTCAGCACTCCCACGCCGAGGGGCTTGGTCAGCGACAACGGCAGACCCGCCCGTCCCGCGTCCAGTGTGATGAGTTCCTCCGGACGGACCACGCCGGTCACCGCCAGCCCGTACTTGGGGCCGTCGTCGTCGACGCTGTGGCCGCCGGCCAGGTGGCAGCCCGCCTCCCGGGCGACGTCCTGCCCGCCGCGCAGCACCTCGCGCGCCAACTCCAGCGCTAGCACGTCCCGCGGCCAGCAGAGCAGGTTCAGCGCGACCAGCGGGGTGCCGCCCATGGCGTACACATCGGACAGCGCGTTGGCCGCGGCGATGCGGCCCCAGTCGTAGGCGCCGTCCACCACGGGGGTGAAGAAGTCGGCGGTGCTGACCAGGCCGGTGCGCTCGTCCAGGCGGACGACCGCGGCATCGTCGCCGTGGTCCAGACCGACCAGCAGCTCGGCGGCGCCGGTGGCCGGGCCGAGGCCCGCCACCATCGCCTCCAGCTCACCCGGAGGGATCTTGCAGGCACATCCGCCGCCGCGCGCGTAGCGGGTGAGGCGTACCGGTTCGGTCATAGCCTCATGATTGCGGCGCGGACCGCCGCGCGCCACCGTCGCGGTCTTTTCGCGGTCGAATTCGGACTCCCGGCGGGGATCACCGGTGGTGTTACCGCTCCGTGACCAACTGAGTTGCGTTCCGCCACATCCCCCCGCCTACAGTTGCCCCCAACCGGGGGCATCCGACCCCGACCCGTAGACGACAGGGACGGTGGACGACGTGACGACGGGCGAACCGCTCATCGTGCTGGATTCGGTCAACAAGTGGTTCGGGCCGCTGCACGTGCTGGACGACGTCTCACTCTCGGTCGGCCGCGGCGAGGTCGTCGTGGTGATCGGCCCGTCCGGCTCCGGCAAGTCGACGCTCTGCCGCACCATCAACCGACTCGAGCCGATCAACTCCGGCACCATCACCTTCGACGGGCAGCAGCTGCCCGCGGAGGGCAAGGCCCTCGCCAGGCTGCGCAGCGAGGTCGGCATGGTGTTCCAGTCGTTCAACCTCTTCGCGCACAAGACCATCCTGGAGAACGTCGCCCTCGGGCCGATTAAGGTCCGCAAGGAGAAGCCGGCGGCGGCCCGAGAGCGTGGCCTCGCCCTGCTCGACCGGGTCGGCATCGCCAACCAGGCCGACAAGTTCCCGGCCCAGCTCTCCGGTGGTCAGCAGCAGCGGGCCGCGATCGCCCGGGCCCTGGCCATGCAGCCCAAGGCCCTGCTCTTCGACGAGCCCACCAGCGCGCTCGACCCGGAGATGGTCGGCGAGGTGCTCGACGTGATGACCTCGCTCGCCCGGGAGGGCATGACGATGGTGGTGGTCACCCACGAGATGGGCTTCGCCCGCCACGCCGCCAACCGGGTCATCTTCATGGCCGACGGGCAGTTGGTGGAGGACGCGCCGCCGGCGGAGTTCTTCGCCAACCCGCGCAGCGAGCGGGCCAAGGACTTCCTCTCCAAGATCCTCACGCACTAGTGCGTCCGTACCCGAAGCGCGTCGTCCCCCGGCGCGCTTCGTCGAAGAAGGAGAAGAGTATGCGTATGAAGCGCGTGGCGGCGGTTGCCATGATGGCCTCGCTCGCCCTCTCTGCCGCGGCCTGCGGCAAGGAGGGGAACCCGACCCCCAGCGCCGGTGGTAGCACCTCCGGCGGCGCCCAGTCCGACACCTGCACCACCTCCGGCGCGACCTTCACCCCGAAGGCGGACGCGGCGGTCGCCGGCAGCCCGACCTTCGACAAGATCAAGTCGGCCGGCAAGGTCGTCATCGGCGTCAAGTTCGACCAGCCGAACCTCGGCTACAAGGACGCCCAGGGCACCCGGTGCGGCTTCGACATCGAGATCGCCCAGTACGTCGCCAGCAAGCTCGGCGTCGACCCGGCGAAGATCGAGTACAAGGAGATCGCGTCCGCGAACCGCGAGACCGCGATCAAGGGTGGTGAGGTCGACTACTACGTCGGCACCTACTCGATCACCGACAAGCGCAAGAACGACATCTCCTTCGCCGGGCCGTACTTCGTGGCCGGTCAGGACCTGCTGGTCCGCAAGGACGAGTCGGCCATCACCGGCAAGGACGCGCTCAAGGGCAAGAAGGTCTGCTCCGCGACCGGGTCCACCCCGATCCAGAAGATCCGCGACGAGGGGCTCACCGAGCCGGAGAACATCGTCGAGTTCAAGACCTACTCCGAGTGCGTCTCGCAGCTGCTGGACAAGAAGGTCGACGCGGTGACCACCGACGACGCCATCCTCAAGGGCTACGCGGCGCAGAACCCGGACGAGCTCAAGGTCGTCGGCCAGCCGTTCAGCACCGAGAAGTACGGCATCGGCCTGCCGAAGGACGACAAGGCGCTGCGTGACTACGTGAACGACCAGATCGCGGCGGCGTTCACCGACGGCACCTGGCAGAAGATCTACGACGGCACGCTCGGCAAGTCGGGTTCGGCGGGCACCCCGCCGCAGCTCGAGCGGTACTGAGCGACAGTTCGACACATGACGCGACGCCGGGCGGGGTTCGTCCCGCCCGGCGTCCGCCCGAGGACTGAGAGCGAGGCATGGGCGAGTTCTTCCGCGTACTGACGGACAACGCGGACCTGTTCCGCGACGGGTTCATCAACACCGTCAAACTGTTCCTGATCGCCGGCGTCGGCAGTCTCGTCCTCGGCACGCTGCTCGGCGCGATGCGGGTCTCCCCCGTCCCGGCGCTGCGGGCCTTCGGCGCCACGTACGTCAACCTGGTCCGCAACACCCCGTTGACGCTGGTCTTCGCAATCCTGGTGTTCGGGGTGCCGAAGCTGGACATCAACATCGACTACTTCCCCAGCGCCTGCATCGCGCTGATCGTCTACACCTCGGCGTTCGTCTGCGAGGTGGTCCGCTCCGGCGTGAACACGGTCGCCGCCGGACAGGCGGAGGCGGCCCGGGCACTGGGCATGACCTTCGGGCAGGTGCTCACGCTGATCGTGCTGCCGCAGGCGCTGCGCGCCATGGTCCCGCCGATGATGAGCGTGTTCATCGCCATGCTGAAGAACACCACGATCGCGGCCGGCTTCTCCGTGCTGGAGGCGGGCGCCATCCCGGCGTACATGTCGGAGCGTGGTGAGCCGCAGTTCGCCGTGCTGCTCTGGATCACCATCGGCTTCCTCATCCTGATCCTGCCGCTGGTCGCGCTGCAGCGCGTCATGGAGCGCAAGTGGGCGGTGGCCCGATGAGCGCGCGAAGCGTACGGACGGATCGCACGGCGACGAACGGAGGGTGGCACGGATGAGCACGCAGGCCTCGGTCCTCTACGACCTGCCCGGCCCTCGGGCCAAGCGGCGCAACGCGCTGCTCGGCGTCGCCTCGACGCTCGCCATCGTCGCGCTGATCGCGTTCGTCGGCTACAAGTTCTACGACACCGGGCAGTTCGAGGCCCGCAAGTGGGAGCAGTTCCAGTACGTCTCGGTGCAGCGCGAGTTGCTCAACGGGCTCGGGGCGACGCTCAAGGCGGCCGGGATCGCCGCCGTCCTCGCGCTGCTCTTCGGCGCCGTGTTCGCGAGCGCCCGGCTGAGCGACAAGTGGATCCTGCGCAGCCCCGCCACCTTCGTCGTGGAGCTGTTCCGGGCCATCCCACTGCTCATCCTGATCTTCTTCGGCTACTACGTGCCGCTGCAGTACGGCTGGTCGATCGACAAGCTGTGGGCGCTGGTCATCGGGCTCACGCTCTACAACGGCTCGGTGCTGGCGGAGATCTTCCGGGCCGGCATCAACGCCGTGCCGCGCGGCCAGTCCGAGGGCGCGTACGCGATCGGCCTGCGCAAGAACCAGGTGCTGCGGCTGATCCTGCTGCCGCAGGCGGTGCGCTCGATGCTGCCGGCGATCGTGAGCCAGCTCGTCGTCCTGCTCAAGGACACCGCGCTCGGCTTCATCATCACCTACCCGGAGCTGCTGTTCGTCGGCAAGCAGATCGGCGGCCGACTGCCGTTCGGTCTGCCGTACGTGCCCACGTACCTGATCATCGCCGCGATCTACATCGCCATCTGCGGGATGCTGTCGGTCCTCGCCTGGTGGCTTCAGAAGCGGATGGGTCGGGCGCGCACCTCCGCGAAGCCGCTGCCGGCGGTCGAGACCGGCGGGGCGGCCGGGCAGACCGCCATCTGATCGCACCCACGACGAGGGGCGGGTGGCCATCGGCCACCCGCCCCTCTCTCGTCGCACCCGCGGCGCCTCAGCGGGCGATCTCGGTGACCCGGGACTCGCGGACCACGGTCACCCGGATCTGCCCCGGGTAGGTCAGCTCCTCCTCGATCTGCTTGGCCACGTCCCGGGCCAGCACGGCGGCACCGATGTCGTCGACGTCGTCCGGCTTGACCATCACCCGGATCTCCCGGCCCGCCTGCATCGCGAAGACCTTCTCCACGCCGAGCTTGCTCGCCGCGATCTCCTCGATCCGCTCCAGCCGCTTGACGTACGCCTCCAGGCTCTCCCGCCGGGCCCCCGGCCGCCCGCCCGAGCAGGCGTCGGACGCCTGGGTCAGCACCGCCTCGATCGTCTGCGGCGGCACCTCGTTGTGGTGCGCCTCGATGGCGTGCACCACGTCCTCGCTCTCGCCGTACTTGCGGGCCAGGTCGGCGCCGATGATGGCGTGGCTGCCCTCCACCTCGTGGGTGAGCGCCTTGCCGATGTCGTGCAGGAACGCCGACCGCTTGATGGTCGGCACGTCCAGCTTCAGCTCGGCGGCCATGACGCCGGCGATGTGCGCGGTCTCGACGAGGTGCTTGAGCACGTTCTGTCCGTACGACGTGCGGTAACGCAGCCGGCCGAGCAGGGTGACCAGCTCCGGGTGGATCTCGGTGATGCCGACCTCGACCAGGGCGTCCTCGGCGGCCCGCCGGCAGAGCTGGTCGACCTCCTGCCGGGCCAGGTCGTAGACCTCCTCGATCCGATGCGGGTGGATCCGCCCGTCGAGGACCAGCTTCTCCAGGGTGAGCCGGCCCACCTCCCGTCGGACCGGGTCGAAGCAGGAGAGCAGCACCGCCTCCGGGGTGTCGTCGATGATCAGGTTCACCCCGGTCACCGACTCGAAGGCGCGGATGTTGCGCCCCTCCCGGCCGATGATCCGCCCCTTCATCTCGTCCCCGGGCAGGTGCAGGACGCTGACCACGCTCTCCGCGGTCTGTTCGCTCGCCACGCGCTGGATCGCGTCGACCACGATGTGCCGGGCCCGCTGCTCGGCGGTGCTGCGGGCGTCCGCCTCAATGTCGCGGACCAGCAGCGCCGCCTCGCGCTTGGCCTGGGTCTCGATGGCCTCGACCAGCTCGGTGCGGGCGGCGTCGGCGGTCAGCCCGGCCACCCGCTCCAGCTCCCGTCGGCGCAGCTCCTCCGCTTCGGTCAGCTCCGCCTCCCGACGGGCGAGCGCGGCCTCCCGGGCGGAGAGCGCGGCGCTGGCGGCGGTGAGCTGACGCTCCCGCTCGGCGAGCCGCTCGACCTCCTCGGTGTGCAGCCGCTCCCGCTCGTCCATCCGGGCCGCGCGCCGTTCGACCTCGGCCGCCTGCTCCCGGGTGGTCGCGGCCAGCACGGCCACCTCCCGCTCGCCGCTGCGCCGGGCGGCCGTACGCAGCTGCTCCG
This sequence comes from Micromonospora sp. NPDC049366, assembly GCF_044466625.1. Taxonomy (NCBI): domain Bacteria; kingdom Bacillati; phylum Actinomycetota; class Actinomycetes; order Micromonosporales; family Micromonosporaceae; genus Micromonospora; species Micromonospora sp. NPDC049366. The sequence continues at coordinate 90,468 of NZ_JBITMV010000005.1, forward strand.
CGTCGACCTCGGCCTGCTTGTGGGCCCGCTCCAGCACGGTGTCCGCCTCGGCGCGGGCGTCGTCGAGCACCCGTCGCGCCTCCGCGCGGGCCGCCTTCGCCTCGGCCTTCGCCGCGGCAGCCTCCGCACGGGCGGCGGCGGCCGCCGACTTCGCCACGTCGATGGTGCTGTTCGCCTCGTTCGCGGCGCTGCGCAGGGCGGCCAGGGACTGCTCCTGGCGGTCCTTCTCGGCGATGAACGCCGGGTCCTCAGCGGACGGCTGCGCCTGGAACCGCCGCAGCGCCCGGGCGCCCAGCACGACCGCGCCGACCACCACCGCCATCAGGACGAGGACGGCGACGAGGAGCGCCACGTCGAGGGCGCTCATGCCGGGACCCCATGTGGACCGCCCGTGAATCTGTGCCGCCCGGTCATGCCCGCCTCCCCTGAACGTGGGCGCCGCGGGAGCCGTGCCGACGGCATGGTCCCGCGACTCTGGACGCCCGACCGGAGCGGCTGGCCGTGAAAGGGTAGCTTTCTCCGCCGGCGGTGCCCTCGGGCATCGTCGGCGGCCGGGTGCAGTTGTCGCGGCCGCTCCGGACCGGCCTGTCCGGAGCTGTCGCCAGTGGCCGGAGAGTCGGCCAAAGTGATGCTGTTCTGTTACGCGATCTATGTTGTGCGCTTAGCCTGCGATGGTCGGGCAATGTGAACCTGTATGGCGAGGCTAGGTCTCCGAGGGCGGTCTGGTCAAGAACTCATGATCAAACCCCCCGAACGGAGAGAAGTTGGCGCGTCACTGAGCGCTGACCTCACGCCGGACACCAGCGGACAAACACCACCGCCTCCCGCCGAACGCCGGCCGGATGGGCCGGGTGGGGGCCCGGGCGGACCGGGTGGGGGCCCGGGCGCTGGGCGACGATCTGCCCGGCTGGGCACGCCTGGCACCGCCGTCGGCCGGGGGCGATCAGTCTGCCGTGCGGCTGTCCCGGTCCAGTTCGCCCTCCGCGTCGGCGAGGGCGTCGGCGTCGATGTGCTCGGCGAACTCGGCCGCCTCGGCGCTCTGCGCGGCGAGGGCGTCCTTCACCGCCCGGATCGCCACGCCGGGCGGGTAGCCCTTGCGGGCCAGCATCCCGACGAGGCGACGGAACACGGCGTCGGGCTCACCCCGGGCCGTACGCAGCTTCCGCTCCACCAGCGCCCGGGCGGTCTCCGCCTCGGTCTCCTCGTCCAGCTCGCCGAGCGCCTCGCTGGCTACCTCACCGTCGACGCCGCGCTGGCGCAGCTCGTTGGCGAGCGCCCGGCGGGCCAGCCCACGTCCCGCGTGCCGGCTCGACACCCAGGCACGGGCGAAGGCGGCGTCGTCGATGATGCCGACCTCGTCGTAGCGGTCGAGCACCTCCGCCGACACCTCGTCGGAGATGCCCCGCTTCGCCAGCGCGCCAGCCAGCTCGGCGCGGGTGCGCGGGCGGACGGCGAGCTGGCGGAGGCAGATCTCCCGGGCCACCTCGGCCTCGTCCCGTGGCGGGGAGGGCGCCTCCGGCTCGGCCTCGTCGGACCGGCCGCGTCGACCGCGGCGGGGTCGCGGCGGACCACCGGCGTCAGCCGCGCGGGGCGGGCTGGCATCCCAGCCTCGCCCCGTGCGGGCACGTCGACCTGCCACGGCTCAGATCAGAAGTCGACCGGCGGCAGCTCCGGGCCACCGGCCGCGTCGCTCACGCCGACCCCGACGCCGAGCTTCTCCAGGATCTTCTTCTCGATCTCGGCCGCCACGTCGGGGTTCTCCTTGAGGAACTCCCGGGCCTTCTCCTTGCCCTGGCCCAGCTGGTCACCCTCGTAGGTGTACCAGGCGCCGGACTTGCGAATGATCGCCTGCTCGACGCCGACATCGATCAGCGAACCCTCGCGCGAGATGCCCTTGCCGTACATGATGTCGAACTCGGCCTGCTTGAACGGCGCCGCGACCTTGTTCTTCACGACCTTGACCCGGGTCCGGTTGCCGACCACGTCGGTGCCGTCCTTGAGGCTCTCGATGCGCCGGACGTCGAGCCGGACCGAGGCGTAGAACTTCAGCGCCCGACCACCGGTGGTGGTCTCCGGGCTGTTGTGCACCATGACACCGTCGACGAAGTAGTTGTGGTTGCCCTCTACCTCGATGTCGAACCGGTTCATCGACCGGGTCTTCGGCTTGATGTGCACATCGATGATCCGAGCCGGAACCGGCGTCAGCTCGGCCGAGACGAACTGCGGCTCAATGCGACACTGGCCATGGAACCTCGGCAGGAGCTTCGACTCCATCGCTGCCGGCACATAGGGCGCGATCAGCTCATGGAAACGGGCCGATGCGGCGGTGGAGAAGATGATCGACGCCGTGCCACGGGAGCCTCGGGAAACCAGCTTCACATCCAGCCCGTAGGCGTCGCGCAGGTGCTCGGTCAGCCGGTCCCGACTCCCCTCGGCCATCGCCTCGACGCAGATCTCGATCCGCCCCGAACCGCCGGCCGTACGCTGCTGCACGCCCTTCGACCGAAGCGTGAAGCAACCGTCGTCCATGTACCACACGGCGAGCGCCAAGGGCGTGAGCGCCTTGAGGTAGTCCCAGCTGAGGTGCTTCTTACCGTCACCCAGGTAGACGGCTTGGCGCAGCTCGCCCAACTCGGGCAGCGGAGTGAAGTCGACGAACGTGGCGCCACGAGCGTCGGTGTGCCGCGAATGGTTGATGTTGCCGAGCAGGGAGACCTTCCAGTCGAGGTAGTCAACCTGCTGCGCGCCGTGCCCGAGACGGAGACGGACGCCGGAACGATCCTGGCGGTTCGGCGAGAGAGCGGCATCGCCCATCAGCGAGCCGAGCACGACCTGCCACTGCTGTTCGCTGAGCCGCCTCGGCTCCGCCAGCATGACGCGGTCACCGGCGACGAGTTCGCCGGCTTCCCGCCATCCCCCGGGCGTACGCACCAGGTGGTTGGCCGTGGCCGCGAACTGGGCCCGCCCGTTGCCGCCCGACTTGGCCACGGTGAACTGAAGGAACTCTTCCGCCGGGCCGTTGTTGAACCAGTTCACGATCCGCTTCGGCTCGACCCGGTCGGTCTCCGGGTTGTAGGAGAGAACCTCGACATCCATCCGCTGGTTGACGATCTTGCCGATCTTCTCCTGCGTGCCGTCGGCCAAGGTGACCCTGGTCGAGTACGACATGCACCCGAACATCACGCCGATCTTCTCGCGGAGCTGGTTGATGAAGATCGCCGTGGTGCCGGTGTGGTTGAGCACGCCGGTGATCTTCCGCAGCGCCTGGCTCATCAGCCGAGCCTGGAGACCCACGTGGCTGTCACCCATCTCGCCCTCGATCTCGGCGCGTGGCACCAGCGCGGCCACCGAGTCGATCACGATGATGTCGAGCGCGCCGGAGCGGACCAGCATGTCGGCGATCTCCAGCGCCTGCTCGCCGGTGTCCGGCTGGGAGACCAGCATCGCGTCGGTGTCGACGCCGAGGGCCTTCGCGTATTCCGGGTCGAGCGCGTGCTCGGCGTCGATGAAGGCGGCGATGCCACCGTTGCGCTGGGCGTTGGCCACCGCGTGCAGGGCGACCGTGGTCTTACCGCTGGACTCCGGGCCGTAGATCTCGACGACCCGGCCGCGCGGCAGACCGCCCACGCCGAGCGCCACGTCGAGCGCGATGGAGCCGGTCGGGATGATCGCGGTCTGGACGACCGGACGCTCCCCCAGGCGCATCACCGAGCCCTTGCCGAACTGCTTGTCGATCTGAGCGAGAGCAAGGTCGAGTGCCTTCTCCCGGTCAGGCCCTGCTGCCATGGTTGCCACCCCTGCCTTCGCCGGCGTCTTTGCTGAGCTTCGCGTCACGCGGACACGCTAGGCGCTGGGTCCGACAGAAAACCAGCCGACGGGCCGCGAGCTGTGGACGAGCACCCCGCTGTGGACAATAGCCGAACAGGTGTACGACTCGGCAAGCGACACGCGGATAGACCGAAAAGGCTGCTCAGCGTAGCCGCGCGGGCACCCGGTCGGGATAGGCGGCACAGACCGCCCGCCACACCACGTGCGTCTCCTCCCCCGCCGCGATGGCCTGTTCGATGGTCCGCCCGCCGAGCTGGGAGAGCACCTGGTCGGAGGCGATGCTGGCCGCGTAGCCGGGGCCGAACGCCTCCTCCAACCGGGTCCAGAAGTCGGTCAGCCGCACGTGATCATTCCTCCTCGTCCGGTGTCCCCGCCGACACCGGACGCAACGCTAGCGCCACCAGCGGCACCGTCGCGACCGCCGCGAGCAGGGTGAGAACCGGATAACCCGCCGCCCGCATGACAAACCCGCTGGCCGCGGCGGCCACCGCGCCGGCCAGCCCCATCGTCAGGTCCGAGAAGCCCTGCACGCTCGGTCGGACGTCCGACGGCACCGACTCGGACAGCAGCGTGGAGCCCGCCACCATGGTGCCGGACCAGCCCAGGCCGAGCAGGACCAGACCGACCGAGAGCCGGGGCGTGTGGTGCCCCGCGGTGCCGGCGACCGCGCACGCCGCGAGCAGCAGCGCGACCCCGGCGAGGATCACCGCGCGCCGGCCGAGCCGGTCGGTGAGCCAGCCCACCAGCGGCGAGAGCGCGTACATGCCGGCGATGTGCAGGCTCAGCACGACACCCACCACCCGCAGCACGTCGGCGTCGGAGTGCGACTCGCCGAGCCGCACCGGTGTCATCGACATGACCGCCACCATCACCACGTGGCCCACCGCCACGGCGACGATGCCGAGCCGGGCGGCCGGCAGGCCGCGTACGACCTGCCACGCCGCACGCATCCCCGCGCCGCGCCGGGCGGACCGGGCCGGCGGAGCGACGGCCTCGGCCGGTGGGCTGACGTCGGACCCGGCGGCCGCCGCGAGCCGGCGCGCGGTGAGCAGCGGGTCGGGCCGCAGCAGCACCAGGAGTACGCCGGCGGCGAGCACGAACGCCGCCGCGCTGAACGCGAACGGGCCGGCCAGCGGGGGCAGACCCCAGTCGCTGGTGGTGTGGTCGGCCAGCGCGGCGAAGTTCGGCGCGGCCACCGCCCCGATGGTGGTGGCCCAGACGATCAGCGAGAGCTGTCGGGCCCGCCGGGTCGGTTCGGCGAGGTCCACGGCGGCGTAGCGGGCCTGGAGGTTGGCGGCGGTGCCACCGCCGAAGAGCAGCATCCCGACGAACAGCAGCGGCACCCAGCGGTTGACCGTGGCGAGCACCACCAGCGCGGCGCCCACGGCACCGGCCAGGTACGCGACGGCCAGCCCCGGTCGCCGCCCGTGCCCGGTCATGATCCGGGTGACCGGAACCGCCAGCAGGGCCCCGCCCACCACGGCGGCGCTCTGCGCCAGACCGGCGACGGCGGTGCCGGCGACCCGGGCGGCGAGCAGCGCGCCCACCGAGATGCCGATGGTGACACCGATCCCGCCGATGATCTGGGTGCCGAAGAGCAGGCTCAGGGTGCGCCGCTGGATGGGCGCGACGTCCGGTGCGGCGACCGGCGTGGGCAGGACCGTGGCCATGGGGCGGCTCCGGCGGGAACGGGTGAGGAACGGGGAGGACCTGCCCATCCTCGCGCACCCGGCCCGTCCGGTGGCACCCGGTTTCGCCGCGGGCGCCGGCACCAGGCCCGTGTCGGCTACGCGGCGAGCGCGCGGGCGGCCACGGTGAGATCGGCGACCAGCCCCTCGTACGCGACCTCCTGGTTGTCGGCGCGCAGCACCGCCGAGGGGTGGATGGTGGCCAGCAGCCGGGCCTGCGGGACGTCGGCGGTCTTCCCGGCGCTGTCCACCGGCACCCGCTGGAAGTCCTCCGGGTGCTGGGCGGCGGCCGGCCAGGGCAGCAGCTCGCCCCGCTGCCTCGTGACCCGGAAGGCGGGGCCGAGCAGCGCCTTGGCGGCGGTGGCGCCGAGCACCACGATGACCTCCGGGTGCAGCCGGGCGAACTCCGCGACCAGCCACGGCCGGCAGGCGGTGATGTGCACCGCGTCCGGGGTCTGGTGGATGCGCCGCTTGCCGCGCAGCTCGAAACGGAAGTGCTTCACGGTGTTCGTCAGATAGATGTGCCTCGGGTCGAGGCCCGCGTCGTCGACCGCCCGGCGCAGCAGCCGACCGGCGGGCCCGACGAAGGGCAGCCCCTGCTGGTCCTCCATGTCGCCGGGCTGTTCACCGACGAAGACCAGCCGGGCGCTCTCGTCGCCGCGGCCGAACACCGTCTGCGTCGCGTCCCGGTAGAGCTCGCAGCCGCGGCAGCCACCGGCGGCGGCCCGCAGCTCGTCGAGGGTGTCGGCGTCGGGCGGGATGAACCGCTGGGCGCCGGGTGCGCTCTCGCTCTGCTGGGCCATGTCGACTGTTATATACGTCTTCGGGCGGCTGCGTCGGACCGCCGGCCGCCACTGGGCCGTCGCTCAGTACCCGCCGCCGCCTCCGCCCCCGCCGGACATCAGCGCAATGATCACGATGATGATCACGATCACCGCCACCGCGATCGCGATCCAGATGCCTCTCCTCGCCCCCGTGGACATGACCCACCTCCGACACCACGCATACCCACCCGGCACCCCACCAGACCTGTCCCGACCCACGGGTCAGGCGGTGAGGTGGGGTGGGGGCGCGGGGTGGAGGGCGCGGGTCAGGGCATCGGCCAGGGGCTCGATGTCGGCGTCCGCCAGGGGGCTGACGGTGATGCGCAGGCCGGGCGGCCCGGCGATGCGGTAGAGGGCGCCGGGCGCGACCGACCAGCCGGCGTCGCGCAGCGCGGTGACCGCGCTGGTCTCGTCGGGCACCGGCAGCCAGACGTTGATGCCGCTGCGGCCGCGCCCGACGAGCCCGCGCGTGGCCAGCGCCGCGAGCAGCGCCTGGCGCCGCCGGTCGTAGCTGTCGGCCGCGTGCGCGATCAGCTCGGTGACGCTCGGGTCGCGCCAGAGGGCCAGCACGAGCCGTTGCAGCACGGTGGACACCCAGCCGGCGCCGGCCCGGGCCCGGCCGGCGACCCGGGCCACCGTGGTCTCGTCGCCGGTCAGCACCGCCAGTCGCAGGTCGGGCCCGAAGGGTTTGCTGACCGAGCGGAGGAAGGCCCAGTGCGCGGTCGCCCCGGCCAGCGGGTGCAGCGGTACGCGGGCCAGTTCGGCGGCGTGGTCGTCCTCGACGAGGAGCAGGTCCGGCCGGCCGGCGAGGAGGTCCCGCAGCGCGGCGGCGCGGGCCGCGGTGAGCGCGGCGCCGGTGGGGTTCTGCGCGCGACTGGTCACGATGAGCGCCCGCGCACCGGCCGCCAGGGCCGCGGCCACGCCGGCGACGATCGGCCCCTCGTCGTCGACCGGTACGCCGATCGGGCGCAGCCCCAGGGCGGCGACCAGGTCGAGCAGGTTGGCCCAGCCCGGATCCTCCACGGCGACCGCGTCACCGGGGCTCAGGTGCGCGCCGAGCAGTCGCTCGATGCCGTCCAGCGCCCCGCCGGTGATGGTCAACTCCCCCGCCGGTACGCCGTCGGCGGCGAGCCGGGCCCGGGCCGCCTCGGCCAGCTCGGGCAGCACTCCGGCGCCCGAGTAGGTGATCGGTGCGCCGGCGTCGGCGGCGAGGGCGGCCAGGTGCGGGCCGAGCGGCGGCAGCAGGCGCGGGTCGGGTTCACCGGCGGAGAGGTCGCGCAGGCCGGGTGCGGGTGGCGGGCGCAGGGCACCGCGCCGGGCGGCGACCGGCGGGCGGGGCCGCACCCGGGTGCCGTGCCGCCCGGCGGTGGCGACCAACCCGCGTTGGCGTAGCTCCTGGTAGGCCCGCGCGACGGTGGCCGGGCTGACCGACAGCTCGGCGGCGAGAGCCCGGACCGGCGGCAGGGCCGTGCCCGGGGGCAGGGCGTCGGTGCGGATGCCGGACTCGATGCTGGCCGAAATCTCGACGGCCGTCGTCCCGGTGAGCTGATAGCGTGCTGACACAAATCGGAGATTGTACTAGAACAAAGGCGGTGGCGACATGCAACCCACCACGTTCCCCCGCACCCCGCGGACCACCGCGACGCGATCCCGCGACAAGATGAGCTACGACCGGGCCGCGGCCCACGCGATCCTCGACGAGGCGTACGACTGCGCGCTCGGGTTCACCGTGGACGGCGGGCCGCGGGTGCTGCCGACCCTGCACGTCCGCGTCGGCGACACCCTCTACCTGCACGGCTCCACCGGCAGCCGGCCGCTGCTCGCCGCCCGCGGCGACGGCCTGCCCGTCTGCGTGGCGGTCACCCTGCTCGACGGCCTGATCTACGGCCGGTCGCAGTTCCACCACAGCGCCAACTACCGCTCGGTGGTCGCCCACGGCACCGCCCACCTGGTCACCGACGAGCGGGAGAAGGCCGACGTGCTGACCGCCCTGGTGGAGAAGCTCGGCACCGGACGGGCCGCCGACAGCCGCCCGCCGAGCCGCCGCGAGCTGGCCGAGACCGCCGTGCTGGCCCTCCCGCTGCACGAGGTGTCGGTGCGGACGCGCGACGGCGGCGTACGCGACGAGGAGACCGACCTCGACCTGCCGCACTGGGCGGGCGTGCTGCCGCTGCGGCTGACCCCGGGCCGCCCCGAGCCGGCCCCGGGCGTGACCGCGCCCCTGCCGGCGTACCTGCGCCAGGCCCGGTCACCCTGGCACGAGCCGGTGGCGCTGCGCGGCGAGCACGTGCTGCTGGAGCCGCTCGACCTCGCGTACGCCCACGAACTGCACACCGCCACCGCCGACCCGGAGGTGTGGCGGCACCTGTGGCGTCCCCTGCCGACCGACGCCCCGGCCACGGCCGCGGTGATCGGCGAAGCGCTCGCCGCCCACCAGCGCGGCGAGCGGGTGCCCTGGGTGCAGCGCTGCGCGGTCACCGGCGCGGTGGTCGGCAGCACCTCCTGGTACGAGGTGGACCCGCAACGCCGGTCGGTGGCGATCGGCTACACGTTCCTCGGCCGGCCCTGGTGGCGCACGGGGATCAACACCGAGGCCAAGCTGCTCCTGCTCGGGCGGGCCTTCGACGACCTCGGCGCCGTGCGGGTGGTGTGGCACACCGACATCCGCAACACCCGCTCCCAGCGGGCCATCGAACGCCTCGGCGCCACCCGGGAAGGTGTGCTGCGGATGCACCGGCAACGCCCCGACGGCTCGTGGCGGGACACCGTCCAGTACGCGATGACCGTCGATGAGTGGCCGAACGCACAGGTCACGCTGCGGGAAAGACTTCGCCGGACGGCACCGGTGGGGCCATGATGTCCGACGTGCTGGGCATCACCGACCTCGGAACGTACGTGCTGGGCACCGTGGCGATCGTCCTGCTGCCCGGGCCCAACTCGCTCTTCGTCCTCTCCACCGCCGCCAAGCGTGGCGTGGGCGCCGGCTACCGGGCCGCCGGTGGCGTGTTCCTCGGCGACGGGGTGCTGATGTTCCTCTCCGCCGCCGGGGTGGCGTCGCTGCTCCAGGCGTACCCGCCGCTGTTCCTGGTGGTGAAGTACGCCGGCGCCGCGTACCTCGGCTATGTGGGGTTGACGATGCTGCGCGGTGCCTGGCGGCGCTGGCGCGACCGCAACGACCCAGCGGCGCCGCGCCTCATCGACGCCGCCGAGCCCACGGCGATGCGCAGCCCGTTCCGCAAGGCGCTGGTGATCAGCCTGCTCAACCCGAAGGCGATCCTCTTCTTCATCTCGTTCTTCATCCAGTTCGTCGACCCGAACTACGCCTGGCCGGCACTCTCCTTCGTGCTGCTCGGCCTGATCGCGCAGGTGACCAGCGCGCTCTACCTGACCGTGCTGATCTTCGCGGGCACGTTCCTGGCCGCCCAGTTCCGTCAGCGTCGCCGGCTCGCCGCCGGAGCGACCACCGGCGTGGCGGCCCTCTTCCTCGGCTTCAGCGTCAAGCTCGCCACCGCGAGCGTGTAAGCCGCGGTCCCGACCGGCCGGCGGCACAACTACCGGCCGGTCGGGACCGCGCTGACTCCGATCCGGGACGACCCGGCACCGCGCCGGACCCTCAGGTGCCGTCGCCGCCCCCGCCACCACCGCCGACCCCCGGCCCGCCGGCGGTGCCGCCCAGGCCGAACCCGGGCGGTACGGGCTCGTCCGGTGGCCGGCTGACGTGCGCGGACTCGGTGATCTGCGCCGACCAGTCGGCGTGCGCGGCGGCTGCCGCGTGCCGATTGATCGCCTCCCGGAGCCAACCGTCCACGGTGGCCACCCAGTCCCGCTGGTCGGCGCCCGTGTGCCAGACCCGGAACCGGCTGATGCTCTGATGGGTGACACCGGCCAGGGCCAGTCGGCGGTCCACCCAGAGGATCACCTCCAGCCCCGTCGAGTTGGCCACGAAGATCACCTCCAGCTCGGTCATCGGGCCGGCGTAGAGCGGGGCCGCCCAGTAGCCGAGCCGCTGGTGCAGCGGCAGCGTCTGCTCCACCCCGGGCAGCCGGGCGTCGACCAACCCGGCCTGGCGCATCGAGAAACCGAGCGTGTCCAACGCCGCCAGCACGTGCGCCTGGGTGGGCAGTGGATGCACGAAGACCGGCACCATGGCGCCCTGGTCCAGCCGCGGCTCGACCGCCACCTCCGTGCGCAGCGCCATCCGCAGGCTGAGCAGCGGCACCCCGCCGAAGATCGTCACCGGGGTCTCCCACGGCACGGGGAACTCGAACGGGATCGTCCGGCCCCGCCCGGCCCGCAGCACGAACGCCTCGGTCAGCGACGCGTCGTGGAACTGCACCAGGCGACGCGGTCCGGACGGGTCGTCCGGCTCGGCCGTCGTGACCAGGCCGAGCCGGACGTGCAACACCGGGACGTCCACCGAGCCGGCGGTGACCGTCACCCGGCCGGGCAGTGCCAGCCCCGGCCGGGTGCTCGGATTCGCCAGGGCCGTACGCACGGTCAGGCCCGTCCAGCCCGACTCCGGCGACACCCCCGTGACCCGCACCGGCACCCCTCCGTCCGCCCGCCCGACCTCAACTGTGGCGGACGGTACCGGGGGTTCACCCCGGTTCGCGGAAAGCCGCCGGCGCGGCCTCGGTCAGCGCATCCGCCGCCCGCGGGGCACCGTGTCGGTCTCGTCGTCGAACTCGCCGATGACCTCCTCAAGGAGGTCCTCCAGCGCCACGAAACCGATCGGCCGGGCCGGGCCGCCACCGTTGCGCACCAGCGCGAGCTGCGACTGCCGGGCCCGCATGGCGGCCACCGCCTCGGTCACCGACGCCGCCGCGGGCAGGGTGAACGCGGTGCTCATCAGGTCGCCCGCGGTGGCCGTCTGGGCCGTGGTGACCGCCCGCACCGCCTCCCGTACGTGCACCAGACCGCAGACGTTGCCGGCCGCGTCGAGCACGGCGAGCCGGGACCGGCCGCTGTCGCGGCTGACCTGCTCGATGTGCTCGGCCGTGTCGTCCCGCCGAACCGTCACCATCGTCGAGAACGGCTCCATCACCTGGGCCACGGTCGTGCCCTGCAACTGCAGCATGCTGGTCAGCAGCTGGTGCTGCTCGGCACCGAGCAGGCCGTGCTCGCGGGACTGCTCCAGCAGCATCCGCAGCTCGTCCGGCCCGTGCACCTGGGCCAGCTGGTCCTGCGGGTTGACCCGGGCCAGCCGCAGGATCGCGTTGGCCAGGGCGTTGAGCGCCGAGAGCACCGGCCGGGCCACCCGCGCGAACGCGCGGAACGGCAGGGCGAGCAGCATCGCGGAACGCTCCGCGTCGGTGATCGCCCAGGACTTCGGCGCCATCTCACCGATCACCAGGTGCAGGAAGGTGACCAGCCCCAGCGCGAAGACCAGCGCGACCGCGTGGCTCGCCGCGTCCGGCAGACCCACCGCGTGCAGCACCGGGCTGACCAGGTGCTCGATCGCCGGCTCGGCGAGCGCACCGAGGCCCAGCGTGCACAGGGTGATGCCGAGCTGCGCGCCGGCGAGCATGAGCGACAGCTCACGGACGCCGTCCAGGGCGGCCCGCGCGGCGCGACCGCCGCCGGCCGCGGCCTGCTCCAGGCGGTACCGCTTGCTGGCGACCAGGGCGAACTCGGCGGCCACGAAGAAGCCGTTCAGCGCGAGCAGCGCCACCGAGGTGAGCAGTGCGATGCCGGGACTCATCGGAACCGTCCTTCGTTCGCGACTGCGGGGCTCGCAAGCTCACTCCTCGCGCTCACGCTGAGCCGTCCTTCGTTCGCGACTGCGGGGCTCGCAAGCTCACTCCTCGCGCTCACGCTGACACCTCCGGGCGCTGGCCCGGCTCGGTCACCCGCAGCCGTACGGAGTCGGCCACGTGCCGGTCGACGGCGAGCACCTCGACCAGGGCTCGGCGGTCCACCTCGCCGTCCTCGCCGTCCGCCAACAGGTTGATCTCCAGCCGGTCCCCCACCTCGGGCACCCGGCCCAGCTCACGCATGACGAGGCCGGAGAGCGTGTCGTACTCGGGGGCCTCGGGCAGCGTGATGCCCGTGCTGTCGGCCACCTCGTCGATCCGCCAACGGGCCGGCACCACCCAGGAACCGTCGTCCTGCCGGGCCGGCGCCCGCTCCGGCGGGTCGTCCTCGTCCCGGATCGGGCCGACCAACTCCTCGGCGATGTCCTCCAGCGTGATCACGCCGGCGAACCCGCCGTACTCGTCAACCACGCAGGCGAGCTGGCGGTGGCCGGACCGGAGCCGGTCCAGCACCGTCGGCAGCGGCAGGGTCTCGGGCACCAGCAGCGGCGGTACGGCGATCGCGCGTACCGGGGTGGTGGCGCGCTGTCGGGGGTGCACCCCGAGCACGTCGGCGATGCCGACGACGCCGACCAGGTCGTCCACGCCCTCCGCACCGCGTACGGGGAAGCGGGAGTGGCCGGTGTCGAGCAGTTCGACGACGCGGCTGACCGGCTCGTCGGCGCGTACGGTGTGCACGTCGACGCGCGGCACCATCGCCTCGCCGGCGGTCAGCTCACGGAAGTCGAGCCCCCGGTCCAGCAGGTTGGACATCTCCGCGTCCAGGTGCCCCTCCTGGCGGGACTCGGCGATGATCTGCTCCAGGTCCTCCGGGGTGGCGCCGCTGGGCAGCTCCTCGATCGGCTCGATGCCGACCCGGCGCAGCAGCCGTACGGCGGCGCGGTCGAAGAGGCGGACCGCCGGGCCCGCCACCCGCAGGTACATCAAGGTGGAGCGGGACAGCGCCCGGGCCACCGGTTCGGCGCGGGCGATGGCCATGTTCTTCGGGGCCAGCTCACCGAGCACCATCTGCACGACGGTGGCGATGATCAGAGCCAGGGCGACGGAGAGCGGAAGGCTCAGCGACTCGGCGACCCCGGCCAGGCCGAGCAGGTCGGCGAGGCCGGCGCCCAGGTAGGGCTCGGCGACGTAACCGACGAGCAGGGCGGTGACGGTGATACCGAGCTGGGCTCCCGAGAGCATGAAGGAGAGCCGGCCGGTCACTTCGAGCGCACGGGCGGCGGCCTGGTCGCCGTCGTCGGCGAGCTGGCGCAGCTTGCCCCGGTCGACGGCGACGTAACCGAACTCCTGAGCCACGAAGTAGCCGGTGGCGGCGGTGAGAACGATGATCAGGACAAGGCCGAGGACGATCAACACGGGAGGCTCAGGGCTCCCCGGTACGGCGTCGGGGCCAGAGGATGCCGGGCACGACCCGGCTGGCTACTGCTGCCCTCCTGGGCAGAAGAGTCGATCATGCCGCCATTTTATCGGCGTCCGCTGTACGTCCGCTGAGGGTGGGACGAAGGCGTCCGGTGTCCGTTTCCGACCCGGCCCCGGCCGTCGCCGCCGGCCGGCTCGGCGTCGACGCGCCCGCCCGCCCGGCGTCGGCACCCGGCCAACTCGGCGTCAACGCTCGGGCCTGCCCGGCGTCAACGCCCGGCCAGCTCGTCGGTGTCGAGCAGGGAGCGGTCGACCCGGCCGGACCGGTACGCCGCGCGACCGATCATCTGCGCCGCCACCGGGGCCGTCGCCAGCTGGAACAACGCCACCAGCGCCACCATCCCGACGTCCGCCGGGGAGCGCAGGCGCAGCGCGACGCCGGCGAGCAGGAGCAGCACTCCGAGCGTCTGCGGCTTGGTGGCGGCGTGCATCCGGTCCAGCACGTCGGGGAAGCGCAGCACCCCGATGCCGGCGGCCAGGGCCAGCACCGCGCCGGCCAGCACGAACAGGCCACCCACCCAGTCGGCGATCGTACCCAGCATCACTGGTCCTCGCGTGCGGCGAACCGGACCAGCGAGACCGAGCCGATGAACCCCAGCAGCGAGAGCACCACCAGCACCGGCAGTGTGGTGGCGTGTCCGTTGACGGCGGCCTCCGCCCCGACCGCGCCGATCATGGTGGCGAGCAGCATGTCGGCGGCGACCACCCGGTCCAGCAGCGACGGCCCCCGGTAGAGCCGGGCCAGCGCGAGGAGCGCGGTCACCGAGAGCAGGCCGGTGAGCGCGACGGCGAGGAACGTGTTCACGGACGGTTCTCCTTCGGGACGGGGTCGGTCTCCACCTGGCGCAGCTCCGCGGCCGAGCCGATGGCGCGGACGATCCGCCGCTCGATCTCCAGGACACGCGCCCGGTTCTCGGCCAGGTCCTGCGGCCGGCGCACGTCCAGCACGTGCACGTAGAGGACGGCGTTGTCCCGGTCCACCTCGAGGATCAGCGTGCCGGGCACCAGCGACACCGCCTCGGCGGTGAGCGCCATGTTCAGGTCCGTACGCACCCGCAGCGGGACCGCGATGATGCCGCCGCGCGGCCGATAGCCGGGCTGCACCGCGATGCGGGCGACGTGGATGCTGGCGGCCACCAGCTCGACGATGAACCGGCCCACGAACGCCAGCAGCCAGCGCGGGCGCACCCGACCGCCGAAGGTGACCGGTGGCAGGGGGAAGAACACCAGCACCGCCCCGCCCACCAGCAGGCCGGCGGCCAGGTTGCCCCAGGTGAACTCGCCCCAGAGCAGATTCCAGACCAGCACCAGCCAGCCCAGCGCCAGGAACTGGTCGCGCCAGCGGCCCACCCGGACGCGGGGCGGCCGCGCCGGCTCGTCGGAGTGCGGTTCGGTGCTCACCACGGTCCGTCCTCGGGCAGGACGGCCCGCAGGTACGGGGTGCGGTCGCGCAGGTCGGTGGCGGCGTCGGCGGTGACGTCGAAGAGCGGACCGGCGACGACGGTCAGCGCCAACCCGAACACGACGAGCGCGACCGTCGCGCCGACCATCAGCCCGGGCAGCCGGACCGCCGGTTCGTCGGTGGCGATCTGCGGGGCGCGCCAGAAGGCGATGTTCCACACCCGGGAGGCCACGTAGAGGGTGAGGAGGCTGGTCACCGTGCCGGCCGCGACCAGCGCGCCGGGCAGCGCGCCACCGGCGGCGACACCGGCCTGGAGCAGCCCGAGCTTGCCGAGGAAGCCGGAGAACGGGGGTACGCCGGCCAGGTTCATCGCGGGCACGAAGAAGAGCACGCCGAGCAGCGGGGCCATCCGGGCCAGCCCGCCGAGCCGGCGCAGGTCGGTGCTGCCGGACCGCTCCTCGATCAGGCCGGCGACGAGGAACAGCGTCGTCTGGATGGTGATGTGGTGCACCACGTAGAAGATCGCGCCGGAGAGCCCGGCCACGGTGCTCAGTCCGACCCCGAAGATCATGTAGCCGATGTGGCTGACCAGGGTGAACGAGAACACCCGCTTGAGGTCGGACTGCGCCACCGCACCGAGGATGCCGACCAGCATCGTCAGCCCGGCCACCACCATCAGCAGGGTGCCCACCTCCCCGTCGGGGAAGAGCAGCGTCTCGGTGCGGATGACGGCGTACACGCCCACCTTGGTGAGCAGGCCGGCGAAGACCGCGGTGACCGGTGCCGGCGCCGTCGGGTAGCTGTCCGGCAGCCAGGCGGAGAGCGGGAACACCGCCGCCTTCACGCCGAAGGCGAGGAGCAGCATCAGCTGCAACGTCAGGCGGACGCCGTCCGGCAGCGCGTCCAGCCGCCGCGCGAGCTGGGCCAGGTTGAGCGTGCCGGTGGCCGCGTACACCAGGCCGACGGCCGCCAGGAAGACCATCGAGGAGAGGATGCTCACCACCACGTACGTCGACCCGGTGCGGATCCGGGCCTGCGTCCCGCCGAGGGTGATCAGCACGAAGCTCGCGGCGAGCAGGATCTCGAAGCCGACGAAGAGGTTGAACAGGTCCCCCGCCAGGAACGCGTTCGTGACGCCGGCGGTCAGCACCAGGTAGGTCGGGTGGTAGATGGTCACCGGGGCGGTCTCGCCGGTCTCCCCCCGCCCCTGACCGATCGAGTAGAGCAGCACGCACAGGGTCACCGCCGCCGAGACCACCAGCATCAGCGCGGCGAGCTGGTCGGCGACCAGCACGATGCCGACCGGGGCGGGCCAGCCGCCGATCGCCAGCACCACCGGCCCGTGCCGGTACGCCTCGACGAGCAGCGCCCCGGCGACCGCGAGGGTGGTGGTCAGCCCGACGACGCTGATGGTCCGCTGCACCCCGGGCCACCGGCCGAGCACCAGGGTGAGGGCCGCGCCGAGCAGCGGCACCACCACCGGCAACGGCAGCAGCCGGTTCACCGGGGGCCCCCGTCCCGGCGACGTCGTCCGTACGCCGTCATCCGACGCCGTCCCCACGGCGCAGCCGGCGGCGGGCCGGCTCCGGGTCGACCTGCTCCGGGTCGCCGTTCGGACCCTCGCCACCGAGGTCGGCGGTGACGGGCTCGTCGCGTTCGGCCAGCCGGATGATCTGCCGGTCCTCCTGGTCGTCCGGCACCTCGTCGTCGCCGGTCAGGTACCAGCTGCGGTAGCTCACCGCGAGCAGGAACGCCGTCAGCCCGAACGTGATCACGATCGAGGTCAGCACCATGGCCTGCGGCAGCGGATCGCTCATCCGGTCCTCCGGGGCGGTGCCGACGACCGGGGCGGCGCCGGAACGCCCGCCCAGCAGGATGAGCAGGTTGACCCCGTTGCCCAGCAGGATCACGCCGAGCAGGATCCGGCTGAGGCTCCGTTCCAGAAGGAGGTTCACGCCGCAGGCGACCACCACGCCGACGGCGACCACCAGCACCAGCGTGGGGTTCGACCCGCTCCCGCTCACGGCCGCTCCCCCGGCTCCGCGGCGAGGCCCCGGGTGGCCGTGCCCGCGGTCTCGATGTGCCGGTCCACCTCCGCGCCGAGGCTGCGCAGGATGTCCAGCATCAACCCGACCACGACCAGATAGACACCGATGTCGAAGAAGACGGAGGTGACCAGGTAGAAGTGGCCGATCAACGGGAGATAGAGGTCGACCCGCGCGCTCTGGAGAACCGATCCGCCGGCGAGCAACGCGATCACACCGGTGCCGACGGAGACGGCCAGGCCGGCGCCGAGGACCGTACCGGCACCGATCGGGGCCGACTCGGCCAGCTCGTACCGGCCGCCGGCGAGGTAGCGGACGACCAGCGCGAGGCTCGCCACCAGTCCGCCGCTGAAGCCGCCGCCCGGCGCGTTGTGACCGGAGAAGAGCAGGAACAGCGAGAACAGCACCACCGTGTGGAAGATCAGCCGGGTGACCACCTCCAACACGATCGACCGCCGTCGCTCCTCCAGGCGGGAGCCGCCGCGCAGCCAGATCGGCCGATCCGGCCGCGTCGGCCGGCGGGACGGCTCGGGGCGACGCGGGCGTGGCCCGGTGCGGGACCGCTCGAAGATCAGGCTGGCCACGCCGGTCGCGGTCACCACCAGCACCGCCATCTCCCCCATCGTGTCCCAGGCCCGGATGTCGACCAGGGTCACGTTGACGATGTTGCGGCCGTACCCCTCCTCGACCGACAGCTCCGGAAAGGCGGCCGAGATGGACGGCGCCTCCCGCGCACCGGCGGCGGTGAAGGCCAGCCCGGCGGCGACGACGCCGACCGCCACCGCGAGCGTGCGGCGCAGCCAGCGGGCCCGCCGCAACGGTCGCACCGAGAACCGCTCCGGCAGCCGGCGCAGCACCAGCACGAACACCGCGATCGTCGCGGTCTCCACCAGGAACTGGGTCAGTGCCAGGTCGGGCGCGCCGTACAGGACGAAGAGCATCGCCGTGCCGTAGCCGGTCACCCCCACCAGCAGCATCGCCGTCAGCCGGCGACGGGCGCCCACCGCGAGCACCGCCGCCACCGCGAGCACCAGGGCGACGACCAGCTGCACCGGCGTGCCCCACGAGGTGACGCGCTCCTCCCAGGGACGGGCCGCGAGCATCGCCCCACCCGGCAGCAGCACGAGCACGATCAGGATGGTGGCCAGATACTGCGGCAGCGACCCGCGCTGCGTGACGCTGGTGACCTCCACCGCCAGCCGGTCGAAGCGGCCGATCACCCACTCGTAGCCGGTGTTGCCGCTCACCGGGGCCCGAAGCCGGGCCAGCACCGGCGCGAGCGGGCCGCGCAGCGCGAACAGTCCGCCGCCCGCGACCAGCACCAGCGCGGAGAGGCCGAGCGCGGGGGTGAGCCCGGGCCACAGCGCCAGGTGCGCGTGGGCGGTGCCGAACAGGTCGGCGTACGGGCGGAGCAGCCCGTCCACGCCTGCGGCGAGGGGACCGACGACCAGCCCGGCGACCGCGAGCACCGCCGCCGGCACCAGCAGCGACGGCGCGATCCGGTCCAGCGGGGTCTGCTCCACGCCCGGCCGGTCGGCGAACGCGCCCCACAGGAACCGCACGCTGTAGGCGACGGTGAGGACCGTGCCCGCGACCAGCCCGGCGAGGATCACCGGCCGGTCGATGAACGCGGCGAACACCGCCTCCTTGGCGACGAAGCCGAACAGCGGTGGCACGCCCGCCATGGACGCGGCGGCCAGCACCGCGACGCCGACCAGCGGGCCGGAGCCGTGCCGCAGACCCGAGAGTTCGCGCAGGTCCCGGGTGCCGGCGCCGTGGTCGATGATCCCGACGACCAGGAAGAGCGCCGCCTTGAACAGGGCGTGCGCGAGCAGCATGGCGACCCCGGCCAGCGCGGCGTCCGCGGTGCCCGCCCCGGTCAGCACCACCAGCAGGCCGAGCTGGCTCACCGTCCCGTACGCCAGCAGCAGCTTCAGGTCGGTCTGCCGCAGCGCGGCCCAGCCACCGACCAGCATGGTGGCCAGGCCGGCCACGATCGTCACCGGCCGCCACGGGCCGACCGCCGCCAGGACCGGCGCGAGCATCCCGATCAGGTAGACGCCGGCCTTCACCATGGCCGCCGCGTGCAGGTACGCGCTGACCGGCGTGGGCGCCGCCATCGCCACCGGCAGCCAGGAGGTGAACGGCAGGATCGCCGACTTGGACAGCGCCCCGACGAGAATGAGCACCACCGCGGCGACCAGGTAACCGCCGCCGGGCAACGGCTGCGCCGCGATCTCCGACCAACGGTAGGTGCCGGCGTGCACCCCGAGCATGATGAAGCCGATCAGCATCGCCAGCCCGCCCAGCGTGGTGACCATCAGGGCCTGGGCCGCCGCCCACCGGCTGGCGCGCCGCTCGGTGCTGTGCCCGATCAGCAGGTACGAGAAGATGGTGGTCAGCTCCCAGCCCACGTAGAGCAGCAGCAGGTCGTCGGCGAGGACCAGGAGGAGCATCGCCCCGGCGAACGCCACCAGCACGGCGGTGAACCGACCCAGACCCACCGAATCCGCCGTGAAGTAGCGGGCGCAGTAGACCAGCACCAGGGCACCGACCCCGCCGACCAGCAGCGTCAGCAGCCAGGACAGGGTGGTCATCCGCAGCGCCACGTCGAGGCCCAACTGCCGGATCCACGGGTACGTCTCGACCACCGCGCCGCCGTCGCGTACGGCCGGGGTGCGGGCCAGTGCCCAGACGAACGCGGCGGCCGGCGCCACGGCCAGCGGATAGCAGGCGCGCGGACCCCACCACCGGACGAACAGCGGCGCGAGCAGTGCCACCACGAGGTGAAGGATCAGCAGTACGAGCACCCGCACTCCCGGTCGAGGTGGCAGCGGCGGACGCCTCCTGCGGGGGTCGGCGCCTAGCTGCGATCACACGCCAGTTCACGCCTCGGCGTCCCGGTTTTCCGGAAATCGCCTCTTCCACTCGGGATCAGTGATGTCGCGGTATCCAGCCGGCCCGGACACCGCGACATCACGGAAACGGAGTCGATCACCAACCGGGGACCGTCCGGCGGGCGTCAGTCGGCGGCGGCGCGGCGGTGGTCGGCGGACGCGGGTGGCGTGGACCGGATCAGGGTGGCGCGGTCGCAGTGCGACGGCTCGGCGAGGAGGTCGGCCCGGCCGAGCTGGCGGGCGACCCGGTCGATGATCCGTTCGGCCGCAGCCAGGGACCGCACCGACAGCAGCCGGCCTCGGCTCTCGCGGCGCAGCACGAAGTAGTGCACCGCCGCGCGGACCTGCCCCCGGTCGGCGGCGCTGGCGTGGGCGGTGGAGATGACCAGCTCGCGCAGGCAGCGGGCGAGCCGTTCGGCGAGCTCCAACTCGGGACCGTGCAGGCCCACCCGGACGGCGGCGAGATGACTGTCGACCTTGCGGATGAGCACGTCGGTGCCGGGCTCGCCCCTCCGCTGCTCGACGGCCATCCGATCCCCTCCACCCCGGTCCTCGTCGCGAGTGAAGTTACTTTATGTTGCACGTCACAAGCAAGCAGTTAAGTGAGACTTAACGCCGCAAGCGCCATATCCGCCGCGTAACCGCTGTTGCCGGACACATTTGGCGTCCGGCCGTCGGCAATTGTCACAGGGGCGCGGCAGGATTGACGGGTGGCGGATGTGACGACCGGCCCCGACGCGGGCGGCGCGGATGTGCTGGCCGGCTTCGGTCCGGCGACCCGGGAGTGGTTCACGGCGGCCTTCGCCGCGCCCACCGCCGCCCAGGCCGGGGCGTGGCGTTCGGTGGCCGCCGGCAACAACGCTCTGGTGGTGGCGCCGACCGGGTCCGGCAAGACGCTCGCCGCGTTCCTCTGGTCGCTGGACCGCCTGGCCCGGGAGCCCGCGCCGGCCGACGCGCGGCAACGCTGCCGCGTGCTCTACGTGAGCCCGCTGAAGGCGCTCGCCGTCGACGTGGAGCGCAACCTGCGCGCCCCGCTCGCCGGCATCCGCCAGGCCGCGACCCGGCTCGGCGTCACCCCGCCGGACATCACGGTCGGCATGCGTACGGGTGACACACCGGCCGACGAGCGACGCGCCTTCGCCCGCACCCCACCGGACATCCTGATCACCACACCGGAGTCGCTGTTCCTGCTGCTGACCTCCGCCGCCCGCGACTCGCTGCGCGGCGTCGAGACGGTCATCGTCGACGAGGTGCACGCGGTGGCGGGCAGCAAGCGGGGCGCCCACCTGGCCCTCAGCCTGGAGCGTCTCGACGAGCTGCTGCCCGCCCCGGCCCAGCGCATCGGCCTCTCCGCGACCGTCCGCCCGATCGACGGCTGCGCCCGGTTCCTCGGCGGCGCCCGCGCGGTCGACGTGGTGCAGCCACCCACCGCCAAGACCATCGAGGTCAGCGTCCAGGTCCCCGTGGAGGACATGACCCGCCTCGACGAGCAGGAGCAGTCGATCGAGGACGACCTGGGCGGCCCGGGGCCGCGCCGCGCCTCGATCTGGCCGGCCGTCGAGGAACGGGTCTTCGCCCTGATCCAGGCACACCGCTCGACCATCGTCTTCACCAACTCCCGGCGCAGCGCCGAGCGGCTCTGCGCCCGGCTCAACGAGCTGGCCGCCGAGGAGCGGGAGGCGTCGGCCGCACCGGACGGCGGTGGCGTGGCCCGCGGCGGGGAGCCGGTGAGCCTATCCGAGCTGCTGGCCGGCGACGACGGCCCGGCGGACGGCGACGGCGGCCTGGCGGACGGCGACGATCCGGCGTGGCCGCGCGACGCGGGGGCGTTCGGCAGGCCGGCAGGACCGCGCGACGCGGGGGCGTTCGGCAGGCCGGTGGGGCCGCTGCGGGCCCCACGCCAGCCGGCCGAGGTGATGGCCCAGTCGGGAGCCGCGACCGGCGCGCCCCCGGTGATCGCCCGGGCGCACCACGGCAGCGTCTCCCGCGAGGAGCGCAAGCACATCGAGGAGGCGCTCAAGTCGGGGCAGTTGCCCGCCGTGGTCGCCACCTCCAGCCTGGAGCTCGGCATCGACATGGGCGCGGTCGACCTGGTCGTGCAGATCGAGGCCCCGCCGAGCGTCGCCGCCGGCCTGCAACGCGTCGGCCGGGCCGGGCACCAGGTCGGGGCCGTCTCCCGGGGGGTGGTGTTCCCGAAGCACCGCGGTGACCTGCTCTCCTGCGCCGTCGTGGCGGAGCGGATGACCGACGGCGCGATCGAGGAGCTGCACTTCCCCCGCAACCCCCTCGACGTTCTGGCCCAGCAGATCGTGGCGATGGTGGCCCTGGAGCCGTGGCGGCTGGGCGACCTGGCCGTCCTGGTGCGCCGGGCCGCGCCCTTCGCCGAGCTGCCCGACTCCGCGCTGCACGCGGTGCTCGACATGCTCTCCGGGCGCTACCCGTCGACGGCCTTCGCCGAGCTGCGACCGAGGCTGGTCTGGGACCGGGCCACCGACCTGCTCAGCGGCCGACCCGGCGCGCAGCGGCTGGCGGTGACCAGCGGCGGCACGATCCCCGACCGGGGCCTCTTCGGCGTGTTCCTCGCCGGCGCCGAACGCGCCGCGCGGGTGGGCGAGCTGGACGAGGAGATGGTCTACGAGTCGCGGGTCGGCGACGTCTTCCTGCTCGGTTCCTCGTCCTGGCGGATCGAGGAGATCACCCCCGACCGGGTGCTCGTGTCGCCGGCGCCCGGCCAGGCGGCCCGGATGCCGTTCTGGAAGGGCGACCAGCTCGGGCGCCCCGTCGAGCTGGGCCGCGCCATCGGCGCCCGGGTCCGCGCGCTGCTGCGGCAGAGCGACGAGGCGGCGGTCGCCGCGCTGCGCGACGGCGGGTTGGACGACTGGGCGGCCGGCAACCTGATGGCCTACCTGCGGGAGCAGAAGGAGGCCACCCGGTCGCTGCCCGACGACCGGACGATCGTGGTCGAACGGTTCCGCGACGAGCTGGGCGACTGGCGGCTGGCCGTCCACAGTGTGCTGGGCGCCCGGGTCAACGGGCCCTGGGCGCTCGCCATCGGGCGTCGGCTGGCCGAGCGCTACGGGGTGGACGCGCAGGTGATGCCCTCCGACGACGGCATCGTCGTACGCCTGCCGGACACCGCCGACGACCCACCCGGCGGCGACGTGGTGGCCTTCGACCCGGAGGAGATCGCGCAGCTGGTCGAGGAGTCGGTGGGCACGTCGGCCCTCTTCGCCTCGCGGTTCCGCGAGTGCGCCGCCCGGTCGCTGCTGCTGCCCCGCCGCGACCCGCGCCGCCGGCAGCCGCTCTGGCAGCAGCGGCAACGGGCGGCGCAGCTGCTCGACGTCGCCCGCGAGTACGCCGACTTCCCGGTCACCCTCGAAGCGGCCCGCGAGTGCCTCCAGGACGTCTTCGACCAACCCGCCCTGGCCGAGCTGATGCGCGACCTGGCCGCCCGCCGGGTCCGGCTGGTCGAGGTGGAGACCAGCCAGCCGTCACCGTTCGCCCGGTCGCTGCTCTTCGGCTACGTCGGCGCGTTCCTCTACGAGGGCGACGCACCCCTCGCCGAGCGTCGGGCCGCCGCCCTGGCGCTGGACTCGGCCCTGCTCGGCGAACTGCTCGGCCGCGTCGACCTGCGGGAACTGCTCGACCCGGCGGTGCTCGCCGAGACCGAACGGCAACTGCGGTGGCTGACCGACCAGCGCCGTCCGCGGGACGCGGAAGACGTCGTCGAGCTGCTCCGCGTGGTCGGTGACCTGAGCGAGGTTGAGCTGGCCGAGCGGGGCGTGCCCGTCGGCTGGCTGATCGAGCTCGAAGCGGCCCGTCGGGTGCTGCGCGTCCGCATCGCCGGCGAGGAACGCTGGGTGGGTGTCGAGGACGCGGCCCGGCTGCGCGACGCGCTCGGTGTCGCGCTGCCGGTCGGGATCGCCGAGGCGTACCTGACACCCGTCGCCGACCCGCTCGCCGACCTGGTGACCCGTTACGCCCGCACCCACGGTCCGTTCGCGGCGGCCAGCTGCGCGGCCCGCTTCGGGCTGGGCGTCGCCGTGGTGGAGCAGGCCCTGCGCCGGCTCGCCGCCACCGGCCGGGTGGTCTCCGGCGAGTTCACCCCGGAGAGCGCGGGCGCGCAGTGGTGCGACGCCGACGTGCTGCGCATGCTGCGGCGCCGTTCCCTGGCCGCGCTGCGCCGCGAGATCGAACCGGTGCCGCCCCGCGCGCTGGCCGCGTTCCTGCCCCGCTGGCAGCAGGTCGGTTCGTCCGCGCGGGGCGTGGAGGCCCTGGCCGCCGCCCTGGAGCAGTTGCAGGGCGTGGCCGTGCCGGCCTCGGCCCTGGAGCGGCTGGTGCTACCCGGCCGGGTCGCCGACTACTCCCCCGCCCAGCTCGACGAGCTGTGCGCCAGCGGCGAGCTGGTGTGGGCCGGCTCCGGCGCGATCTCCGGTGGGGACGGCTGGGTCACCCTGACGTACGCGGACGCCGCGCCGCTGCTGCTCGCCCCGCCGGACGAGGCGCTGGCCGTCACCCCGCTGCACGAGGCGGTGCTCGACGCGCTCGCCGACGGGCAGGCCCTCTTCTTCCGCCCACTCTCGGACCGGGTCGGCTCCACCGACGACGCGGCCCTGAGCAGCGCCATCTGGGACCTGGTCTGGGCGGGGCACCTCACCAACGACACGCTCGCCCCGCTGCGCGCGGTGATCGGCGCCGGTGGCGCACACCGGTCCCGGCCGTCCGCCCCCCGCACCCGCTACCGGCGCCCCGGTCGGGTCGCGATGCCGACCCGGGGCGGGCCGCCCACCGTCGCCGGCCGCTGGTCCCGACTGCCCGACCGCGACCTCGACCCGACCCGGCGCGCCGCCGCGCTCGCCGACGTGCTGCTGGAGCGGCACGGCGTGGTCACCCGCGGCGCGGTGATGGCCGAGCAGGTCACCGGCGGCTTCGCGGCGGTCTACCCGGTGCTGTCCGCGCTGGAGGAGCGCGGCGCGGCCCGGCGCGGCTACTTCGTCGAGGGGCTGGGCGCGGCACAGTTCGCGGTGCCCGGCGCGGTCGACCGCATCCGGGCGCTGGCCGACCCGGCCGACGGAGCCCGGGGCCGAGCCGCCCCCGCGCTGGTGCTCGCCGCGACCGACCCGGCCAACCCGTACGGCGCCGCGCTGCCCTGGCCGGAACGAGCCGTCGACTCGGGCGACGGCGACACCCCGGCGACCGGGCACCGGGCCGGCCGCAAGGCGGGCGCCCTGGTCGTGCTCGTCGACGGCGACCTCGTGCTGTACGTGGAGCGTGGCGGTCGCACCCTGCTGTCCTTCACCGACGACACGGACGCGCTCGCCGCCGCCGGCAAGGCCCTCGCCGACACGGTCCACTCGGGAGCGTTGGGTGCCATCTCGGTGGAGCGTGCCGACGGTGAAGCCGTGCACTCCTCACCGCTGCGGGACGCGCTGACCGCCGCCGGCTTCCGGGCCACCCCGCGCGGCCTCCGCCTCCGCGGCTAACCCACCCACCCCACCCCACCCCATCCCACCCACACCCGCCCCGCCCACCCGCCCACCCGCCCACCCGCCCACCCGCCCACCCGCCCACCCGCCCACCCGCGTCGATCATGCAGTTGTGGTGGTGAATATAAGCGGCATGAGGGGTATGTCAGGCACCACAAGTGCATGATCGACGAGGCGAAGGGGGCGGGGCGGGGGGAGGGGGCGGGGCGGGGGGGGGCGAGGGGAGGGGGCGGGGCGGGCGGGGTCAGGTGAGGGCGGTGAGGACTCGCTCGTAGCGGGGGCGGTCGGCGGCGGGCGTACGGGCCTCCAGGTAGTTGAGCACCACGGCTCCACGCCGGTAGGACTGCCCGGCCCAGATCTCGGCGATCTCGCCCGCGCTCGTGGGGTCGGGGAAGACGTACACGGTCACGCCGTCGGTGGCGATCAACTCGGAGCAGCCCAGGCCGAGGCCGTCGGGGCCGCAGTCGACCGAGCGGTCGCGGGGAGTGCCCACCCTCAACCCGGCGGCCCGGAAGGCGTCGACGACCTGGCGGGCTCCCGGCGCCCCGGCCGGCCGGCGGGGCAGCACCACCGGCGGCGGGCTGCTCGGGCGGCGCTCGGTGGGCTCCTGCACGGCCGGGGCGTCCCCGGCGGGCGGGACCGGCGGGGCGGTCGGGGACGCCGGGGCGTTGGGCGGCGCGGCGACCGTCGACGACGGCGTGGACGGGGTGGACGGGGTGACCCGGGTGGACGGCGGTGCGGCCTCCCGGCGGTCGTCGCCGCCACGGGAGCAGCCTCCGCTCAGGGCGACGACGAGCACCACGACGAGGGACAGGCTCCGACGTGTCACCAGGGCAGTCTGCCGAACCGGCCCGGCCGGAGGCCAGCGGCCACGCGGCCGGCGGCCCTGTCCCATATCCGCCACCGCGGCACCGACTCCGACCCGACGCCGCCTCCACGTCCCGACCGCGCGGGCGAGCCGACGCCGACTCGGCCCCTGCTCGGGACCCCCGGCAGGGGTGTGGCCACTGTGGAGGGACCGGAGAGGTGGCGCGGGTAGCATCCGGCGCCGTCGAGGGGAGGACCACGTGGACGCGATCACCGTGCGGGTGGCCGGGCCGGGTGACCGGGTTGCGGTGGACGCGCTGCACGAACGGGAGTGGGGCGGCCCGTACGTGATCGGCCACGACACGCGGTACGACCTGCGTACGCTGCCGACGCTGGTGGCGGTGGACGGTGCCGGCGCGGTCGTCGGGGCCCTCGCCCACCACCGGGATGGTGACGGGCTGGAGGTCGTGAGCGTGGTGGCCGCGCGACCCGGCGGTGGCGCGGGCACCGCGCTGCTGGACGCGGCGGCCCGGACGGCGCGGGCGGCGGGCCTGGCCCGGCTGTGGCTGATCACGACGAACGACAACCTGCGGGCGCTCCGCTTCTACCAGCGACGCGGGCTGCGGCTGGTCGGGGTGGACCGGGGCGCGGTGGACCGGGCTCGGCGACTCAAGCCGGAGATCCCGCTCATCGGCGAGAACGGCATCCCGCTGCACGACGAGCTGATCCTGGAGCGGCGGCTCGGCCCCGGCGGCGAGGACCAGCTCCCGCCGGACCCGCCACGCATCCAGGTCGGTGCGCCGACGGCGACGACCGCGAGGGTTAGCCTTCCGCCATGCCCGCCGCACCCTGGATCTCACTGACCACCGACTACGGCCTCGCCGACGGCTTCGTCGCCGCCTGCCACGGAGTGATCGCCACGGTCGCGCCGGCCGCCCGGGTCATCGACGTGACGCACCTGGTGCCGCCGGCCGACGTCCGGCGGGGTGCGACCGTGCTCGCCCAGACCGTGCCCTACCTGCCGGTGGGGGTTCACGTGGCGGTGGTCGACCCGGGCGTCGGGACGGCCCGCCGCGGTGTCGCCCTGGCCACCCCGCGCGGGCTGCTGGTGGGCCCCGACAACGGGTTGCTGCTGGACGCCGCCGAGGCGCTGGGCGGGGTGACCGGGGCGGTCGAGCTGACCAACCCGGCGTGGCTGGCCCCGCAGGTGTCCCGGACCTTCCACGGACGGGACATCTTCGCGCCGGTCGCCGCCCGGCTGGCGCTCGGCGCGCCGCTGGTCGATGCCGGCCCGGCGGTCGACCCGGCGGCGCTGGTCCGGCTGCCGGAGCCGGTCGTCCGGGTCGACGCGGACGGTTTCACCGCCGAGGTGCTGACCGTGGACCACTTCGGCAACGTGCAGCTCGCCGCCGCGGCGGACCTGCTGGCCGGGCTGCCGCAGACGGTCCGGGTGACCGCACCGGCGTCGTCAGCCGGCGACGCGACGGCGTCCCGGCCGGGTGTGACCGACCGGGCGGAGCCGCCGACCAGCGACCTGACACCCCGACCGGGAGGGCCCGGTGTCGGCGACGGTGCGGCTGGTTGGTCGGCGGTGCGCGGCCGGACGTTCGGCGACGCGCCGCCCGGCGGCCTGCTTGTCCACACCGACTCGGCCGGCCGGGTGGCGATCGCGGTGAACACCGGCCGGGCGGTCGACCTGCTCGGCGTAGCGGCCGGCGACCTGGTGCGCGTCAGCGGATGACGGGGTCGACGAGGGCCGGTGGGGGTCGCGCGTACCAGCGGCTGGGCGACTCTCGCGGCCCATCCTCGACTGTGGAATGCTGCCCCGGTGGGTGAGCACTCCGTTCCTGTCGCCTGTCCCTGCTGCGCCTCCCGGACCGGTGGTGGCACCTGCCCGGTGTGCTTCTGGACCGACGACGGTCAGACCGACACCGATGCCGACGTGGTCCGGGGCGGGCCCAACGGCGACCTGAGCCTCTCCCACGCCCGGCTCAACTTCGCCGTCTACGGCGCCAGCCACCCGCGCTACCAGGACATGGTGCGCGCGCCGCGCCCGGACGAACTGCCGTGACGTCGACCGTCCGGGGGCGTCGCCGCCCCCGGACGGTCACGCCCGGTCAGCAGCGCGGCACCGCGCCGCCGTAGACCGCCGAGATGTACGCGTGGCTGACGTACTGTCCGGTGGCCAGGCGGTTCCAGCGGTTGGTGGTGCGGTACGGCCCGGTGACCGACTGCCCGGTCACGTAGCACTGGATCGGCACGTTGGCGAGGCGGGCGGCCAGCCCCCGGACCGCGTAGGACGTGCTCGCACCGGTGCGGATGTTGAGCGGTCCGTCACCGACCACGCCGCGCGGCCCGCCGCCGGTCCACAGGTACGCGACGTCGACCCACGCGTTCGTGCTGAGCTGGAGCCCGTCCCAGAACGTCCCGTCGGCCAGGTCGATGCCGGCCGGGTTGAGCACCGTGCGGCCGAACTGGTCGCGGCCCCCGTTGTAGCCGTTCTGGTAGGCGGCCTGCGCCTCGGGGCGGCCCTGCGGCAGGTCCTTCCAGTTCTCCCGGACGGGGCTGGGGTTCCAGTAGTCGTCGCGGGTGTTCCACGGCCCGACGTCCCAGACCGGGGCGTACTCGCAGCGGCTGCCGTTGGTAGTGCAGACCCGGACGGTGTAGTCGCCGGTGTTGAGCGGGGCGAGCCCTCGGCGGGACGGCAGCGCGACGAAGTGGTCGCGGGGCTGGATCTTCCGGCCGTTGGCGGTCACCTCGCCCACCAGCCCGATGCGGGTGGCGAACACGCGGTACGTGAGTCCGGGGGTGGCGGCCGTCACCGCGGCCGCCGAGTCGGCGGTGAGCCGGACCTCGCGAACGGTGGCGGACTGCGCGTCGCGGGCGGTGAGCAGCACCCGGGTCTGCACCCGGGTGACGGGCCGGTCGAAGACGGCATCGGCGCCGCGCCACTCGGTCCAGCCCATCGCGCGCCAGCCGCGTACCTGCACCTCGACGGTGGCGCCCGCCGCGCCCTGGGCGGACACCTCCGCCCGGACCCGGGTGGCGGGGCGCGACAGCGTGCGCGGCGCGCTGACCAGGGTCCCTTCGGCGAGGGCGCTGTGCGGGCTGCGGCCGGAGCGGGCCGCGCTCGGGCGGGCGTCGCGCAGCCGCAGCCCGGCGGCGCCGCGCCGTACGTTGACGTCGTCGCCGTCGACGACGGTGAGATCCGCCCGCCACCGCTCGGCGGAGGCGGCCGGGGCGGAGGCGGGGACGGACGTGACGGTGAGGCCGGTCGTGGCGGCCGGGACGGGGCCGGCGGTGGGCACGAGCGCGACGCTGAGGGCGAGGGTCAGGGTGGCGGCGAGGACGGCGGACCGGATCGGACGATAAGGCAGTGTCATGGGCATTCTCCTCAGAACTCCCTGATACTGCCGGTATCGGTAGATCAATCGGAACCTAGGTACAAATAGCGATACATGCGAATGCTGTTCGGAGGGGGAGAATGGAGGGGTGCCCGAAGGCGACACCGTCTGGAACACCGCCCGCGTCCTGCATCGCGCGTTGGCGGGTGCGACGCTGACCGGCAGCGACTTCCGGGTGCCGCAGCTCGCGACCACCGACCTGACCGGGTGGACCGTGCGCGAGTCGGCCGCTCGCGGCAAGCACCTCCTGCTCCGCCTCGCCGCCCCGACCAGCGCCGCCAACCCCACCCCCACGGTCGGCGGCATCGCGGGGAGCACCGCGCACGACGACACCGCCACGGCCGGCCGCGCGATCGGGGCCGACGCCGCCCACTGGACGCTGCACTCGCACCTGCGGATGGACGGCGCCTGGCGGGCGTACGCGCCGGGAGAACGCTGGGCGGGCCGACCCGCGCACCTGATCCGCGTCGTCCTGCGCAGTCCCGGGGCGGTGGCCGTCGGCTACCACCTGCACGAACTTGCCCTGGTCCCGACCGCCGAGGCGGAGAGGCTGGTCGGCCACCTCGGGCCCGACCTGCTCGGCCCGGACTGGGACGCCGCCGAGGCGGCCCGCCGGTTGGCAGCCCAGCCGGACGCCACCATCGGGGAGGCGCTGCTCGACCAGCGCAGCCTCGCCGGGATCGGCAACCTCTACAAGTGCGAGGTGCTGTTCCTTCGGGGCGTCTCGCCGTGGACGCCGGTGCGCGACGTGCCCGACCTGACCGGTCTGGTGACCCTCGCCCAGCGGCTGCTGGCCGCCAACCGGGGTCGGTGGGCGCAGAGCACCACCGGCTCGCTGCACCGCGGGCAGACCAGCTACGTCTACGGCCGCCGGGCCCAGCCCTGCCGCCGCTGCGGCACCGCCGTGCGCAAGGAGGAGCTGGGCGACCGCGTCACCTACTGGTGCCCGGTCTGCCAGCCGGAACGCCCGGCCGGCTGACCAGCCG
Organism: Micromonospora sp. NPDC049366; assembly: GCF_044466625.1. Lineage (NCBI taxonomy): Bacteria > Bacillati > Actinomycetota > Actinomycetes > Micromonosporales > Micromonosporaceae > Micromonospora > Micromonospora sp. NPDC049366. The sequence continues at coordinate 121,067 of NZ_JBITMV010000005.1, forward strand.
CCGTTCCGTCCGCCTGGGACGCAGAAACGGACGATTGGGTAATTCCTAACCGGGCCCTCGGCGTCGCATGCTGCGGTTGGACGCTCACCGATCGTCAGCAGAGCCGGCCCGACCGGGTCGCCACGCCGGGGTGGCGACGGTCGTGCCCCGACCCCGGGGAGAGCCATGGCGATGTTCCGCAGACTCCGGACCACCTGGGCCGACCGCAGCGCGCGCGGCCGCAACGGCCGCACGGCCGAGGCCGACCGTACGGCGACCGTCCCGGTCGCCCGAACCGCGGAGGAGGTGGCCGCCGCACCGGCGAGCCTTGATCCCGCCGCGGTCCCGCGCTGCTTCGGCCCGGTGCCCAACTTCGCCCGCAGCCCGCTTCCGGTCACCGACCCCGACGGTCAGGTGCTGCCCGGCACCGGCCTGCGCAAGTTCGTCGACGCGCTGCCCGGCCCGGGCCCCCTCCGCCGCACCGAACTGGGCGGCTACCTGCCGGTGGCGGTGCCGGACACGATCAGCTATCCGGGGTGCGACTACTACGAGATCGGCCTCCAGCAGTACACCCAGCGCCTGCACCGCGACCTGCCGGCGACCCGGCTGCGCGGCTACCGGCAGCTCAACCTGGGCACCGACGCGGCCGGGCACAACACGGTGGCGCCGCCGGGGCGGCCCTGGCACCTCGGCCCGTTGATCCGGGCCCGGCGGGGGCGCCCGGTGCGGGTCAAGTTCATCAACCAGCTGCCCACCGGCCGGGCCGGCGAGCTCTTCCTGCCCGTCGACGAGACGGTCGAGGGGGCGGGACCGGGGCCGCTGGACGGCCCGGCGCCCTACCCGCAGAACCGCGCGGTGCTGCACCTGGCGGGCGCGCAGACCGGCTGGATCAGCGCGGGCAACCCGTGGCAGTGGGTCACCCCCGCCGGGGAGATCACCCCGTACCCGGCGGGGGTCGGCCTGACCCACGTGCCCGACATGCCGCCGCCGGGTGCCGGCGCGACCACGCTCTACTACCCCAACGAGCAGAGCGGCCGGCTCCTCTGGTTCCACGACAACACGCTCGGGCTGTCCCGGCTGACCGTGTACTCGGGTCAGCTCGCGCTCTACCTGCTCACCGACCCGGCCGAGGAGCAGCTCGTCGCCGATGGGGTGCTGCCCGAGCACGAACTGCCGCTGGTGATCGAGGACAAGACCTTCGTGCCGGACGACGGGCAGCTCGCCGGGGAGGACCCGACGTGGGACCGGGACCGCTGGGGCGCCCGGGGCAGCCTCTGGCATCCGCACGTCTACCAGCCCCGGCAGAACCCGTACCGCAGCGGCGGAACCAACCCGACCGGCCGGTGGGACTACGGCCCGTGGTCGCGTACGGCCGACGGGCCCGATCTGGATGCCCGCCCGGGGGCGGGTGGACCGAACGGGAGCGGCGCCGGTCATCTCGGGCCGGGGCCGGTGCCGAACCCGCACCACGACCCGGTGGCCGCCGTGGAGGAGCCGCCGCTGACCCCGGGCGTGCCGCACCCCAGCGCCGTTCCCGAGGCGTACGGCGACACTCCGCTGGTCAACGGCATCGCGTACCCGTATCTGGAGGTGCAGCCGCGGGCGTACCGGTTCCGGATCCTCAACGCCTGCCTGGACCGCAGCCTCAACCTGCAGCTCTACCGCGCGGCCTCGGACGGTCCGATGTGGGACGACGAGGGTGCCCTGCGCGACGCCGCCGCCGGCGAGGTGCCGATGGTGCCGGCGGTCCGGTCGGCGCAGCGCCCGGCCCAGTGGCCGACCGACGGACGTGAGGGCGGCGTCCCGGACCCGGCCGCCGCCGGGCCGGAGCTGATCCAGGTGGGTAACGACGGTGGGCTGCTGCCCGCGCCCGTGGTGATCCCGAACCGGCCGATCGGCTACCGGTACGACCGGCAGGACCCGACCGTGCTCAACGTCGACGGGCACGCGTTGCTGCTCGCGCCCGGTGAGCGGGCCGACGTGGTGGTGGACTTCTCCGCCGTGCCGCCCGGCGCCACCCTGATCCTCTACAACGACTGCCCCGCACCCCTGCCCGGCTTCGACCCCCGCTACGACCACCACACCGGGGCACCGGACCACAGCGCGGTGGGCGGCGCGCCGCCAACCCGGCCCGGGTACGGCCCGAACACGCGGACACTGCTCCAGTTCCGGGTGAGCGGGGAGCCGGCGCCGCGCTACGACCTGGACCGGCTCCGCGAACGGCTCCCCCGGGCGTACGCGGCCAGCCAGCGCCCGCCGATCGTGCCGCAGCCGGCGTACGACCCGGCGATCGGCACCCGCACGCCCGCCGACACGGTGGTGCCGGTGCACGCCACCACGGTCACCTTCACCCCGGCCGGTGGCGCCGCCCCGGTCACCGTGCCGGTCACGGTGAAGGCGGTGCAGCAGGTCTTCGAGCCCGACTTCGGCCGGCTCACGGGTCGGCTGGGGGTCGCGCACCCGCAGGCCGGCCCGCTCTCCCCCGCCACCCTGCCGCTCGGTCCCACCGACCCGGCGACGGAGATCCTCTTCGCGGCCGACCCGGCCGTGCCGATCGGCGCCCCGGCCGACGGCACGCAGGTGTGGCGGATCGTGGGCAACAGCCGGCAGACCGAGGCGCTCCGCCTGGCCGGGTGCGACCTCCAGGTGGTCAACCGGGTGGGCTGGGACGGGACGATCCGGCCACCGCACGACGGGGAGCTGGGCTGGAAGGAGGTGGTCCGGGTCAACCCCCGGGAGGACCTCGTGGTGGCGCTGCGCCCCGTCGCGCCCATCCTGCCGTTCAAGATCGGCGACAGCGTACGGCTGCTCGACCCCACCCGCCCGGCCGGGACCCGCACCGGTTCGACCCCGGTGAGCCCCGTCGACGGCCGCCCCGCGCTGGTGGTGAACCAGCTGGTCAACCTCGGCTGGGAGTACCGCTGGCACAGCCAGTACGCCGGCCGCCGCGACCAGGGCATGAGCCGTCCGCTCGTGCTCCGCGTGTCGCCCAAGGCCCCCACCGGGCTGACCGCCACACCCGCGCCCGGCTCGTCGACCGCGCTGCCGGCGATCGCGCTGGCCTGGACCGGCAACGGCGGCCGGCCGGCGGCCACCAGCCACCTGCTGCAACGGGCCACCGACCCGACCTTCACCACCGGGGTCACCTCGATCACCGTGGCCGCCGCCGCCACCCGCTACACCGACGCGACGGTCACCCCCGGCGTCACCTACCACTACCGGATCCGGGCCGAGAACGCCGTCAGCTGCTCGTCCTGGTCCAACAGCGTGCCGTCGTCGGTGCAGCTCGCCGCGCCGACCGCGCTCGCCGCGGCGGTGCCACCGGCCGCGCCGCTGCGGATCGCCCTGCGCTGGACGAACCGCTCCTTCGCCACCGGCGTCGACGTGCAGCGGGCCACCAACCCCACCTTCACCAGCGGCCCGGGCACCACGGCGATCGGGGTGGGAGACAACCACCTGGACGCCGCCGTCGCGCCCGACACCACGTACTACTACCGGGTGCGGACCACGTACCTGGGTGCCGCCTCACCCTGGTCGACGGTGGCCACGGTGACCACCCCACCCGTCCCGGCGACGCCGGAGTCGGTGAGCGTCACCGCCGCCGCACCGGGCCCCGACACGGCGACGGTCATCCTCGGCTGGGCGTCGGGCGCGGCGGCCGGGCCGGGTGGCGGCTTCATCGTCCAGCGGGCCCTCGACGCGGACTTCACCCGGGAGCTCGCCACGTTCACCGTGACCGCGCGGGGCTTCACCAACACCGGGCTGGCGCGCGGGGTGACGTACCACTACCGGGTGCGCGCCTTCAACGTGGTCGGCAGCTCCCCGTTCACGGCGGCCGTCGCCGTCGACACCCCACCCTGACCGCGCCGGGCGCGGGGCGCGTGGCTCAGTGGATGCGGGTGGTGCGCAGTGGGTCGCCGACGCCGCGCAGTTCGGCCAGCGCCGACGCCACGCCGTGCAGGAGGTCGGTGGCCTCGGTCAACCGGGACGCGGCCGGGTGGGCGCCGTCCGGCCGCGCGTCCTCCGCCACGTAGCCGGCGGCCGCCACGACCAGCCGCTCGTACGCCGCGACGCCGCTCTCCAGCTGCCCGGCGAGCGCCCGGTGCGCGTCGGCGAGCGGCGGCCGGGCCTCGACCGGGGCCAGCCGCAGCGCCCGCTCCACACCCGCCACCCGGTGCGCCAGGTCCCGCAGCGACTGGTCGGCCGTGGCCGCCTCGGCCGCCGCCGGCTCGGCGAGACCGGTCAGCCGGCTCCGCAGCCCGGCCAGGGTCAGCGCCGCCCGGTCCAGCCGGGCCCACGGCTCGGCCGCGCTGGTGCCCCGCAACGCGACCCGGGCGCGCACCCGGCGTACCTCCGCCAGCACGCCCGGACCCACCGGCAGCCGCTCCACGGCGGCGACCAGCCGGGCCCGGGACCGGGCGGCGGCCTCGGCCGGGTCGAGCGCGGGTGGCGCCGGCTGGGCGGCGAGCGCCCGTAGGTCGATCCAGCGCCAGGTGGCGAGGGCCAGCGCACCGCCCGCGGAGGCCGCCCAGGCCGCGTCGGGCAGACCGAGACCGGCGTACGGGATCAGCACGACCGCCGCGCCACCGAGCCCGCCGCCCAGCACGCTCCAGCGCCGCGCGGAGCGGCGCAGCCGGGCCAGCCGTCGGAAGTACCGCGTACGCTCGTCTGCCACCCTGACCTCCTCGTGCCGGCCGCTCAGCCGGCGGCGGTGGTGTCCCCGGTGCCCCGCTCACGGGCCATGCTGGCGCGGATCTCGTCGAGCCGCGCCGCGGCGGCCGGGTCGCTCGCCGGACCGGTCGGCTGCCCACCCGTGCGCTGCTGCTCCACGCCGGCCCGCTGCTGCGCGCCGAGCTGCTCACCGGCCATGCTGGCCCGGATCTGCTCCAGACGGGCCGAGCCGGCCGAGTCGAGCGTCGCCTTCTGGATCTCCAGCATCCGCCCCTCGGCGGAGTTGCCCGCCAACTCGGCGCGACCCATCGCGTTCGCGTAGCGGCGCTCGATGCGGTCTCGCACCTCGTCCAGCGAGGGGGTGGTGCCGGGGGCGGTCAGCGCCGACATCGACTCCAGCGAGCGGGCCACGCTCTCCTGCATCTTGGCCTGCTCGAGCTGGCTCAGCAGCTTGGCCCGCTCGGCGAGCCGCTGCTGAAGGATCATGGAGTTGTTCTCCACAGCGCGGCGGGCCTGCGCCGCGGCACCGAGCGCCTGGTCGTGCAGCGTCTTCAGGTCCTCGGCGGCCTGCTCCGCGGAGACCAGCTGGGTGGCCAAGGTCTGCGCCGACTGCTCGTAGCGATTCGCCTCGGCGTCATCGCCCTTGGCCCGGGCCTGGTCGGCGAGGACGAGCGCCTGCCGGGCGTTGCCCTGGAGACGCTCGACCTCGGACATCTGCCGGGACAGCTTCATCTCCAGCTGGCGCTGGTTGCCGATCACCGCGGCGGCCTGCTGGACCAGGGCCTGGTGCTGGCGCTGCGACTCCTCGATGGCCTGCTGGATCTGGACCTTGGGATCGGCGTGCTCGTCGATCCGGGCGCCGAAGAGCGCCATCAGGTACTTCCACCCCTTGAGGAACGGGTTCGCCATCTCCGCGGTATCCCCTCAGTAGCGTCGCTCCGCCTCGACGATTGCCGGGCAGGACGACCGGCCGCCACCACGCGGCCCTTCCATCGTCCCAGCCGGACGCCGGACCGGCACCCGAACGACGAGCCGACGGCGGACACCGCGTGCGATCAACCCTACGCGGAGCGCGCCAGGCGGGCCACGGAGCGGAGAACGCGGATCAGGCGGCGCAGACCACGTCGCGGTCGCGCTCGGACGAGCGGACCCGGGTGCTGCGGAGGGTGGCCTTGAGCGGCGAATCCTGGCGGACGGAGACCGCCACCGTGCCGTCCGAGCTGACCTGGCGGACCGCCCGGCCGGTGGCCTTGGCAGCGGGCGCCGCCGGCACCGGGGCCGGCTCGTCCTGCACCGGGACCAGCACGTTGGGCATCTGCTCGGCGAGCGCGACGGTGTCGCTGACCTCGCGGAGCAGCTCGGACAGGCGCGCACCGAGGGCGTCGCAGATCGCGGCCAGCAGCTCGCTGGACGGCTCCTTCTGCCCGCGCTCGATCTCCGAGAGGTAACCGAGGCTGACGTTCGCCGCGGAGGAGACCTCGCGCAGGGTGCGCTGCTGCCCCTGCCGGCGCGCCCGCAGTGCGTCACCGATCACCCGGCGTAGCAGGACCATCGCACCTCCCCCTGAGGGCCGAACTCCGTCCGGACGCCCGCTCGGCCGGACACGGCGGACCGTGTCGGCCCCGAGCGCCGGAGCCTTCCCGCAACCGTACCCGCTGCGGGGCCCGGCGACATCCCGCCCCGCCCGTCGGATCCGGGCACGACCCGTCGGCACCGCCTGCGACCGGCGGCGACGATCGACGTCGGTGCCCGAGGTGTTGTGATCACGACAGCCGGAGCGGCTTCACCCGCCCTTGTCCGCCTCGTGGACGCGTTCGGCCAACAGCCGCAGCGCCTCGATCACCGCGGCGGCCCGCACGTGCGCCCGCCCGCCGTCCAGGTCGAGTTGCCGAACGCTGCTCCCACCCGGCCCGGCCACAGCCACGTAGACCAGACCGACGGGCTTGCCGTCCTGCGGCTCCGGGCCCGCGACCCCGGTCGTGGCGAGCCCCCAGTCGGCGCCGCACCGCTGTCGCCCGCCCTCGGCCAGTGCCATCGCCACGTCCGGGTCGACCGGGCCACGCTCCTCCAGCAGCGACGCCGGTACGCCCGCCAGCGTCGCCTTCAACTCGGTGGCGTAGACAACCATGCCGCCCCGGTAGACGCCGCTCACCCCGGCGATCTCCACGATCGAGGCGGAGAGCAGGCCACCGGTGAGCGACTCGACGGTGGCCAGCGTCTCGTGCCGCTCCGCCAGGCTGTGTACCACCCCGGCGGCCGGGCTACCGACCGGCCGCTCCCCGTTCGCGTCGCTCTCGCTCTCCATACCCGCCACCCTTTCCCGCCCCACCCGGAACAAACCCCACCCCGCCCGCTCCCCGCTCCCCGCTCCCCGCTCCCCGCGATCTTGCACTTACCGCCTCGGCATTTCGCCGGAACCGAACAAGCCGCAGGTACAAACTGCGCGATCGCCCGGCCGGGCGGGGCCGGGGGTACGGGTGAGGTGGTCAGGGGGTGGGGCGGCGGAGGCGGAGGGCCTGGGCCACGTAGTCGAAGCCGGTGACCACCGTCACCACGACGGCGGCGCCCATGATCCAGGGGCCGACCGGCGCGAGGAGGGCGGGCATCGGCCAGAGGTACCAGGCGATGGCGAGGATCTGCAGCGCCGTCTTGATCTTGCCACCCCGGCTGGCCGCGATCACGCCGTGCCGGATCACCCAGAACCGCAGGCCGGTGATGCCCAGTTCCCGGACGAGGATCGCCACGGTCACCCACCAGGGCAGCCGGTCGTACCAGGACAGCAGCACCAGGGCGGCCCCGGTGAGCGCCTTGTCGGCGATCGGGTCGGCGACCTTCCCCACCGAGGTGACCAGCCCGAACCGGCGGGCGATCCAGCCGTCGACCAGGTCGGTCGCCGAGGCGAAGGCGAAGATCAGGCAGGCCGCCATCCGCCAGCCGGCGTGCGTCAGCGCCGAGACGACCACCGTGGCCCCGAACACGGGCACCAGCACCAACCGCAGCGCGGTCAGGGCGTTGGCCGCGTTGAGCAGCGGCACCCGGGGCACGACCCGGGACGGCGTGGACTCCGTCGCCCCGGTCACCGGCGCGCCCCGCTCGGCCCGCCGTGGCGTTCCCGGTCCCCCACCACGTGGCCTCCCCGCGTCGTCCGGGCCCGCCGTCACCGTGCCGCGCCGGGCGCCGCCGAGATCATCTCATCCGGCACGGCGAGCAGGTCGACCCCTTCGGTACCCGTCACCGTCGCGCGTACGAGGTCGCCGGGGCGCAGCGCGGTGAGGTCGACGCCACCGCCCTGCGGGGCGACCAGCGTGGTCGAGCCGTCGACCTCGGGTGCCTGGTGTGCCGCCCGCCCCTCGACGACGCCATTGTCGACCGAGTCGACGAGCACCTCGACCGTCGAGCCGAGCCGCTCCTCGGCTCGCTGCGAGCAGAGCTCGTCGGCGAGCGCGCTGAGCCGGTCGTAGCGGCGCTTGATCGTCGCGGCGGAGACCTTGCCGGGCAGCCCGGCGGCCTCGGTGCCGTCCTCGTCGCTGTAGTCGAACATGCCGATCGCGTCGAGCCGCGCCTCGGTCAGGAAACGGACCAGCTCGTTGACGTCGGCGCGGGTCTCGCCGGGGAAACCGACGATGAAGTTGCTGCGGGCGCCCGCGTCGGGGGCCAGCGCCCGGGCGGAGGCCAGCAACTCCAGGAAGCGGTCGGTGGAGCCGAACCGGCGCATCCGGCGCAGCACGGGCTCGCTGGAGTGCTGGAACGACAGGTCGAAGTAGGGCGCGACGCCGGGCGTGGTGGCGATCGCCTCGACCAGGCCGGGTCGGGTCTCGGCCGGCTGGAGGTAGCTCGCCCGCACCCGGACGATGCCGTCGACCGCGGCGAGCTGCGGCAGCAGCTTCTCCAGCGCCCTCGGGTCGCCCAGGTCCTTCCCGTACGACGTCGAGTTCTCGCTGACCAGCACCAGCTCGCGTACGCCGGTCTTGGCCAGCCACTCCGCCTCGGCGAGCAGCTCGTCCGGCGTACGCGAGACGAACGCCCCGCGGAAGGCGGGGATCGCGCAGAACGCGCAGCGGCGGTCGCAGCCGCTGGCGAGCTTGAGCGAGGCGACCGGGCCGGTGTCCAGCCGGCGGCGCAGCACCTGGCGCAGGTGCGCCGGGGTGTGCTCGTCGGCCTCGACCGCGACCCGGGAGGTGGCGCGGCCGGGCGACACCGTGGTGCCGTGGCCCGGCAGCGACACGGTGGCCTCGCGGCGCTTCACCGGGGTGAGCGGCAGCAGTTCACGCCGGTCGCGGGGGGTGTGCGCGGCCAGCGCCTCACCGGCGACCACGGCGTTCAGCCGCGCGGCGATGTCCGGGTAGTCGTCGAAGCTCAGGACCGCCTGCGCCTCGGGCAGGCTGTCGGCCAGCTCCCGGCCGTAGCGCTCGGCCATGCAGCCGGCGGCGACGACCTTGGCGCCGGTGTCGGCGGCGGCGAGCAGGGTCTGGATCGAGTCCTGCTTGGCCTTCTCCACGAAGCCGCAGGTGTTGACGACCACCACGTCGGCGCCCTCGCCGTCGGTGGTGACCTGCCAGCCGTCGGCGTGCAGCCGGGCGGCCAACTCCTCCGAGTCGACCTCGTTACGGGCGCAGCCGAGGGTCAGCAGGGCGACGCGACGGCCCTCGGCGGGGGACGACTGCGGGCTGGCCGGGCCGGAGTTGGCGACAGGGGAGGTGGCAGACACCATCCGAGGGTACCGGGCCGAGCGGGAAGGCCCGCGTACGGCGGGCGGCGGAATCGACCGGCTCACACCGCCGGACGGGTGCGGCGTCAGGCGGGGGCCGAGCCGGTGACGGCCGAGCCGACCCGGACCAGGTGGTCGAGGAGGAAGACCTCCGTACCGGCCAGGCCCACCGAGCAGAAGAGCGAGATCTGGTCCGCGGTGGTCCGACCGGGCGCGGCGCCGGCCAGCACCGCGCCGAGGTCGCCCAGCCGATCGGCGTACGGGGGTTCGGCCGCGAGCATCGGCGGAACGTACCCGCACGCCTGCGCCGGTGAGTCGGTGACCAGCACGTCGGCGGCCGCCAGCAGGTCCGTCCCGAATTCGGAGCGGTCCCGCTGCTTGAAGCCGACGGTGTTGACGTGGGTGCCCGGGGCGAGGTCGGCCGCGTCGAGCACCGGCGTGGGGCTGGTGGTGGCGAGCACCACCACGTCCCGGTGGGCCACCGCGGCGGCGGCGTCGCCGACCGCGCGGGCCGGCACGCCCAGCTCGGCGCGGACCCGGGCGGCGAACGCCTCCCGGCGGGCGGCGGAGCGGCTGAAGACGGTCACCTCACGCAAGGGGCGCACGGCGGCGGTCGCCCACACCTGCGTCCAGGCCTGCCGGCCGGAGCCGATCACACCGAGCGTCTCGGCGTCCGATCGGGCCAACACGTCGGCCGCCACCCCGCCGAGGGCGCCGGTGCGGCGTGACCCCAGCTCCTCGCCGACCGCCACCGCCCGCACCGCGCCGGTCCGCCCGTCGTGCAGCACGACGAGCTGCTCGGACTCGGGGTGGCCGAAGGTGTCGTAGGAGCGGTAGCCGTACCACTCGCCGGTGAGATGGCCGGCGGTCAACACCATCCGGCCCCCGCCCAGCGGCGCCGAGGCACGGGGCGGGGCGACCAGCCGACCGTCGTACGCGGCCAGCAGGGCGGCGCGCATGGCGTCGACCGTGGTGGCGGCGTCCAGGGCGGCGGACACCTCCGCGTCGGTGAGGAGCAGGGTCATGACGCAAATCCTGCAAGCTGAAGTGAGCTTGAGGTCAACGGGTGGTGGCCGGGTTCACTCGTCGACCGCCGGCGCCGGTGCTAGCGTCGGTCGCGGTGGCCGGTCGGCCACCCCGGACGAGCGGTGGGCGTACCCGGTCAGGCCAAGACGCCCCGACCCCACCCGACTCGTCCCGACCCCGCAGGTCCGGGCGCTCCCGCTGAGGTGACCTCGATGGCCTGGATCGTGTTGGTGCTCTCCGGACTGCTGGAGACCGCGTGGGCGGTCGCCCTGGACCGTAGCGCCGGCTTCAGCCGCCCGCTCCCCTCGGTGATCTTCGGAGTGACGCTGGTGCTCAGCATGTCCGGCCTGGCGTACGCCCTGCGGGAGATCCCGGTCGGCACCGGCTACGCGGTCTGGGTCGGCATCGGCGCGGTCGGCACCGCCGTGGTCGGCATGGTCGCGCTGCACGAGTCGTCGAGCCTGCCCCGGATCGCCTGCCTGCTCCTGGTGATCGCCGGCGTGGTCGGCCTCAAGATCTTCCACTGACCGGCTGCCCGCTCGCACCTGCCGCGCGCCATCGACCCGGATGCGTACCGGCGGGCCACAGTGGGTAGTCAGAGCCGCGACCGACAAGGCTCTCACCTGGAGGACGCCATGGCCGACATTCCCACCACCGCCCGTCCGCGCAGCAGCGCCGCCCGGGTCTGCACGATCCTGGCATTCATCTTCGCCGTCGTGGCGATCTTCCTCGCCCCGGTCCTCTTCGGACTCGTCGGCCTGGTCCTCGGCATCGTCGGCGCGGTTCTCGGCGACAAGCCGCTCGGCTGGTACGCCGCCGGCGCCAGCCTGCTCGGCGCGATCATCGGCGTGGTGCTCGCCGCCGCCATCTTGAACTCCTGACCACGCCGCCGAACCCGTCGATCGGGCCCGCCGCGCCGCGGCGGGCCCGACGCCGTTGCGGTCAGCCCCGGTCGGCCACGCTCACTCGTCGCCGCCGCGCAGGCCCACCAGGACCTCCTCCAACTCGTCCGGCTTGACCAGCACGTCCCGCGCCTTCGAGCCCTCGGACGGCCCGACCACGCCGCGCGTCTCCATGAGGTCCATCAGCCGGCCCGCCTTCGCGAAACCGACCCGCAGCTTGCGCTGGAGCATCGAGGTGGAGCCGAACTGCGAGGTGACCACCAGCTCGACCGCCTGCACGAGCAGGTCGAGGTCGTCGCCGATGTCCTCGTCGATCTTCTTCTTGCCGTCCTGCGCCGGGGCCAGCACGTCCGGACGGAACTCCGGCTCACGCTGGTCCTTGCAGAACTTCACCACGTCGGCGATCTCGCGCTCGGTCACCCAGGCGCCCTGGATGCGGATCGGCTTCGAGGCGCCCATCGGCAGGAACAGCCCGTCGCCCCGGCCGAGCAGCTTCTCCGCGCCCGGCTGGTCGAGGATGACCCGGGAGTCGGCGAGCGACGAGGTGGCGAACGCCAGCCGGGACGGCACGTTCGCCTTGATCAGGCCGGTCACCACGTCGACCGAGGGGCGCTGGGTGGCGAGCACCAGGTGGATGCCGGCGGCCCGGGCGAGCTGGGTGATGCGGACGACCGAGTCCTCCACGTCGCGCGGCGCGACCATCATGAGGTCGGCCAACTCGTCGACGATCACCAGCAGGTACGGGTACGGGCGCATCTCCCGCTCGCTGCCCGGCGGCGCCTTGATCTCGCCGTTGCGGACCTTCCGGTTGAAGTCGTCGATGTGCCGGACCCCGTTCGCGGCGAGGTCGTCGTAGCGCATGTCCATCTCGCGGACGACCCACTCCAGCGAGTCGGCCGCCTTCTTCGCGTTGGTCACGATCGGGGTGACCAGGTGCGGGATGCCCTCGTAGCCGGTCATCTCGACGCGCTTCGGGTCGATCAGCAGCAAGCGCACCTCGTCGGGGGTGGCCCGGGTGAGGATCGACACGAGTAGCGAGTTGAGGCACGACGACTTACCCGCACCGGTCGCGCCCGCGATGAGGATGTGCGGCATCTTGGCCAGGTTGGCCACCACGTAGCCGCCCTCGATGTCCTTGCCCAGCGCCACCACCATCGGGTGGTGGTCGCTGGCCGCCACCCGTGAGCGCAGCACATCGCCGAGCGCGACGTTCTCCGGGTCGGTGTTGGGGATCTCGACACCGACCGCGCTCTTGCCCGGGATCGGGCTGAGGATCCGCACGTCCGGCGACTTCACCGCGTACGCGATGTTGCGGGAGAGCTGGGTGATCCGCTCGACCTTGACGCCCGGGCCCAGCTCGACCTCGTAGCGGGTGACCGTCGGCCCCCGGGTGAACCCGGTGACGGCCGCGTCCACGTCGAACTGGTCGAAGACGCCGGTGAGCGCCGCGATCACCTCGTCGTTGGCCTTGCTGCGGGTCTTCGGCGCCGCGCCGCTGCTGAGCATGTTGGCCGGCGGCAGCGTGTAGTCACCGGCCAGACCGGTCAGCGCGAGCTGCTCGGCGCGGGTGGGCGGGGGCGAGTGCTCCGGCGGCTCGGCCGGCCGGCGGCTGGCCGGGACCTTCGACGGCGACTTGCGGGGCAGGACGAGGGTCTCCTGGAGGTCGGCGCCGTCCAGGTCGTCGTCGAGGTCGTCGGGGTTCAGCGGCGGCGGGATCCGCTTCGCCGGCCGCTTGCGCGCCGGCTTGGCCGGGGTCTGCTCCGCGTCCTCGGTGGACGGCGGGGCGACCAGCGTGCCGGCCAGCAGGCCCAGCCGCTCCGGAACCTTGTTGATCGGGGTGGCGGTCACCACCAGCAGCCCGAAGACGAGCAGCAGAACCAGCAGCGGGACGGCGACCCAGGCGGTGACGGCCCGCTCCAGCAGGCTGCCGACGCCGGCGCCGATCAGGCCGCCGGCGTAGTCGCGGGCGGCCGGGTCGGCGGGCTGTTGACCGATGTGCAGCATCGCGGCGGTGGCGACCAGCATGGAGCCCCAGCCGACCAGCCCGCGCCCCCGGTGCTCCGGGTCGGCGGGCTGCCGCATGAACCGCCAGGCGCCGATCATCAGCAGCACCGGCACCACCACGGAGATCGCGCCGAGGAACAGCCGGACCGAGTCGGCCAGCCGCGCCCCCACCGGCCCGGCGGCGGAGAACCAGATCCCGGCGGCGCTCAGCAGCGCCAGCCCGAAGAGCAGCAGCCCGGCGCCGTCGCGGCGGTGCTCCGGGTCCAGGTCGCGCGCCGAGGCCGCCTGCCGTCCGGCCGCGCGGAACGCCCAGCCGACGCTGTGTGCCAGGCCCATCCACAGGGCGCCGACGGCGCGTCCGACGTAGACGGCCGGACCGGGACGCGGGGCGCGGGTGCGGCGCCGCACGGGCGCGCGCGTGGTCTTCTTCGCCGGCTGGCGGGCGCGGCTGTTCGTCGCACCGCGCGGCGACGCGCCGCGCCGCCGGCTCGCCTGAGAGGTACGGCCCGCCATAGCATCACCGTAACGGCGGGACCCGGCAGAACGCCGCTTTTCCGGGTCGTGTCCGCGCGTCGCAGCACGGACTCCGCCGCATGCCGTGATATCTGCCTCAGAAGGGATGCCCGATGGCGTCGCCGGGAATCGAGGACGGTCCGGACGACCCCCTGGCCGGACATCCACGGAGCCTGCGACCGCTGACCGGCGCGCTGATCGCCGCGGTGCTGGGCAACCGGGGGTACGCGGTGACCGCCGACCCCGACGGCGACCTGTTCGGCCGCTGGGGCGACAGCCTCATCTGGTTCCTGCGCCTCGGCGAGGCCGGCGAGCTGCTCCAGGTCCGCACCATGGTCGGGCCGACCTTCTCCATCGAGCAGGTGCCCGCGCTCTACGCGTTCTGCAACTCGTGGAACCACGACCGGCTCTGGCCGAAGGCGTTCGTGCACGTCGACGACGACGGACGGGCCCGCGTCTACGGCGAGGTGATCACGGACCTGGAGCGCGGCGTCACCCCGCACCAGCTCGACCAGCTCCTGGACTGCGGGATCTCGACCGGTCGTCAGCTCGCCGCCGAGGTGGGCCGGCTCCCCGGCGCGGTGTCGGCGTGACCGGGCGCGAGCGGCGGCGCGGACCGGTCGACGACCTCGCCGACCCGGTCGGCCGGCAGCGCGGGTCGACCGGCCGCGACCGCCACCTGCTCGCCGCGCTGGCCGAGGCCCGCGACCTGCCCGACGGCCCGCCCCGGCTGGTCGAGTTGGAGCGCATCGCGGCGCAGGCCGACGCGGGTGGCGACGACCGGTCCGCGGTGGAGGCCCGGCTCGCGCTGATCGACACCGCCCTGCTGCACGGCGAACGGTGGCGGCTGGTCGAGCCGGTCCGCCGCTGCCTGGCCGTCCTCGACCGCCGCCCGGAGCTGTTCGACGACGCCGAGGTCGACCTGCTGCTGCGCCACCAGCGCTACGCGGTCGAGGCGCTGCTCGGCACCCCCCGCGTCGGGCTGGACCAGGTGCGCTCCGTGGACGACCTGGCCGGCCGGATCGGCGCCGACGCCGAGGCCGTCGCCGAGCTGCGCTGCCGGATCGCCGACCACCTGGGCGACGAGCCGACCGCCCGCGAGTGGTACGACCGCTGGCGCGCCGCCGAGCCCGACCCGGTGAGCGGTTGTCCCGGGTGCGCGCCCGCCCGCCGAGCGGAGCTGCTGGCCGGTTGGGGCGAGTGGCCGGCCGCGCTGGCCGAGCTGCGCGCCGCGCTCGACGGGACGGTGGAGTGCACCGACCAGCCGGAGCGGGCACTGACCGCGGCGCTGCTGCCCTGGCTGCGGACCGGTGAGCCGGAGCGGGCCGCCGTGGCGCACGTTCGCGCGTACCGGCGGCACCGCACGGAACGTGGCGCCTTCGCGTACCTCGCCACGCACCTGCGGTTCTGCGCGCTCGGCGGTCACCCGGGGCGGGGCCTGGACATCCTCGCCGACCAGCTGCCGCGGCTGGACCACCCGCACGACGACCTGACCGCCATGGAGTTCGCCGCGGCCGGCGCGCTGGTGTGCGCGCTCGCCGTCGATGCCGGGCTGGGCGGGCGTACGCTGCGCCGGCCGGCCTTCGGCGACCGGCCGGCGGCGGAGCTCGACGTCGGGACGCTCGGCGCCGTCCTGCTGGGCGTCGCCACCGAGCTGGCCGGGAGCTTCGACGCCCGCAACGGCACCGGGCACCAGACCGGCCGGATCGCCGCCTGGCTGGCCGAACGGCCGGTGGGCAGCGCGGTGCCGCTGCCCGCCGACGACGACCCCGCGACGGCGGGTGACGCACCGGCGGACGACCCCGAGCCGGGTGAACTGGAGCTCGCGCCACTGACCCTGTCGATGATCACCGACGGGCTGGACCGGCGGGGCGACCGGTACGCCGTGGACGCCGACGGCACGGTGGTCGGGCGTTGGGGCACCGCGGTCATCCAGTTCCGGCGGGTCGGCGAGCGCGGCGAGATCCTGCACGCCCGGGCGCTGGCCGGCCGCCGGCTACCCGCCGGCCGACGTGCCGAGGCGTACGCGTTCTGCAATGCCTGGAACCACGATCGGCTGCTACCGAAGGCGTACGTGCACGAGCTGGGCGACGAGTTGCTCCTCGGCGGCGACCTCAGCACCGACCTGGCGCACGGCGTGGCGCCGGCGCAGTTGACGGTGCTGCTCGACGCGGCCGTGACGACCGGTGTCGCGTACGCCGACGCGGTGGCCGCCCTGCCCTGACCCGCGAGGGGTCGGGACGGTTGCAGTCACGACCGCCTCTGACGGTCATCGGACAGCACCGCAACCGGGGTGCCGGCCGGCGGGTGACAGCCACATCACCGCCACCGACCTTCGGGAGCCCACGATGTCGCGTCCACTCCGCGCGTTCAGCGTCGCCGTCACCGCCGGCACGCTGCTCGTCCTGCCCACCTTCACCGCGTCCGCGGGGGCCCACGCCCCGTCCGCGTCCGCCTCGCCGGCCGTCTCGCCGTCCGCCACCACCCAGCTGGGCGTCACCGACTCGCCGAAGGCCACCACCGGGGCCGACGAGCCGTCCATCCTCGCCCGGGCCGACCTCGTCTTCCTCGGCGGTGACCCGTGGCGGCCGTCCGGGCCGCTGGTCATCACCATGCGCAACCTGGGTCCTGCGGCGGCGAAGGGCTTCTTCGTCCTGCGCCTGCCGTCGATGGTGGAGCTGACCGGTCCGGGCGACTGCCGCGCCGCGGGCGGGCCGGGGAAGGGCTGGATCTGCGGCGGGGCGGAGATCGCGGCCGGTGGGACCCGCGAGTACCGGCTGCGGGTCACCTCGTCCGTTCCCGAGGCGGTGTTCGGCGTGGACAGCGCCGGCTCGGTCGCCGGCCGGGACGCGGCCGGCACCACCGAGCGGCCCACCGAGTTCCGGATCAGCTGGCCGGACAAGATCGCGCTGCGGCTGCGGGCCAGCGCGGGTCCGGTCGTCGACGGTACGACCACCGTCACGGCGCGGGTGACCAACGCCAGCACCTTCGCGCTGGGCGGGTACTCGCTGAACGTGACGACGCCGGCGGGTGTCCGGGTGGTCGAGCCGGGCTGCTCGGACAGCGGCCGAATGGACGGCGTGGGCTGCGAACTGCTGCGGACCGGTCCGCTGGCCGCCGGCGCGACCGAGACGGTACGGGTGCGGCTGGCGGTGTCCGGGGGCAGCACGAACGTCCGGCTGTTCCTCGGCCCGGGCAACCGCTACACCAACCGGGACATCTCGGTCACCCTGCGGCTCTCCGGCGCCGCGGCGACGTCCACCGCCACCCCGCCGACCGGTGCGACCGGTACGCCGACGCCCGTCGGGCAGAGCACCGGTGAGCTGCCCCGCACCGGGCCGGCCGGCCTCACGTACGCCCTGGTCGGCGTGGCGCTGCTGGCCATCGGGGCTGGGCTGCTGCTGCTCCGGCGTCGCCTCGCCCGCGGCTGACCCGGCCGGCCGGCAGGCCGACCGGAACGGAGCCGGGCCGGCGCCGACGTACACGGGGACGTCGGCGCCGGCCCGGCGCGGTTCAGCCGGTGGTCAGACCTCGACCACGGTCGGGACGATCATCGGCCGCCGGCGGTACGCGTCGTTGACCCAGCGACCCACCGTCCGGCGCACGATCTGCTGGAGCTGGTGCGGGTCGGTGATCCCGTCCGCGGCGGCCCGGTTGAGCGCCTCGGTGACCAGCGGGATCACCGGGTTGAACGCCTCCGGGTCCTCCGAGAAGCCCTTCGCGGAGACGGTCGGCCCGCCGACCACCTTGCCGGTGACCGAGTCGACCACGACCGTCGCGGCGATGAAGCCGCCGTCGCCGAGGATCCGGCGCTCGGTCAGCAGCGACTCGCTCACGTCACCGACGGCGAGGCCGTCGACGTAGACGTACCGGCTACGGACGTGCCCGACCAGGCTGGCGCGGCCCTCGACCAGGTCGACGACGTCGCCGTCCTCACAGAGCACGACCCGGTCGGGCGCGACGCCCGACTCGACGCCGAGCCGGGCGTGCGCGCGCAGGTGGCGCCACTCGCCGTGCACCGGCATGAGGTTGCTGGGCCGCACCACGTTGAGCAGGTAGAGCAGCTCGCCGGCCGGGGCGTGCCCGGAGACGTGGACCTTGGCCACGTCCTTGTGCACCACCACGGCGCCGGCCCGGGCCAACCGGTTGATCACCCGGTAGACGGAGGTCTCGTTGCCGGGCACCAGCGACGAGGCGAGCACCACGGTGTCGCCGGGGGCGATGGTGATGTGCCGGTGGTCGCCGCTGGCCATCCGGCCGAGCGCGCTCATCGGCTCGCCCTGGGAACCGGTGGACATCAGCACGATCTGCTCGGGCGGCATCGTGGTCGCCTCTTCCAGACCGACGACGAGGCCGGGCGGGATGTTGAGCAGACCCAGGTCGCGGGCGATGCCCATGTTGCGCACCATGGACCGGCCGATCAGGGCGACCTTGCGGCCGTGCTCGGCCGCCGAGTCGAAGACCTGCTGCACCCGGTGCACGTGCGAGGCGAACGAGGCGACGATGATCCGCCCGCGCGCCTTGGCGAAGATCGAGTCGAGGACCGGGCCGATCTCGCGTTCGGGAGTGACGAAGCCGGGGATCTCCGCGTTGGTCGAGTCGGACAGCAGCAGGTCGACGCCCTCGGCGCCGAGCCGGGCGAACCCCGCGAGGTCGGTGATCCGACCGTCCAACGGAAGCTGGTCCATCTTGAAGTCGCCGGTGTGCAGCACCAGGCCGGCCGGGGTACGCACCGCCACCGCGAGCGCGTCCGGGATCGAGTGGTTGACCGCGAAGAACTCGCACTCGAACGGGCCGAGCCGCTCCCGGCCGCCCTCCCGGACGGTCAGCGTGTAGGGCTGGATCCGCCGCTCGGCGAGCTTGGCCTCCACCAGGGCCAGGGTGAACTGCGAGCCGACCAGGGGAATGTCCGGCTTGTGGGCGAGCAGGTACGGCACCGCGCCGATGTGGTCCTCGTGACCGTGGGTGAGCACGATGGCCTGCACGTCGTCGAGGCGGTCCAGGATCGGCCCGAAGTCGGGCAGGATCAGGTCCACGCCGGGTTGCTCGACGTCGGGGAAGAGCACGCCGCAGTCGACCACCAGCAGCTTGCCGTCGTACTCGAAGACGGTCATGTTCCGACCGATGGCGCCGAGCCCGCCGAGCGGGATGATCCGCAGTCCGCCCTCCGGCAACGGCGGGGGGAGTTCCGCCTCGATGTGCGCCTCGGTCACGCGTCCACCTCATTCTGGGACGCCGTCTCCCGGCGTCCGTCGTGTCGTTCGATCATGCAGGGAGCTCCAGATCCGCCGCCGCGCAGTCGGCGCGCAGCTGGGCGATCTCGTCGTCGGTGGCGTCGACCAGCGGAGGGCGGACCGGGCCGGCGGGCAGGCCCGCGGCCGTCAGGCCCGCCTTCACCAGGATGACGCCCTGGGTACGGAAGATGCCGGTGTAGAGGGGCAGCAGCCGTCGGTGCAGGGCGAGCGCGGTCGCGTTGTCCCCCGCGTCGTACGCCTCGATCATCTGCTTGGTCAGCGCACCCGTGAAGTGGGTGGACGTGCCCACCACACCGACCGTGCCGACGGCCAGCGCCGGCAGCGTCAGCGAGTCCTCACCGCTGTAGAAGGCCAGGTTCGTCCGGCTGGTCACCCAACTGGTGGCGGTCAGGTCGCCCTTGGCGTCCTTCACCGCGACGATCCGGGCGTGCTCGGCGAGGCGCACCAACGTCTCGGTGGCGATCGGCACGCCGGCGCGGTGCGGGATGTCGTAGAGCATCACCGGGAGGCCGGTGGCGTCGGCGACCGCGGTGAAGTGGCGCAGCAGCCCGCTCTGCGGCGGCTTGTTGTAGTAAGGCGTGACCACCAGCAGCCCGTGGGCGCCCGCCTTCTCGGCGGCGGTGGCGAGCTCGATGGTGTGCCGGGTGTCGTTGGTGCCGACCCCGGCGACGACCTTCGCCCGGTCACCGACCGCCTCCACCACGGCCCGGATGAGGCGCTCCTTCTCCGCGTCGCTGGTGGTCGGCGACTCGCCGGTGGTGCCGTTGACCACCAGCGCGTCGTTGCCCTGCTCGTCGACCAGGTGGTTGGCCAGCCGGGCGGCGCCGTCGAGGTCGAGCGAACCGTCGGCGGTGAACGGCGTCACCATGGCGGTGAGCACTCGCCCGAAGGGACGGGACACCGCCCGGGCGGGGGTGTCAGGGTGGTCGTGCGTCATGCATCCAACCTAGCGGACGACCACGGAGAGCCCGCCGGGGAAGGGCTCAGGAGACCTCGGCGAGGGGGCTCGTCGCCACCTCGGTGCCGTCCGGCAGGGCGGAGATCACGAAGTCGGCGAAGACGTTCGGGGCCACCTTCTGCAGCTGGCGCAGGCACTCGACGGCCAGCTCCCGGATCTCCACGTCGGCGTGCTCGGTGGCCCGCATCGCGATGAAGTGCCGCCACGCGCGGTAGTTGCCGCTGACCACGATTCGCGTCTCGGTGGCGTTGGGCAGGACCGCCCGGGCCGCCTGCCGGGCCTGCTTGCGCCGAAGGGTGGCGTTCTCCACGTCGGCGAAGCGCTCCTCCAGCCCCTCCAGCAGCTCCGTGTAGGCCCGGACGCTCGCCTCGGCGGCCGCCACGAACTTCTTGTGCAGCTCCGGGTCCTCGGCGATCACCGCGGGCTCGACCATGGCGGCGTCCCGCTCCGGGACGTACCGCTGGGACAGCTGGGAGTAGGAGAAGTGCCGGTGCCGGATCAGCTCGTGGGTGAAGGAGCGGGAGACCCCGGTGAAGTAGAAGGTCACCGAGCCGTGCTCCAGCACGGAGAGGTGGCCGACCTCGAGAATGTGCGCGAGGTAACCGGCGTTGGTCGCGGTCGCCGGGTTGGGCTTGCGCCAGGACTGGTAGCAGGCGCGGCCGGCGAACTCCGCGAGCGCCTGACCCCCCTCGGCGTCGGTCGACCAGGGCACGTCGTCCGGCGCCTCGAAGTGGGTCCACGCGATCAACTTCACCTGGGGCTGCACCATCTCCGGCATGCCTGGGACTGTAGTGCCCTCCGGCCCGGGGCCCAACTAGCCCCGATCCCACGTGTCCTTGATCTCCAGGGGTCCACCCGATCGGCGCCGGACGTCCGGTCCGGCGGGGGTGCCGGCGCCACCGCGGGGTTGGTGCGGGCCCTGTCGAGCTGCCCCAGATCCGGGGCAGCTCGACAGCACGCAAGCAGCTCGACAGCACGCAAGCTGGACGTCGAACGACGCCGACGCCCCCCATCCGACCGAACGACGGCGCCGACGGCAGACAGGGCCGGGCGAGCGGGAAGCGGCGTCGGCGGGGTCAGACGTACAGCGAGGTGAAGGGCGCCCAGGGAAGGTTGCGCAGCACCGAGAAGGCCAGCCACACGGCCAGGAAGCCGCTGATGACCTTGCTGCTGATCTGCAGCTCCGGCAGACGCCAGCCGAACGCCTGCCGGCCCGCCCAGGCGACGAAGAGGTAGGCCAGGAAGGGCAGCGCGAAGACGAAGAGGAAGTGGTGGCGGGCGGCGGCCGGGAGGTCACCGTGCAGCACGTACCAGAGCGCGCGGGTGCCGCCGCAGCCCGGGCAGTCCAGCCCGGTGGTGAGCTTCAGCAGGCAGGTGGGCGCGGCGTCCGGGTCCGAGCGGGTCGGGTCGCTGATCAGCGCGTAGCCGATGCCGGCCGCGACGCAGCCGAGCGCCGCGAGCGGAACCGCCCAGCGGGGCGAACGGTCGTAGAGCCGGACGACGAACCGCGTGAGCCGGTCGGGCTCGGGAGTCGGGTAGATCGGCGGCGCACCGGCCGGCCAGCCGGGGGGCGGCGTGCCGTCGGCGGACCAATCCGGCGACGGGACCGCGCCGACCAGCGCCGCGGCGGGTGGGGCGTCCGGCGCGCCGGGTGGCGGCGTGGCCGGTCCGTCAACGCTCGTCACGCGCTCACCGTACACCGGCGACGCCCACCAGCGCGGCGGCGAGCGGGCCGGCCAGATCGCCGGCGACGGGCGGCGCGACCGAGTCGAGGCCGAGCCAGCCGGCGAGCCGGTAGAGCTCGGCGGCGAGCGCGATCGCGGTCTCGCCGGGCTCGGCGCCGGGCTCGACCCACGCGGCCGGCACCAGCAGCGTCCCGGCCTTCCGGTCGGCCTTCAGGTCGACCCGCGCGGTGAACCGCTCGCCCTGCAGGAAGGGCAGCACGTAGTAGCCGTGGACCCGCTGGGGCGCCGGGACGTAGATCTCGATGCGGTAGCTGAAGTCGAAGAGCCGCTCGGTGCGGTTGCGTTCCCAGACCAGCGGATCGAACGGGCTGACCAGGGTGTTGCCCCGCACCCACCGCGGCAGCCGGGCCTCGGCGTGCAGCCAGGCCGGCTGCCGCCAGCCCGCCACGGTGACCGGCAGCAGCTCGCCGGCCTCGGCCAGCTCGGCGATCGCCTGCCGGGCACCGGCCACCGGGAGGCGGAAGTAGTCGCGCAGCTCCGGCTCGGCGGCCACCCCGAGCGACCGGGCGGCGATCGCCACCAGCGTGCGGTAGGCCTCGGCGTCGGTCGGCGTCGGCGCGTCGAGCGCGGCGGCGGGAAGCACCCGCTCGGGCAGGTCGTAGCGGCGGGCGAAGGAGGGGGTGCGCTCGGCGGCGCTCACCTCACCGGCCCAGAACAGGTATTCCAGGGCCCGCTTCACCGCCGACCAGTTCCACCCCCAGTTGCCGGTCTCCCGGGGCGCGTCGTGCTCGATCTCCGCCGCGGTCAGCGGGCCCCGCGCGGCCACCTCGTCGCGCACCCAGGCCACCAGCTCGGGCTGCTCCTGGGCGATCCGCCGCATGCCGCCCCACGACTCGTCGTGCGCCCGGGCCATGCGCCACCGCAGCGCCGCGTGCAGGCCGACCGGGACCAGGGAGGCCTCGTGCCCCCAGTATTCGAACAGCTCCCGCGGCCGGCGGTAGGCGGCCGTGTCGAGCAGCGCCGTCGGATAGGGCCCGAGCCGGCTGTAGAGCGGCAGGTAGTGGGCGCGCTGGAGGACGTTGACCGAGTCCATCTGGATGAGGCCGACCCGGTCGAGGACCCGCCGCAGGTGCCGGCGGGTCGGCACGCCTCCGGGCGCCGGGTCGGCGAAGCCCTGGGCGGCCAGGGCCACCCGGCGGGCCTGGGCGAGGGAGAGCGATTCCGGTGCGGTCATCGTCGGCGACCCTACGTCATGGGTACGACGCCACCGCGGGATGCTGGATTTGCCGGCCGATGGGGCATAGAACGGTGCAATGCTCACCATCCGCCCCGAGGAGCCGGACGACGCCGAAGCGGTCGCCCGGGTGCACGTGCACGGCTGGCAGACCGGTTACGCCGGCTTCATGCCCGACGAGGTGCTGCGGCGGCTCAACGTGGCGGCCTGGGCCCAGCGCCGGCGCGACGTCGGCACGGCCGACCCCGAGCACCCGTTCACCACCCTGCTCGCCGAGACGACCGACGGACGGATCGTCGGGTTCACGTCGTTCGGGCCGTACCGCATCGAGCAGGACCGCGCGGACCTCGACCCGACGTGGGGCGAGGTGCTCGCCCTCTTCGTCGAGCCCGACCACTGGGGCGACGGCACCGCCCGTACGCTGCTGGCCGCCGCGCGGGACGGGCTGGCCGCGCGCGGCTGGTCGGCGTACCGGGCGTGGGTGCTGGCGGAGAACCAGCGGGCCCGCCGGTTCTGCGCGCGAGCCGGACTGTCACCCGACGGTGAACGGTCGACCTATCCGGTGCCGCTCTCCGACGGGCGTCCCCCCGTCGACCTGGTCGAGCTGCGCTACACCGGCCGCCTCGACGGGTGACCCACCCGGCGCCACCGCCCGGCGCACCGGCAGGAACGCGAGCAGCGCGAGGCTGATCCAGACGTAGGTGTTGCTGCCCAGGAAGCCGTCGACGCCGGTGAAGTCCTTCTCCCAGAACCAGACGATGCGGCTGCTCAGCAGCGCGTACCCGACGAGGGCGGCGACCAGCAGGAGACGGCGCCGGCGGCTGCCGCCGGGCGCCGCCATGGCGTTGTCGACCAGCAGGATCAGCGCCGGGAGCAGCCAGACCAGGTGGTGCACCCAGGTGACCGGGCTCACCAGGCACATCACCGCGCCGGTGAGCGCGAGGCCGGTCGCCTCGTCGCCCGCCGCGACGGCGGCGCGGGAGCGCCAGGCCCACAGGGCCAGCGTGCCGAGCACCAGGACCAGCCAGGCGACGGTGCTGGGGTGCTGCGGATCGAGCCGGGCGACGACGCCGCGCAGCGACTGGTTGGAGACGAAGGCCAACTCCCCCACCCGGCCGGTGTTCCACAGCGCCTCGGTCCAGAACTCGCGGGACGCGTTCGGGAAGAGGGCCCCGGCGAGCAGTGAGGCGCCCGCCGCCGTGGCCATCGCGGTGAACGCCGCCCGCCAGCGCCGGGTGACCAGCAGGTAGACGATGAAGATGCCCGGGGTCAGCTTGATGGCCGTGGCCAGCCCGATGCCGATCCCGGCCCAGCGGTTGCCCGCCGGCAGCAGCCGGAGCAGGTCGACCGCGACCAGGAAGAGCAGCAGCATGTTGACCTGGCCGAAGTTGACCGTCTCGCGCATCGGCTCGAAGGCGGCGGCCAGGCAGAGCGCGACGGCGAGGGCGTACCAGCGGGTCCAGCCGGCCCGCCGCGCGATCGGGTCGATCAGCCACCAGAAGACCAGCGCGGTCACCACGACGGTGGCCGTGACGCTGATCGCGATCGCGGCCGCCCACGGCACGTACGCCATCGGCAGCATGACCAGCGCGGCGAACGGCGGGTAGGTGAAGCCGTACTGGGTGAGCGGGCGCAGGTAGTCGTAGATCTCCCCGCCGCCGTGCACCCAGAAGTTCAGGGCGCCGTAGTAGACCTGGAGATCGAAGAAGCCGTGCCGCACGGCGGCGACGGAGAGGAACGCGGCGACCGCGACGGCGAGCAGCAGCACGCTGACGGCCTGCCAGATCGCCCTACCGGCACCCTGCGCCACCGCCGCCTCCTCCGCCCTGCGTAGGCTCACGTCCCATGGCTCTCGGGTACGTCCGCCCGGCGCGTCCCGAGGACGCCGGCGAGATCGCACGCATCCAGCTCGCGACCTGGCGGGTCGCGTACCGCCGGATCCTGCCCCGGCACGTCCTCGACAACCTGGACGAGGCGTGGTTCGCGCGACGGTGGGCCGCGGCGGTGCAGGAGCCGCCCTCCGGCACCCACCGCGTGCTGGTCGCCGTCGAACAGGCCGAGCAATCGTATCTTGTGGGATTCGCCGCCTCCGGCCCGGCCGATGCGGAGGCCCTCGCGCCCGGCGAGCCCGCCGACGCGCTGGGCACGGACGTCGTGGCCGTCACCGATCTGCTGGTGGAGCCGCGCTGGGGCCGACGGGGTCACGGCAGCCGGCTGCTCGCCGCGAGCGTGGACCTGTGGCGGGAGGACGGCTTCGGTCGGGCGGTGGCGTGGGCGTTCGACGGCGACGAGGCGACCCGGGCGTTCCTGACCAGCACCGGCTGGGAGCCGGACGGCGCGGCGCGCGCCCTGGACGTGGACGACATGCTCGTCCCGCAGCTGCGGCTGCACGTGGCGGTCCCGACCGAACCGGTCGCGGAGAACTGACCGGCGGTCCCGGGCTCCGCCGGGACCGCCACCGACCACACCCCCGATCGAGCGGGGGCCGGTCAGCCCTTGTCCGAGCCGTCGTTGGCGTCGCGGACGAAGTAACGCTGGAAGATCACGAAGATGATCGCCACGGGGATCGTGGCGAGCAGCGCCGCGCCGAGCTTCAGCGGGTATTCGCTGCCCTTGCCGAGCGACCCGCTGACCAGGTCGGCGAGCCCGCGCGGCAGGGTGAACAGGTCCGGGTCCTGCACCGCGACGAGGCTGTGCGGGAACTCGTTCCAGGAGCCCTGGAACGACAGGATGGTCAGGGTGATCAGGGCCGGCTTCGCCATCGGCAGCACCACCGACCAGAAGGTGCGGAAGATGCTGGCGCCGTCGATCCGGGCCGCCTCCTCGACGCTGACCGGGATCGACTCGAAGAACTGCTTCATGATGAACACGCCGGCCGCGTCGGCGAGCAGCGGCACGATCAGCCCGGCGTAGCTGTTGTAGATCCCGAGCTGGTTGAGCACCAGGAACTTCGGGATGAGCAGCACCACGCCGGGGACCGCCATCACCGCGATCACCGCGGCGAACAGCCCGGAACGCCCCCGGAACCGCAGCCGGGCCAGCGCGTACCCGGCGAGCGAGTCGAAGAAGACCCGGCCGGCCGTTACCAGCACGGTGACCAGCAGCGAGTTGCCGAGCCAGAGCGGGAAGTTCGTCCCGGCGAAGATGCGCTCGAAGCCGGCCAGGCTCAGCGGGTCCGGGAAAGGCGAGAGCGGGTTCGCCGCCGCGTCCGGCTCGGTCTTGAGCGAGTTGCCGAGCTGGATGACGAACGGGTAGAGGAAGACCAGGGCGAAGAAGACCAGCGTGGCGTACCCCAGGAAACGGGACACCAGGGTGCGGGCGCCGCGGTTCCGGCGCCGCGCGGGCGCCGCCGTGGCCGCCGGGCGGTCGGTCAGCACGGCCATGTCACGACCCCTCCGGTACACGTCGACGCCACCAGCCGCGCCGCCGGGCGACCGGATCCCGGTCGGCCATCACCCGGCGCTGGATCAGGGTGAGCACGATGATGATCAGGAACAGCACGAACGAGATGGCCGCGCCGGAGCCGTAGTCGAAGTCGCGGAACGCGGTCCGGTACGACAGGTAGGCCGGGGTGAGGGTGGTCTTGGCCGGATCGCCCTGGCTCATCACGTACACCTGGTCGAAGACCTGCCAGGAGCCGATCAGACCGAGGGTGAGCACCAGGAACGTGGTCGGCTTGATCATCGGGAGGGTGACGTGGCGGAAGCGCTGCCACCGGCTCGCCCCGTCGAGGGTGCTCGCCTCGTCGAGCGTCACCGGCACGTTCTGCAACGCGGCCAGGAACATCAGCATGAAGGTGCCGGAGGTCGTCCAGACCACCAGCGTGATGATCGAGACCATCGCGACGCTCGGCCCGGAGAGCCACTCCCACCAGGTGAGCCCGAACGGGCCGCCCGAGGTCAGCGCGCCGGGCGGGTCGTCCACCCCGAACACGCCGAGCAGCAGGTGCAGGACGCCACGCGAGTCGGCGAACCACTCCGGACCGTCGATGCCGACGAAGCGGAGCAGGTTGTTGACCGCGCCGGAGTTGGCGAACAGGAACAGGAAGACCACGCTGATCGCGACCGAGCTGGTGACCGAGGGGAAGTAGAAGGCGCTGCGGAAGAAGCTCTTCCCCTTGAGCATCCGGTTGTTGACCACGAGCGCGAGGCCGAGGGCGAGCACGGTCTGCGCCGGCACCACGATCGCCACGTAGTACATGTTGTTGCGGATGCTGGTCATGAAGTCGCGCCGGTCCAGCCCGTCCTCGGTGAACAGCCGCGTGTAGTTGTCGGCGCCAACGAACGGCACCTTGCCGGTGAACGGGCTCCCCTGGCCGTTCCAGTCGGTCAGGCTCACCCAGAGCGCCATCAGGATCGGCAGCAGCAGGAACAGCCCGAGGATGACGATCACCGGCGCCACGAAGAGCCAGCCGGCCAGGTTCTCGTCGCCGCGGGTGCCGCGTCCGCGCCGCCGGGGCGCGTCGCCGCGCGCGGTGGCCGGCGCCGTCACGACCTCGGTCGCCATCTCACTTCCTTCCCTCTCTCGGGATGACGGGGCGGGGCCCTCCGGTGCGGAGGGCCCCGCCGTGCCGTCAGCTGCCGCCGAGCGCCGCCTTGGCGTTCTTGTCGAAGTTCGCCAGGATCGTCTTCGGGTCGCCGGTGGCCAGGCTCTGCAGGCTGGCCTCCAGGTCACGCAGCACGCTGTCCATCTTCGGCGCGTTCACCGGGCCCTGCGCGTACGCGGCACCGTCGATGAAGGGCTTGTCCGCCGGGAAGGCGCTGCTGTACTGGTCGCGCACCGACTGGCGGGACGGCATGACACCGAACGCGGTGGCGAAGGCCATCTGCTGCTCGCCGCTGGTCATCGCCTCGACGAACTTGATCGCCTGGTCCTTGTACTTCGACTTCGCCGCGATGCCCCAGCACTGGGTGAAGGACAGGGTGCCCTGCCCCTTCGGGCCGGCCGGCAGCGGGACGACCTTGTACTTCACGTTCGGGAAGTCGTTCTGCAGCGCGCCCTTGATCCAGTTGCCCTCGATCGTCATGACGGCCTTGCCCTTGCCGAAGGCCTCGCCGGACCAGCCGGCGTCGAGCTGCTTCGGGTACTTGGCCAGGCCCTCGGTGAGGAGGGTCTTGACGTACTGGAGGGCGGCGACGTTCTCCGGCGTGTCGGCGGTGGCCTGCTTGCCGTCCTTGCTCACCAGCCAGCCGCCGTTCTGCACCAGGAAGGCGCCGATCCGGTCGCGGGTGTCGCCGAGGGCCAGCGCGACCTGACCCTTCGCCTTGATCTTGCGCGCGGTGGCGGTGAGCTGGTCCCAGTTGGTCGGCACGTCGGCGTCGGTCAGGCCGGCCTTCGCCCACAGGTCCGTGTTGATCTCGAGGGCCAGGGTGGAGAAGTCCTTCGGCGCGCAGTAGAGCTTGCCGTCGTAGGTGAACGTGGTGCGCAGGCTCTCGTAGAAGTCACCGGTGTTGCTGATCTTGTCGCCGTACGGCTCGAGCGCGCCCACGGCCGCGTAGTCGGCGAACCGGGTGGCGTCGACGTAGAAGACGTCCGGCGGGGTGCCGCCGGCCAGCGCCTGGCCGAGCTGCTGGGTGAGGTCCTGCGCCGGGGTGACGGTGGCGGTGTTGCCCGAGGAGCCGGCCCACTTCGCCGCCGCGTCCTGCACCGCCTTGGTCTCGGCCTCGCCGGAGGAGCCGATCAGGATCTGCAGGTTGGCCGGCCCGCTGGACTGGGCGGCGTCACCCGAGTTGTCGTCGAAGCCGCTGCCGCAGGCGGCGGAGCCGAGCAGGGCGACGGCGGCGAGGCCGGCCACCGCCGCCCGGGTGAGGTGTCGAGGTGCCATCGGATTCTCCTGTGGGGGTGGGTAAGGGTTCACGCGGTGTGCCGCAGCGCCAGCGAGGGCTGGAGCAGCACGGGGTCGGGAGTCTGGTGGTCGCCGTCGAGGACGGCGGTGAGCAGGTCCACGCAGCGGGCGGCGGCCTCGGCGAGGGGCTGGCTGACGCTGGTGAGCCCCACCGCGGCGGCGACCGGGGTGTCGTCGAAACCGATCAGCGCGACGGCGGCCTCGGCCGCCCGGACGGCCTGGAGCGCGCCGAAGGCGAGCGAGTCACTGGCGCAGACCACGGCGGTCGGTGGGTCGGCGACGACGAGCAGGTCGCGCATGAGGCGCTCCCCCTCGGCGATGCCGTCCTCGGTCGCACGGTCCAGCCCGCTCGGGTCGGCACCGGCGGCGCGGAGCGTCTCCCGCCAGCCGGAGCGCCGGTCGTCACCGACACCGGAGCCTTGTGGCCAGCCGAGGAAGCCGATCCGCCGGTGGCCGCCGGCCAGCAGGTGGGCGGTGGCCAGCGCCGTGCCGGCCGCGCCGTCGACGTCGACCCAGGGGTGGGCGGTCAGGTCGTCCCACGGCCGGCCGAACGTCACGAACGCCACGCCCCGTTCGGCCAGCCAGGCCGTACGCGGGTCGCCGTGGTCGGTGCCGGTGAGCACGAAACCGTCCAGGTCGTACGCGCTGAGCAGGTCGTCGTACGCGGCGATCTCGCTCTCGTCGTCGCCGGCGGTGTAGAGCATGGTGCGGTAGCCGGCCGCCTCGGCGGTCTCGGTGAGACCGTGCAGGAAGCGGTCGAGCACCGACCCGTTGATGCCGTCGCGCGTCGGTTCGATACGGACGGCGATCAGGCGGGAGCGGCCGGTACGCATCTGACGCGCGGCCTGGCTCACCCGGTAGCCGAGACTGTCGATCGCCTCCTGGACCCGCTGGCGGGTCTCCTCCCGCACGATGTGCGGGGCGTTGAGGACGTTGGAGACGGTCTGGCGGCTGACGCGGGCCTGCCGGGCCACGGTCGCGATGGTCACCTTTTCGGCCACAAAATCCCTCTCGCCATCTTGAACGATCCAATTTGGATAGGGCAGGATTAGATCGTTCAAGTTTCTGGAATGTTTCGCACTTTGCACCGCCCGGGACGAGTTGTCAAGACATCCGTCCCGCCCCGACAGAATCTGGAGCCGCACCGTGACCGAACGCCTGCTGCAACCCCTGCTGCACGAGCTCGTGGGGGCAGTCCTTGCCCCCACCAGCGCACTGGGGGACGCGACCGGGCAGATCCGACCGGCCGGCGTGCAGGGCGTCTTCCACGCCGACGCCCGGGTGCTCTCCCGCGCCGTGCTGCGCGTCGACGACCGGGAGCCGGAAGGAGTCAGCCACGCCACTGACGGCGCGCACGGCGTTCGCTTCGTCGGCCTCACCCGCTGGCTCGGCGACCCCACGCCCGACCCGACCGTCCGCGTCGACCGCCGACGCCGCCTCGTCCCCGGCGGGCTCACCGAGGAGGTCCGGATCGTCTCCACCGCCTCGGTGCCGGTGCGGGCGACCGTGAGCGTCGAGCTGGCCTGCGACCTGGCCCCGATCGAGGTGGTCAAGTCCGGCGGTACCGCCGAGCCGCTGGCCGCCAAGGCCGGCCAGCCCGGCCAGCTCACGTGGGCCGCCGACGGCATCACCGTGACCGTGTCCGGTGCCGACGCCGAGGTCGAGGCCGACGGCGACCGGGCCGCCGCCCCCCGGCTGACCTGGCCGATCGAGCTGCCGCCTCGCGGGTCGACCGTCCTGCGCTGGCGGCTCGCCGTCGAGGACCCACGCGCCGTGGTGATCTGCCCGCCCGGCGAGCCGACGTGGTCCCGTCCCGAGCTGCGGGCCGACGACCGGCGGCTGGTACGGCTGCTGGACCGCAGCCTCGACGACCTGCGCGGGCTGCGGCTGGCCGAGCCCGCCGCGCCGCAGGACGTCTTCCTCGCCGCCGGGGTGCCGTGGTTCCTCACCCTCTTCGGGCGGGACAGCCTGTGGGCCGCCCGGATGCTGCTGCCGCTCGGCACCGACCTGGCCGCCGGCACCCTGCGCGTGCTGGCCCGCCGCCAGGGCACCCGGGTCGACCCGACCACCGGCGAGGCACCCGGCAAGATCCTCCACGAGCTGCGGCGCGACGAGTTCGCGCTGCCGGACAATGGGCTGCGGCTACCCCCGGCCTACTACGGCACGGTCGACGCCACCATGCTCTGGGTCAACCTGCTGCACGACGCGTGGCGGTGGGGCCTCCCCGCCGACCAGGTCGCGCCGCTCCTGCCCCACCTGGACGCGGCGCTCGGCTGGCTCGCCGACCACGCCGACGCCGACGGTGACGGCCTGGTCGAGTACGTCGACACCACCGGACACGGCCTGGCCAACCAGGGCTGGAAGGACTCCGGAGACGCCGTCCGATTCCGCGACGGCAGCCTGGCCGCGCCGCCGATCGTCCTGGCCGAGGTGCAGGGTTACGCCCACGAGGCCGCGGTGAACGCCGCCGCCCTGCTCGACGCGTTCGGCGGTCCCGGCGCCGACCGCTGGCGCGAGTACGCCGACCGGCTCGCCCGCCGGTTCCGCTCCGCGTTCTGGGTGGACGGGCCGCACGGCCCTCAGCCGGCACTGGCCCTGGACCGGGACAAGCGCCCGGTCGACTCACTGACCAGCAACATCGGCCACCTGCTCGGCACCGGGCTGCTCTCCGGCGAGGAGGAGGCACAGGTGGCGCGGCTGCTCGGCACCGAGGCGCTGGCCGGCGGGTTCGGGCTGCGCACCATGTCCACCGACGACGCCGGGTTCAGCCCGCTGTCGTACCACTGCGGTTCGATCTGGGCGCACGACACCGCGATCGTGCTCGCGGGCCTGGCCCGGGCCGGGTTCCGCGACGCCGCGCTCGGCCTGGCCGACGGCCTGCTCGGCGCGGCCGAGGCGTTCGACTACCGCCTGCCCGAGCTCTACGGCGGGGACGACCGGTCCCTCGGCCGACCGGTGCCCTACCCGGCGGCGTGCCGTCCGCAGGCCTGGGCGGCGGCCGGGGCGGTGCTGCTGCTGCAGGCGGCCACCGGCCTCTACCCCGACGTGCCCGGTGGCACGGTCCGGCTGGCACCGCTGGCCGGCCCCGAGCTGGGCGCGGTGGCGGTCGACCGACTGACGCTCGCCGGCGCCCCGGTCGGTGTGGCGGTCGACCGCAGCGGCCACCCGACGATCACCAACCTCCCCGCCAACCTGACAGTGGCCACCGCGACCCTCCCCACCCAACGCCCGGCCCCGTCCGCAACCCCCGCCTGACCCTGACCACCCCACCCCTCCGGTTGATCATGAAGTTGTCGCCGGCCGCCTCGGCGTGTCGCGGCAACAACTTCCTGATCACCGGGGGTGGGTCGGGGGTGGGGGCGGCGGGGAGGTCAGCTCGGCGATGATCTCGTCGTCCTCGATCTCGCCGGTGGGACGGAAGCCCAGGGCCGTGTAGAGGGCGGCGGCCGCCGTGTTCTCCGGGTGGTACGACAGCCGCACCGGCGGATTCCCCGCCCGCGCGGCCAGCCAACCGGCCAACGTCGACACCGTCGCCGCGCCGATCCCCCGCCCCTGCTCCGGGGCGTCGATCACCATGCCGCCGATCCAGTGCGACCCGTCGTCGTCCACGCCCCACATGACGTGCCCGACGACCGTCTCGTCGGCGTAGACCGCGAGCGACGTCCACACGTCCTCACGACTGGTCAGCAGCAGGTAGCGGGCCGCCAGCGCGGCCACCCAGGCGCGCTGGTCGTCGCGGGGCGCGACGTCGGCCACCGCCCGCCAGTTGTCGTCGTCGACCGGGCGGAGGGTGACCCGGCGCCCGACCCGGTCGTGATGCGCAGCGTCGATCATCGGGGCAGCCTAGGGATGCCCCGATGACCGACGCGAGCCGATTTCTAGCCGAGCAGCGGGTCCAGGCCCAGCGTGAGACCGGGCCGGCCGGGCACCGCGCGCACGGCGAGCAGCACGCCGGGCATGAACGAGACCCGGTCGTACGAGTCGTGCCGGATGGTCAGCGTCTCACCGGTGGTGCCGAACAGCACCTCCTGGTGCGCGACCAGGCCGGTGGCGCGTACGGCGTGCACGCGTACCCCGTCGATGTCGGCGCCCCGGGCGCCCGCCACCTCGTCCTTGGTCGCGTCGGGCACCGGGCCGAGACCGGCCTCGGCGCGGGCCCGGGCGATCTGCCGGGCGGTGTGGGTCGCCGTGCCGCTGGGGGCGTCGAGCTTGCGCGGGTGGTGCTGCTCGATGATCTCGACCGACTCGAAGTGCCGGGCCGCACGCGCCGCGAACTGCATCATCAGGACCGCGCCGATGCCGAAGTTCGGCGCGATCACCACGCCGACGCCCGGCTTGGCGGCCAGCCAGTCGCGCACCTGCTCCAGGCGCTGCTCGGTGAAGCCGGTGGTGCCGACCACCGCGTGGATGCCCCGCTCGACGCACCACTGGAGGTTGCTCATGACGACGTCCGGGGTGGTGAAGTCGACGACCACGTGGGCACCGGCGTCGGAGACGGCCGTCAGGTCGTCGCCCTGGTCGACCGTCGCGACCAGCTCCAGATCGGACGCCGCGTCGACGGCCTTGCACACCTCGGCGCCCATCCGGCCCCGGGCACCCAGGACACCGACCCGCAGCGGCTGGGCGGCGCTCTTCACCTGCTCGTCAGTCACGGCCCACAACCTATCCCACCCCCGAGACCCGAACCCCCGAGGCCCGAAAGCCCGCCCCTCACGCCGCCTCTGCTCCACCCACTCCGACGATCATGCAGTTGTGCGGGTGCACGACAGTCACGAAGGTGCTGAAGACAGGCACCACAGGTGCATGATCGACGCCGGTGGCGGACGGGCGGCGGGCGAGGGTGCGGGTCAGCGGGTGGGGAAGTCGGTGCGGGTGAACGGGCCGACCACGGCCAGGGACATCTCGCGGCCGAGCAGCTCGGCGGCGAGGGCGTTGACGTCGTCGACGGTCACCGCGTCCACCCGGGCGAGCAGGTCGTCCACCGGCATCAGGTCACCGTAGAGCAGCTCACCCTTGGCCAGCCGGCTCATCCGCGAGCCGGTGTCCTCCAGGCCCAGCACGAACGACCCCTTGGACATGCCCTTGCCCCGGGCCACCTCGGCCGCGGTCAGCCCACCCGCGGCCACCCGCGCCAACTCGGCGCGGGTCAGGTCGAGCACCTCGTCCACCTTGCCCGGAGCGCAGCCGGCGTAGACGGCGAAGATGCCGGTGTCGGCGTACTGGCTGGCGTAGGAGTAGACCGAGTAGGCCAGGCCGCGCTGCTCCCGGATCTCCTGGAACAGCCGGCTGGACATCCCCCCGCCCAGCACGTTGTTGAGTACCCCGAGCGCGAAACGACGCTCGTCGGTGCGGTCGATGCCGGGGCAGCCGAGGATCAGGTGCGCCTGCTCGGTCTCCTTCGACTCGACCAGGGTGGTGGCGGGCCGGGTGCGTACGGCCGGCGTGGCCGCCCGCGGCGACGCCGGCTCGGCCTTCTCGGTGTCCAGCGGGCTGCCGCGCAGCGCCTGCCGGACCAGCTTCACCACGGCCGCGTGGTCCAGGTTGCCGGCGGCCGCCACCACGATCTGCGGCGCGGTGTAGCGGCGGCGGTAGAAGCTCTGGATCTGCCGACGGCTCATCGGCGTGACCGTCTCCTCGGTGCCGGAGATCAGCCGGCCCAGCGGGTGGTCGCCGTAGACGGCCCGGGAGAAGAGGTCGTGCACCTCGTCACCGGGCTCGTCGTCGTGCATGGCGATCTCCTCGAGGATCACGCCCCGCTCGGTCTCCACGTCCGCCGGTTCCAGGACGGAGTCGGCGACCAGGTCGCACATCACGTCGATCGCCAGCGGCAGGTCCTCGTCCAGCACGCGGGCGTAGTAGCAGGTGTACTCCTTGGTGGTGAAGGCGTTCGTCTCGCCGCCCACCGCCTCGATCGCCGAGGAGATCTCCAACGCGCTGCGCTTGCGGGTGCCCTTGAAGAGCAGGTGCTCCAGGAAGTGCGCGGCGCCCGACTGGGTGCCGGTCTCGTCGCGGGAGCCCACCGCCACCCAGATCCCGAACGACACGCTGCGCATCGTCGGGATGGCCTCGGTGAGCACACGCAGACCGCTGGGGAGCACGGTACGGCGTACCGTGCCGCCCAGCGGATCGTCGGCGATGGTGCGGGTCACCGCACGCCCGGCGCGGCCACCGGCCTCGGCGGCCCAAGCGGCGGAACCGGCGCGGGTCGCCCCGCCCGGGAACGACACCACCCCCCGTCGATCCGGCGGAAACGGCGCACGAACGGCCCGACTCACGTGTTGCTCCCAGATCGACGAGGGGTGGTGGTGATGCTGTGGTGTGGGACGGATCAGCTGTGCCGGGTCCGACGACGCGGACGATCGCCGCCCTCGCCACCCTCGCCGCCGCCCTGGCCACGGTCACCGCGCTCCGGGCCCCGGCTGCCGCCGCGCTCCCGGTCACCGCGGTCGCGCGGGCCCCGGTCGCCCCGGTCCCGGCCGGCCGGACGCTCGGCGGCGCCCTCCTCGGCGGCCGGCGCCTCGGCGCCCTCCGGGCGGACCTTGTCCAGGTAGATCTTGCCCCGCTGGTCGATGTCGGCGATCTCCACCTCGACGCGGTCACCCACGTTGAGGAAGTCCTCCACCTTCTCGACCCGCTTGCCGTCGCCGACCTTGGAGATGTGCAGCAGACCGTCGCGGCCCGGCAGCAGCGAGACGAACGCGCCGAACGCGGCCGTCTTCACCACGGTGCCGAGGAACCGGTCGCCCACCTTCGGCAGGGTCGGGTTGGCGATCGCGTTGATCCGCTCCACCGCGGCCTGGGCCGACGGGCCGTTGGTCGCGCCGACGTAGATCGTGCCGTCGTCCTCGATGGAGATCTCGGCGCCGGTCTCGTCCTGGATGGCGTTGATGGTCTGACCCTTCGGGCCGATCACCATGCCGATCTTGTCCACCGGGATCTTGACGGTGGTGACCCGCGGCGCGTAGTCGCTCATCGCGGCGGGGCCCTCGATCGCCGCCTGCATCACGTCGAGGATCGTGTGCCGGGCCTCGTGCGCCTGCTGCAGCGCACCGGCCAGCACGTCCGACGGGATGCCGTCGAGCTTGGTGTCGAGCTGCAGCGCGGTCACGAAGTCCCGCGTGCCGGCGACCTTGAAGTCCATGTCACCGAACGCGTCCTCGGCACCGAGGATGTCGGTCAGCGTCACGTACTGGGTCTTGCCGTCGACCTCGTCGGAGATGAGGCCCATGGCGATGCCGGCCACCGGCGCCTTGAGCGGCACACCGGCGGAGAGCAGGCCCAGCGTGGAGGCGCAGACCGAGCCCATCGAGGTCGAGCCGTTCGAGCCGAGCGCCTCGGAGACCTGCCGGATCGCGTAGGGGAACTCCTCACGCGAGGGCAGCACCGGGATCAGCGCCCGCTCGGCGAGCGCGCCGTGGCCGATCTCCCGACGCTTCGGCGAGCCGACCCGGCCGGTCTCACCGGTCGAGTACGGCGGGAAGTTGTAGTTGTGCATGTAGCGCTTGGACTTCTCCGGGGAGAGGGTGTCCAGCGACTGCTCCATGCGCAGCATGTTGAGGGTGGTGACGCCCAGGATCTGGGTCTCGCCGCGCTCGAAGAGCGCCGAGCCGTGCACCCGGGGCAGCACGCCGACCTCGGCGGTCAGCGGGCGGATGTCCCGCGGGCCGCGGCCGTCGATGCGGACCTGCTCGCGCAGCACCCGGCTGCGGACCTCGGCCTTGGTCAGCGAGCGGAACGCGGCGCTGACCTCCTTCTCCCGACCCTCGAAGCGCTCACCGAGCTCCTCGGTGACCCGGGCCTTCACCCGGTCGAGCGCCTCCTCGCGGTCCGCCTTACCGGCGATCTTGAGCGCCTCGCCGACGTCGGCGCGGGCCACGTCGGCCACCGCGTCGTAGACGTCGTCCTGGTAGTCGAGGAAGACCGGGAACTCGGCGACCGGCTTGGCGGCCACCTCGGCCAGCTCGCTCTGCGCCCGGCACAGCTCACGGATGGCGGGCTTGGCGGCCTCCAGGCCGCTGGCCACGACCTCCTCGGTCGGGGCGGTGGCCCCGCCGGCGACCAGGGCGACGGTGTGCTCGGTGGCCTCGGCCTCGACCATCATGATCGCGACGTCGCCGTCCGGCAGCGCGCGACCGGCCACCACCATGTCGAAGGTGGCCCGGGTCAGCTCCTCGTGGGTCGGGAAGGCGACCCACTGGCCGTCGATGTGCGCCATGCGGGTCGCACCGATCGGGCCGGAGAACGGCAGGCCGGAGAGCTTGGTCGACATCGACGCGGCGTTGATCGCGACGACGTCGTAGGGGTGCTGCGGGTCGAGCGCGAGGACGGTCTCGACGACCTGGACCTCGTTGCGCAGGCCCTTGACGAACGACGGGCGCAGCGGCCGGTCGATCAGGCGGCAGGTGAGGATCGCGTCCTCGCTGGGACGACCCTCGCGGCGGAAGAACGAGCCGGGGATGCGACCCGCGGCGTACATGCGCTCCTCGACGTCCACCGTCAGCGGGAAGAAGTCGAACGACTCCCGAGGCTGCTTGCTCGCGGTGGTGGCGGAGAGGACGACGGTCTCGCCCAGCTGGGCGATCACGGAACCGGCGGCCTGACGGGCCAGGCGGCCGGTGGAGAAGGTGATCTCACGGGTGCCGAAGGACCCGTTGTCGATCACGGCGGTGCGGGATTCGGTGCCGAGGTTGGTCTCGGTCATGGTGCTGTCGTGCTCCTTCGCGTCGGGGGCCCGCGACACGGGAGCTGCCCAGACGGCCGGTCTTCGATCGAAGCGCCCGGGTGGCCGGCGAACTGCCGGGGTGCCCGGGGGCCACTACCGGAGACCGGTGCGCTGACCGGCTCCCTCTCGAATGGTCGAGCGGCCCTTTTCTTCTGTGGTGCCGAACGGGGGAGCGGCCCATACCGGGCCACTCCCCCGTCACGTCACCGGCGCAGACCGAGCCGCTCGATGAGCGACCGGTAGCGGTTGATGTCCTTCTTCTGGACGTAGTTGAGCAGCCGACGGCGACGGCCGACCAGCAGCAGCAGCCCACGGCGGCTGTGGTGGTCGTGCTTGTGCACCTTCAGGTGCTCGGTGAGCTCGGCGATCCGCTTGGTGAGGACCGCGACCTGCACCTCCGGCGAACCGGTGTCGCCCTCGGCGGTCGCGTACTCCGCGCGGATCTTGGCCTTGGCTTCCTGGTCGAGCGCCATGTTCTCCCTGTTTCGATGGGTTGATCAACAATGTCCGTCGTCCCGTCCGATGGACCGGACGCGGACCGGTTCCTCGCACCCGCGGCGTCGAGCAGGCACGCGAGGCCCCACGTCGGTCGTCCGACGTCCCCGCCAGACTACCAGTTACCGCCGGAACCGCCCGGCCAAGGGCGGCGCGCCCGGTTCGCGCCACGCTGGCCGGAGGCGTGGGAGCGCGCCCGGATCAGCTCAACGCGCGGCGCGTCCGCTCCACGTCCTGGTGCATCTGCGCGATCAGCGGCTCGATCGAGTCGTACCGGACCTGACCCCGCAGGTGCGCCGCGAAGTCCAGCGCCAACCGCTCGCCGTAGAGGTCGCCGTCGAAGTCCAGGGCGTACGCCTCGACCCGCCGCTCCCGGCCCGAGAAGGTCGGGTTGGTGCCCACCGAGACGGCGGCCATCAGCGGCTCCCGCTGGCCCCGGCGGATCAGGCGGGCCGCGTACACGCCGTCGGCGGGGATCGCCGCGTAGCGGTGCAGGAGCAGGTTGGCCGTGGGGAAGCCGAGCTCGCGCCCGCGCTGGTCGCCCCGGACCACCACGCCCTCCACCCGGTGCGGCCGACCGAGCGCGGCCGCCGCGGCACCCACGTCCCCCGCGTCCACGCACGAACGGATGTAGGTGGACGAGAAGACGGTGCCGGCGGCGGCGACCAGCGGGGCGGCCTCGACCCCGAAGCCGAACGTGCGACCCAGCCGCTCCAGCAGGGCCACGTCGCCGGCCGCCCGGTGCCCGAAGCGGAAGTTGTCGCCCACGACCACCTGCGCGGCGTGCAAATGCTCCACGAGCACGTCGTGCACGAACGCCTCGGCCGACAGCCGGGAGAACTCGGGAGTGAACGGCACCACGCAGAGCACGTCGGCGCCGAGGGCCTCGATCAGCTCGGCCTTGCGGGCCGGCTCGGTGAGCACCGCCGGGTGCGAACCGGGGCGCACCACCTCGGCCGGGTGCGGGTCGAACGTGACGACCACCGACTGCACGCCCAGCTCACGGGCCCGGGCGACGGTGTGGCCGATGGTGGCCTGGTGCCCCTTGTGCACGCCGTCGAAGACCCCGATGGTGACGACGGACCGCCCCCAGCCACCGGGCGCCGCGTCGTACCCCCGCCACCGCTGCATGCCGCTCCTTCCCTGCCCTCCGACCGGCACCCCGCCGGCCGGCTCCCGCTCCCGCCGTCAGGCCGGGGCCAGCACGATCTCCGCGCGGGCCCGGCCCTCCCGCTCGCTGACGATAGCGACCAGGCCGCCGGCCGGATCGAACACGGCGTACGGCCCGGCGATGCCGGTCGCCTCCAGCGGGCCGCCGTGCGAGAGCACGACGGCCTCGGCGGAGGTCGCGTCGCGGCGCGGGAAGAACCGGTCGGCCGCCGCGGCGAGCGGCAGCGTGACCACCTCGGGCGCGCGCTGCTCCAGCTCGTCGAGGGTCGCGGCCTCGGCCAGCGTGAAGCCACCCACGGCCGTACGCCGCAGCGCGGTCAGGTGCCCGCCCACGCCCAGGGCCAGGCCGGCGTCCCGGGCGATGGCCCGGATGTAGGTGCCGGACGAACAGGTCACGTCGACGTCCACGTCGACCACGTCCGGCTCGTCCCGCCGGACGGCGAGCAGCTCCAGGCGGGACACGGTCACCCGGCGGGCCGGCAGTTCGACGCTCTCCCCCTCGCGCACCCGCTTGTACGCCCGCTGACCGTTGATCTTGATGGCGCTCACCGCGCTGGGCACCTGGTCGATCTCGCCGGTCAGGGCCGCCAGCGCGTCCCGGATCGCCGCGTCGGTGACCAGACCGGCCGGGGTGGTGGCGATCACATCCCCCTCGGCGTCGTCGGTGACGGTGGCCTGACCGAGCCGGATCGTGGCCGTGTAGCTCTTGCCCGCACCGATCACGTACGTCAGCAGGCGGGTGGCCCGGCCCACCCCGATGACCAGCACCCCGGTCGCCATCGGGTCGAGGGTGCCGCCGTGGCCCACCCGACGGGTCCGGGCCAGCCGGCGGATCCGCGCCACCACGTCGTGCGACGTCATGCCGCTGGGCTTGTCGACAACGATCAGACCGTCTGCGCTCACGTCGTCCAAGCCTGCCAGACGCTCCTCGGGGAGCCCGGCACGGCCGGCCACCTGTGGCGGGGGTCGGGTGATCGGCCCGGGCGGGACCGGCCGAACCGGTCGCGTCGGGGGCCCGCGGGATTTCCGGTCGGCGCGGACGGGGCCCCGATGCAATGATCATCCGTCGCTCGCCGTCCGCCTGGAGCCTGGATGACCACCACCGAACCCCCCGCCCCGTCCCCGACGCCGGTCCCGGACGCGCCTCAGGACCCTGGTGTCCGGGTGCCGGACTGGATGCGGGAGCCCCGGACGGAGCACGCCCTGACCCGCGGCGAGCGGCTCCGGCTGGGCTGGGAGGAGCACGGCGGCAAGGTGCTCGGCGGCGTCGGCGCACTGATGACCCTGGCCCTGGTCGCGGTGCTCGGGGTGGGCCTGCTGGGCTTCCGCCAGCGGATGCACGGCGGGGAGCCGCTGCGCCCCCGCGCCGACCGCGCCGTCGCCACCCGGCCGACCGACGCGAGTGGCAACTCCCTCGGCGTCTACCTGGGAACACCTGCGGAGTCCTTCGCGGTGGGCGAGGACGCCATCGTGCTCCCCCCGGCCCGGGCCACCGGGCCGTTCAGCGCGAGCCAGGTCGGGGACGCGCTGGAGCGGGTACGGCAGGCGATCGTCGCCGCGCGGCTCGCCCCGGCGATGGTGGCCGCCGCCGAACCGGAACCGTTCCTCGCCCTGCTCGCCCCGGACGACCGCGACGAGGTCCAGGCGGATCTGGCCGACGGCGCCTCGCTCAACTACGCGACCCGGGTCGCCCCCGACGCCGATCCCGACTGGGCGGCGGGCGACGGCATCCGTGGCCGGGGGACGGTCACCTACCGCGCGACCACCGACGCCGACGGCATCCGCGTGATCGAGATCACCACGAGCTTCCTCTGGGTCTACTCCTTCGACCTGTGGCAGGCCCAGAAGTACCCGCCCGGGGCGGAGCTGGTCACGGTCCGCGACCGGGTGGTGTGGCACGTGCCGCACCCCGACGACGTAGCGCCGGCCTCCCGGGGCCTGTGGGTGCAGGCGGCGACCGGCACCGTCCAGAACGGCAACTGCGCCGCGATCCGGCGCGGCTACCTCGCGTTGCAGGAGAAGAATCGGTTCGCCCCGCCGAGGCCGCAGCCGACCGGCGACGTCTACCAGCCGGACTGGCGTCCGGGCGACGGGGTGCAGTGCTGAGGCCGGTCGGGGTCAGCGGACCGCGCCGACCACCGCCCAGCCGCCGGAGCGCAACCGCAGCAGCAGCGCGACCAGCCGGAGCACCACGAACAGGGTGAGCCCGGCCCAGATGCCGCCCAGCCCCAGGTTCAGCCCGTACGCGAGCCAGATCGCCGGCAGGAACCCGCCCAGCGCCGCCACCACGGTGAGGTTGCGCAGGTAGCGGACGTCGCCGGCGCCGATCAGCACGCCGTCGAGGGCGAAGACGACCCCGGCCAGAGGCTGCATCGCCACGAACCACGGCCACGCCACCATCGCCTGCTCGCGGACCAGCGGATCGGAGCTGAACCAACCGGGCACCACCCCGGCACCGGCCGCGATCAGCAGCCCGAACGCGACGCCGCAGACGCCGCCGAGCAGCCCGATCCGGCGGGCCAACGCCCGGGCGTAGCCGTCGTCACCGGCGCCGAGCGCCGCACCGACCAGGGACTGGGCGGCGATGGCGAGCGCGTCGAGCACCAGCGCCGTGAAGAACCACAGTTGCAGCGCGATCTGGTGGGCACCCACCGCCGCCGCGCCGAACCGGGCCGCCACCGCGGTCGCGGACAGGAAGCTGGCCTGGAACGCCGCGCCCCGGATCAGCAGGTCGCGGCTGAGCACCAACTGCTGCCGGATCAGCCGGGGGCGGGGCCGCAGCGGCACCCGCTCCGCCACCAGGGCGGCGGCGAACAGCGTCCCGCCGAGGGTCTGCGCGACGGCGTTGGCGACCGCCGACCCGGTCAGGCCGAACCCGAGGGGGTAGACCAGCAGCGGGCAGAGCAGCGCGGACAGCAGGTTGGGCCCGAGCACGAAGAGCAGCGGGCGACGGGTGTCCTGGATGCCGCGCAGCCAGCCGTTGCCGGCGGCGGCGAGCAGGAGACCGGGGGCGCCGAGCGCCGCGATCCGCAGCCACTGCGCGGCGGCGTCGGCCACCTCGCCCGGGCCGCCCACGAGCGTACGCGCCAGCGCGCCACCGCCGACCTGCATGCCGAGCGCCACCAGCACTCCGACACCGAATGCCAGCCAGGACGCCTGGACGCCCTCGGCCACGGCGGCGGCCCGGTCCCCCGCCCCGAAGCGGCGGGCCGACCGCCCCGTCGTGCCGTACGCGACGACGGTGCCGAGCCACGCGGTGAGCGTCATGACCGTGCCGCCGACGGCGAGCGCGGCCAGCGGCACCCGGCCGAGGTGACCGACCACGGCCGTGTCGACCAGCACGTAGAGCGGCTCGGCGGCGAGCACCACGAGCGCGGGCAGGGCGAGCGCGGCGATCCGTCTCGGTGAGGCGGCGATGTGGGCGGCGATGGTCTGACTCATCGCCGCCGATCCTGGCACGATCCCA
The DNA here is from genome assembly GCF_044466625.1 of Micromonospora sp. NPDC049366. NCBI lineage: Bacteria > Bacillati > Actinomycetota > Actinomycetes > Micromonosporales > Micromonosporaceae > Micromonospora > Micromonospora sp. NPDC049366. Next base: position 163,700 of record NZ_JBITMV010000005.1, read on the forward strand.
GTAAGGATCGCAAGGCGGCTCACAACTTACGGGCGACCCCGCTCGGCGTTGCTCGACTCAGGTTCCGGGGAAGGCCACCCGCGCACAGCGTCGGGGTCAGGGCTGCGACGGTGGACGGGCGGTGACGCTGTCGGCGCGGCGCGTCGGCGGCGTCACCGCCGGTCGGTCTTCGTCACTGACGGGTGTCCATCGACGTCTGCAGCGCGCGGCGGGCCTGCTCGCGGGCCTCGTCGGTGGTCTCGGGCTTGGGCTTGCTCGGCATCGTGGTGCTCCCTTCCAGGGTGCGAGCCACCGTCGGGCGGCGGCCCTCACGGGCGGTCCTGCTGTGCGCCCTCGACGGCGGCCCGGGGTCACCGGAGCGGCCGGCTGGGCAGCGTGAGCCCGGGTCGGTCGACCCTGGAGGAGGGCGGCACCGGGTGTGGCACCACCCCCGTGACCTGCGCCGATCATGCGGCGCAGCCCTACCCAAATTAGCGTTCAGTCAGCCGCCCGGCGCGCCGATCCCGCGATCTGGACAGTCGGGCGGGCGACGTCAACGGGCCAGGAAGTGCCAGCCCAGCCACCACCAGAAGCCGAAGAGTCCGATCCGGCCCACCGGCACCGGGCCCACCTCGTAGCGCATGACATACGCGCACACCGCACCGAGCGTGGGAATGCGGGAGCCCTCGCGACGCGCCAGCCACTCGACGACGGCGAAGAGCGCCAGCGCGGCGAGGAAGCCGGCGATGGCCAGCACCCGCATCATCGCCGCACCAGTCCCCAGAACGCCGCCAGCCAGGCGAACCAGGCCGCCGAGCGGACGAGATGGTCCTCCAGCAGCGGGTCGGCCAGCCGGGAGAAGGTGGGAAACTCGTCGCCCACCGAGAGCACGAAGGTGGCGCCCTCGAAGACCCCGAAGACCACCACCGGCAGGGCCCACCAGACCGCTCCGGCGCCGAGACGGGTCGGTGCCGGCCGGCGCGGCACCCGGTTGCTCAGACCGAGCCAGATCAGCACGCCGCCGGTGCCGAGCGTGTAGAGGTTGGCCTCGGTGGAGAAGGACGCGAACCGGCCGCCCACGAGGGAGAGGCAGACCAGCACGGGCACGGCCAGGGCGGGACGGTCCCAGGTGCGGGACGCCTCGACGGTGAGGTCGCGGGGCTGTTCCATTCGGTGATTCTCCCCGTACGCAGCGCGTCCGGGAAGGGCGGCGACACCCGGAGCTGACCCGGAGGTACGCGCGCGGTCAGGCGCTGGTGGTCGGCAGCAACGCCCCGTCGAGCTGGCCGCGGATCCGCTCGACCACCTCGTCGGCCGCGCCCCGGCCGGTGAAGCCGGCGGCGAACCGGTGCCCGCCCCCGCCGAGCGCGACCGCTACCCGGCTCACGTCCACCCCGCCCTTGCTGCGCATCGACACCGCCCACTCGGCCGGCCCGGTCTGCTTCAACACGCAGCTGACGTCGGCCTCGGCCGTGCAGCGCACCGAGTCGATCAACGCCTCCAGCACGTACGGACGCTGGTCGTGGCGGGCCAGGTCGTCCTGGGTCGCCCACGTCCACACCAGACCACGGCCACCGGCCGCCGACTGGTCCAGCCGGGCGCGGCCGAGCACCTCGCCGAAGAGCCGGACGGCACCGAACGGCCGGGTGTCGAAGACCCGCCGGGAGATCTCCCCGGGCCGGATGCCGGTGGCGAGCAGCCGGGCGGCCAGGTGGTGCACGGCGGGCGTGGTCGCCTCGAACCGGAACGAGCCGGTGTCGGTGGTCAACGCGACGTAGAGGCACTCGGCGATCTCGGCGTCCAGCGCCACCCCGAGCCGGGTCAGCAGCTGCTCGGCGACCACGGAGGTGGCCGCGGCGCGCGGGTCCACCAGGTTGACGCCGCCGAAGCGGGTGTTGGAGGCGTGGTGGTCGAGCACCAGCGCGGCACCCGCGGTGTCCAACCGGTCGACCAGCTCACCGAGCCGCGACTCGCTCGCCGCGTCGAAGCAGATCACCAGGTCGGGGTCGGGGTACGCCGCGGTGGACGGCACGAGCAGGTCGAGCCCCGGCAGCCCGCGGAGCGGCTCGGGCACCTCCGGCGGGCCGGGGAAGGTCGCCTGGATCCGGCGTACGCCCCGGCGCAGTAGGCCGAGCCCGAAGCCCAGCATGCTGCCCAGCGCGTCCCCGTCCGGGTTGACGTGACACACCAGCAGCACCCGCGCGTCGGACGGCAACTCCCGGAGCACCGCCTCGGCGGCGGCCCAGTCGGCGTCGCCCGGGCCGCCGTCGTCGAACCGGGCCGCCTCGACGACGGCACCGGCCGGGCCGGCCGCCCCGGTCACCGCCGGTCCCCGCCGGCGGGCGGGTTGTCGTCCTCGGCGTCGGTCCCGGTCTCGGTGTCCTCGTCCTCGTCCTCGTCCAGCCGGTACGGCTGCGCGTCGCCCGCGTACTGCGCCTGGGCGGCGAGCCGCTGCACCTCGGCGTCCGCGTTGCGGGCGGCGGCGAGCAGGTCGTCGATGTGCTTGACCTGGTCCTGCACGTCGTCGAGGACGAACGTCAGCGTCGGCGAGTGGCGCAGCCCCAGGGCCTTGCCGACCGTGCTGCGCAGCATGCCCTTGGCGCTCTCCAGGGCGGCGGCGGTGCCCGACTGGGCCGCGGCGTCGCCGAGCACCGTGTAGAAGACCGTGGCGTCGCGCAGGTCGGCGGTGATCCGGGCGTCGGTGATGGTGATCATGCCGAGTCGCGGGTCCTTGATCTGGCTCCGCACCACCGACGCGACCAGTTCACGCACCCGCTCCGCGTGCCGGCGTACCTTGGCCGGATCCGTCATCTCCGCCACCTCCACGGTGTCCCGCTCCCGACCGGGGCGGGCGGCGCGGGCGCCGCCGGACCCCGACCGGCCAACATTTCGAACACTACCCGCGCTACCCGGTCGGGCGCGCGTTGCCGCCGGTGGCGCCACGACCGGGGCGGGCCGCCCCGGTCGGACGCCCGGACCTCGGGCGGCGTCAGTCCTCCGCGCCGTACAGCCGCCGGCGCACCGAGAGCGACTCGGTCTCCGGACGGCCGGCCACGAGGCGCTCGCAGGAGTCCAGCACCTCCTGGACGTGCGCCGCCTCGGCGGCCACCACGGCCACGGCTATCTCCGCCCGACCGTGCAGGTCGAGCGCTCCCACCTCGGCGGCCGACACCTCGAAGCGGCGCAGCGCCGCCACGATCGGCCGTACGTATGATCTCTTCGCCTTGAGCGACCGTGAGTCGCCTGGCAGCAGCAGGTCGAAGACCGCGGTTCCGGTGAACATCGCCCCGGACGATACCCGCACCCCGCCCCGCATGATCAAGGGGTTTACGCCGTTCGGCGTAAACCCCTTGATCAGCGTTTCAGCGCACGGTCAGGCGCGCGGCTTCTCCCGCATCTCGAAGGTCTCGATGATGTCGCCGACCTGGACGTTGTTGAAACCGCCCAGCGTCAGACCACACTCGAAGCCCTCGCGGACCTCCGTCGCGTCGTCCTTGAATCGCTTCAAGGAGCTGATCGTGAGGTTGTCCGCCACGACCGCCCCGTCCCGCAGCAGCCGCGCCTTGGCGTTGCGGCGGATGAGGCCGGACCGGACGATGCAGCCGGAGATGTTGCCGATCTTGGACGAGCGGAAGACGTCGCGGATCTCCGCGGTGCCCAGCTCGACCTCCTCGTACTCCGGCTTGAGTAGGCCCTTGAGCGCGGCGTCGATCTCCTCGATGGCCTGGTAGATGACCGTGTAGTACCGGATCTCCACGCCCTCGCGGTCGGCGATCTCCCGGACCTTGTTGGCGGCCCGGACGTTGAAGCCGATGATCGTGACCGCCTCGGACGAGGCGCTCGCGAGCATGACGTCGCTCTCGGTGATCGCACCGACGCCCCGGTGGATGATCCTGAGCTGGACCTCCTCGGGGATGTCGAGGTTGAACAGGGCATCCTCGAGGGCCTCCACCGAACCGGAGACGTCGCCCTTGAGCACCAGGTTGAGCGAGGTCTTCTCGCCCTCCTTGAGCTGCTCCATGAGCGTCTCGAGAGTGGCCCGACCGCGGGAGTTGGCGAAGGACGCCGCCCGCCGCCGTGCCTGCCGCTGCTCGGCGATCTGCCGCACCGTGCGGTCGTCCTCGGCCGCCAGGAACGTGTCGCCGGCACCCGGCACCGCGGTCAGACCGAGCACCAGGACCGGACGGGCCGGACCCGCCTCGGCGACCTGGTTGCCGTTCTCGTCGAGCATCGCCCGGACCCGGCCGTGCGCCCCACCGGCGACGATCGAGTCGCCGGCCCGCAGGGTGCCCTTCTGCACCAGCACCGTCGCCACCGCGCCGCGACCCTTGTCGAGGTGCGCCTCGATGGCCACACCCTGCGCCGGCCCGTCGATCGGAGCGGTCAGCTCCAGCGACGCGTCGGCGGTCAGCAGCACGGCCTCGAGCAGGTCCTCGATGCCGATGCCCGGCTTCGCGGCCACGTTGACGAACATCGTGTCGCCGCCGTACTCCTCGGCGACCAGGCCGTACTCGGTCAGCTGCTGGCGGACCTTGTCCGGGTTCGCCTCCGGCTTGTCGACCTTGTTGACCGCCACCACGATCGGCACGTCGGCCGCCTTGGCGTGGTTGAGCGCCTCGATCGTCTGCGGCATCACGCCGTCGTCGGCCGCGACCACCAGGATCACGATGTCCGTGACCTGGGCACCACGGGCACGCATGGCGGTGAACGCCTCGTGACCCGGGGTGTCGATGAAGGTGATCGCCCGGTCCTCGCCGTCGTGCGGGACGTGGACCTGGTAGGCGCCGATGTGCTGGGTGATGCCACCCGCCTCGCCGGCCACCACGTTCGCCTTACGGATCGCGTCGAGCAGCTTGGTCTTACCGTGGTCGACGTGACCCATGACGGTCACGACCGGCGGCCGGCTGACCAGGCGGTCCTCGGCGACCTCGGCGTCGAGGTCGATGTTGAACTGCGCGAGCAGCTCGCGGTCCTCGTCCTCCGGGCTGACGATCTGCACGTCGAAGCCGAGGTGCTCACCCAGCAGCAGCAGGGTGTCGTCGGAGCACGACTGGGTCGCGGTGACCATCTCGCCCAGGTTGAACATCTCCTGGACCAGCGAACCCGGGTTGGCGTTGATCTTGTCGGCGAAGTCCGACAGCGACGCGCCACGGGAGAGCCGGACGACCTGACCCTGACCCCGGGGAGCACCCGAGCTCATGGTCGGGGCCGACAGGTTGTCGAACTCCTGTCTGCGCTGCTTCTTGGACTTGCGACCACGCGTCGGCCGGCCACCCGGACGCCCGAAGGCACCCGCGGCGCCGCCGCCACGGCCGCGACCACCGGCACCCGGACGGCCGCCACCGCCGGCGGGAGCACCGCCGGGACGGAAACCGCCGCCGGGAGCACCGCCGCCGCCACCGGGACCGCCACGGTAGCCACCGCCACCGCCGCCGCCACCGGGACCGCCACGGTAGCCACCGCCACCGCCGCCGCCACCGGGACCGCCGCGGAAGCCACCGCCACCGCCGCCGGGACGACCGGCGCCACCGCCGGGACGACCGGCGCCACCGGGGCCGGGACGGCCCGTGGACGGACGCTGGCTCGGCATGGAGGCCGGGCTGGGCCGGGGCGGCATGGAGGCCGGGCTCGGCCGCGGCGGCATACCCGCCGGGCTGGGCCGCGGGCCACCGGCACCGGCCGCCGGGGGCCGCTGCTGCTGCTGACCGCCGGAGATGCCGAACGGGTTGTTACCGGCGCCACGCGCCGGCGGACGCCCACCCGGACGGGCACCCGGGCCCGGGGCCGGGGTGGGACGACCGGCGGCCGGCGAACCGGGCCGGGGCGGCATCGCGCCCGGACCGGGCCGCGGGCCCGGACGGGTCGACGGGCCACCATCGGCCGGGGGCTCCCGACGCACGTTCTCCCGCTGCTGCTGGCGAGCGGCCTGCGCGGCCTTGACCGCGGCCTCCTGCTCGGCCTTCAGCGCGGCGGCACGCGCCTCGGCGGCCGCCACCTCGATGTCGTGGGCGCTCGCCGGCTTCGCGACCGGGGTCGCGGTCTGCGGCGGGCCCGGAACCGGACCCTTCGGCTTGGGCCCGGGGGCCGGCGCGGCCGGCCGCCGCGGCGGCATCGGCTTGGCCGAGACCCGGGGCGCGCCCGGGGTCGGGCTCGGCGCCGGAGACGGCGTCGGGCTGGGCGCCGCCGACGGAGCGGCGGGCGCCGCCGAGCCGGCGGACGCGACGAATGCGCTCCGCAGCCGTCGGGCGACGGGCGCCTCGACGGTGCTGGACGCGGACTTAACGAACTCGCCCATTTCCTTCAGCTTGGCGAGAACGGTCTTGCTTTCGACCCCGAGCTCTTTCGCAAGCTCGTGTACGCGGGCCTTGCCTGCCACTGCACTCCTCACTCCGAGGTCGTGCGGGCAGCACCCGCAGCGACCTCACTCGTGCACTTGAAGCCTGGTCATTTCTGCGACTTCATCGTGTGCTCATGTCGGTCGTCCTACCTTGCTAGCGACCCGCGTCCGGTCGGGTGACCGGACGTCGTGGTTGACGCATCGATGTGCTCCGCGAGCGCACCGTGGTCGAGGACCCCGGTGACGCGCAACGCACGCCCGAAGGCGCGCCGCCGCACCGCCTGCGCGAAGCAGGCCGGATCCGGGTGCAGGTTCGCTCCCCGACCCGGCAGTCTGCGGGCCGGATCGGCCCGGAGGCTGTGACCAGCCTCGTCACCGACCGCGACGATCCGCAGCAGTTCGCCGGCCGGCGCTCGTTGCCGGCAACCCACACAGGTGCGTTCCGGCCGCGCGCGTCGTGCCACTGAGAAAGTCTACCCCTAGCTGCCGGAGATCGCGCCGCCCGGCTCCGGGACGTGATCAGCCCCGCCCCGTGCGGGCGGGGCGCTCTGCTCCGCGTCGGACCGGATGTCGATGCGCCAACCGGTCAACCGGGCCGCGAGTCGGGCGTTCTGCCCCTCGCGGCCGATCGCCAGCGAGAGCTGGAAATCCGGCACGGTCACCCGGGCGGTCCGGGTGGCCAGGTCGACCACCTCGACCCGCAGGGCCTTGGCCGGCGACAACGCGTTGCCGACGAAGGTCGCCGGGTCGTCCGACCAGTCGATGATGTCGATCTTCTCACCGTGCAGCTCGCTCATCACGGCTCGGACCCGCTGCCCCATCGGGCCGATGCAGGCGCCCTTGGCGTTCACGCCCGGGGTCGTGGAGCGCACCGCGATCTTCGTACGGTGACCTGCCTCACGCGCGATGGCGCCGATCTCGACGGTCCCGTCCGCGATCTCCGGCACCTCGAGCGCGAAGAGCTTCTTCACCAGCGCGGGATGCGAGCGGGACAACGTGATCTGCGGACCGCGCATCCCCTTCGCCACGTGCACCACCACGCAGCGGATGCGCTCGCCGTGCGCGTAGCGCTCACCGGGCACCTGCTCGGACTGCGGCAGGACGCCCTCCAGCTTGCCGAGGTCGACGCTGACGATGCCCTTCTCGGCACGCGCCTCGTGCGCCTGCACCACGCCGGTGACCAGGTCACCGTCGCGGCCCACGTACTCGCCGAAGTGCACCTCGTCGGTGGCCTCCCGCAGTCGCTGGAGGATCACCTGCTTGGCCGTCATGGCGGCGATCCGGCCGAAGTCGTGCGGAGTGTCGTCCCACTCCCGCACCACCGCGCCCTCGTCGTCCACCTCCTGCGCGTACACCAGGGCCGCGCCGGACTTGCGGTCGATCTCCACCCGCGCGTGCGGCTCGGCGCCGTCGGTGTGCCGGTACGCGGTCAGCAGCGCGGTCTCGATCGCCGCGAGGATCGTGTCGAACGGGATCTCCCGCTCGCGCTCCAGTGCGCGCAGCGCCGCGAGGTCGATGTTCACCTCTCCTCGTCCTCCACATCATCTTCGTCGTCGATGTCGTCTTCGTCACCGGGCTCGCCGGTGTCGTCGAACTCGTCCGTCTCCTCGATCTCGTCGAGGCGGTTGAACTCGACCTGGACCCGGCCGGGGCCGAGGTCGGCGTACGTCCATTCGGTGCGGCCGGCGTCCGTCTCCAGCACCACACGCTCGGTGTCGGCCTCGACCACCCGAGCGGTGAGCTGCCGGTCGCCGGCGGGCTGCTCGCCCTCCCGGCCGGCCCGGACGGTCACCTTCACCAGCCGGCCGGCGTTGCGCCGCCAGTGCCGGGGCAGCGTGAGCGGACGGTCCACCCCCGGGGAGCTGACCTCCAGCTGGTACTCCCCCGCGACGATGTCGCCGCCGGCCTCCTCCGCCGCGTCCAGCGCCGCGGAGACCGCCCGGGAGACGTCCGCGACGGCGTCCAGGTTGATCCCGCCGTCGGCGGCCACGATCACCCGCACCACGTGCCGGCGGCCGGCCCGAGACACGGTGAGGTCCTCCAGGTCGTAGCCGGCCTCGGTCACCACGGGCCCGATGACCTCGCGCAGCCGGTTGCGCCGCGCCGTGAGGTCACCGCCGCGCGGTCGCTCGGCGTCGCGCCGCCGTTCACCGGCACCGGACCGCTCGCCGCCGCGGGGCCGGCCCGTCGACCTGGTGGCACGGCCACGCTGCGTCATCTACGTACCCTTCTTCTGACCCGGCGGGGACCGCCTGGTCCCGCCCCATGCCGGCACGCCACCGGGGCGGACGCGCCCGGTGGCTGCGCAGAGCGTAACGCGCCCGGCGTCCACCCGGCCGGGCGGCGCACCGACGCCGATGGCCCGCCCACCACCGACCATGGTGTTGACTTGTGCGGTGGCGACGGGGACGACTACACAGCGAAACGGGATATTCCGACCCTCCCGGCGCGGTCTGCTACGTGCCGGAGGGCTGGTGGCCCTCGGCGGCGTGGCGGTGCCGCTGGCCGGCTGCGGCCTGTTCGACCGGGACGAGGGGCCGCCCCCGGCCGCCGATCCGCTGCACCCGCTGCTGGACGAGGCGCTGGCGCTCGCGGCGAGTTACCGGGAGGCGGCGGGCGCCGTGCCGGAGCTGGCGGACCGGCTCACCCCGATCGCCGAGACCCACGAGTCCCACGCCGCCGAACTGGCGCGGGTCATCGGCGCGACGCCGCCGTCGCCCGCGCCGAGCGCGACCGGCACGCCGCCGGCCGGGGCCGACGCCGCCCTCGCCGCGCTGCGCCAGGCCGAGCAGGCCGCCCGGAACGCCGCCGTCACGGCCTGCGCCGCCGCACCCGCCGAACGTGCGGCCCTGGTCGGGTCGATCGCGGCCGCCCGAGCCACCCACCTGGAGGCCCTGAAGTGATCGAGCGCGCGGCACGGACCACCCCCGCCGAGGCGCTCGGCGCGGCACTCAGCGCCGAGTACGCGGCCATCTACGCGTACGGACCGATCGGGGTCCGGCTCTCGGGCGCGGCCCGCACCTCCGCGCGGCAGGCGGAGGCCGCGCACCGGCGCCGCCGGGACGCGCTGGTGATGCAGCTCAGCACCTCGGGCGCCACCGTCCCGCCGGACCACGCCGGCTACGCGCTGCCGTTCCCGATCACCGATCGGGCGAGCGCCCTGCGGCTGGCCGTGGAGGTCGAGGAGCGTACGGCTGCGCACTGGCGGGCAGCGCTCGCGGCGACCACGGGCAGCGACCGGGACCAGGCGCTGGACGCGCTGCTCGACTACGCGGTGCGGGCCACCCGGTGGCGCAGGACCGCCGGCGTGACCCCGCTCACGGTGCCGTTCCCGGGCCGCCCCACCTGACCGACCGGCGGTCCCGCCGCCCGGTTCGTTCCCGGCGGCGGCGTTCCGTCCCCTTCTCCGTCCACCGGGCGGAGAGCGGAGGACGGAACTCCACTTGCAGCTCGCATACCAGGTATGCATACTCCGGGCCATGTCCATCCGTCACGGGCTGCTCGCCCTGCTCGAACGCGGCCAGATGTACGGCTACCAGCTGCGGGCCGCGTTCGAGGAGTCGACCGGCTCGACCTGGCCGCTGAACATCGGGCAGGTCTACACCACGCTGTCCCGCCTGGAGCGGGACGGCCTGGTGCGTTCGCTGCCGGAGAGCGAGGCGGGGCAGCGCCCGTACGAGATCACCGACGCCGGACGGGCGGACCTGGCGCTCTGGTTCGCCACCCCGATCAGCCGCAACGACCGCCCGCGCGACGAGCTGGCGATCAAGCTGGCTCTCGCGCTCACCACCCCCGGCGTGGACGTCCGGTCCGTCGTGCAGACGCAGCGCAGCGCGACCATGCGCGCGTTGCAGGAGTTGACCCGGTTGAAGTACGCCAGCGACCGGCCCGAGGACCTACCCTGGCGGCTGGTGCTCGACGCGATGGTGTTCCAGGCCGAGGCCGAGGTGCGGTGGCTGGACCACTGCGAGACCAGCCTGGTGCGGTACCGGCCGCCCGCGCCCGGGCAGCAGCCCGGCGCGACACCGGCCGAGGCGGTGTGGCCGTCCGACGAGGAGGCACGACGGTGAGTGGACCGGGCATCGTGCTCGACCTGCGCGACGTCCACCGCACCCACGGCGCCGACGCGGCCGCCGTACACGCGCTGCGCGGGGTGAGCCTGACGGTCCGGACCGGCGAACTGGTGGCCGTCATGGGCCCCTCGGGCTCCGGCAAGTCGACCCTGCTGGCGCTCGCCGGTGGTCTGGACAGCCCCACCGCCGGTGACGTACGCGTCGAGGGCCAGTCACTGGCCGCCCTGGACCGGCGCGGCCTGGCCCAGCTGCGCCGCCGCCGCATCGGCTACATCTTCCAGAACCTCAATCTCCTGGGCAGCCTCAGCGCCGTCGAGAACGTCGCGCTACCGCTGGAGCTCGACGGCACCGGCGTACGGCGGGCACGCAAGCTGGCGCTGGCCGCGCTCGCGGAGGTCGGTCTGCCGGGGCTGGGCGACCGCTTCCCGGACCAACTCTCCGGCGGCCAGCAGCAGCGGGTGGCGATCGCCCGGGCGCTGGTGGGTGAGCGCCGGCTGGTGCTGGCCGACGAGCCGACCGGCGCCCTGGACTCACAGACCGGCGAGGCGGTGCTGCACCTGCTGCGTCGCCGCGTCGACGCCGGCGCCGCCGGTCTGCTGGTGACCCACGAGGCACGGCACGCCGGCTGGGCCGACCGGGTGGTCTTCCTCCGGGACGGGGTGCTGGTCGACTCGACGGCCCCGCTCGGCAGCGTCGAGCAGCTGCTGACCGGCAGCGGCCGGTGACCCTCCGCCCCGGCGTCCGGTTCCGGCTGCCGGCCGGCGCGGCGCGGGAGGTGCCGCCCGGCGCCGGAGCCCCGGCGGGTCGGCCACGCCGGGTCGCCGAGCTGGCGGGCTCGTGGCGCGCGGCGCTGCGCATCGCCCGCCGGGAGGCCCGCCGCGCACGGGGCCGGACCGCGCTGGTGCTGGCGATGATCGCCCTGCCGGTGCTCGCCCTGTCGTTCCTGGCCGCCAGCTACGACATGGCCCACCTCACCCGGGAGGAGCGGATCGACCGGCGGCTCGGGGCCGCCGACGCCGTGCTGAGCTGGACCGGCGGCGTGCCGGTGGTGCAGGACCGGTGGGGAGAGAGCTGGTACACCCAGGGCGGCGACCTCTCGGCACCCACCCGTCCGACCAGCACCCCGGAGCTGGAGGAGCTGCTCGGGCCGGGCGCGCGAGCCGTCGAGAGTCCCCGGCCGACACCGGTCACGTTCCGCGTGGACGGCCACGGCGAGTCGATGACGGCGCGCGACCTCGACCTCACCGACCCGCTCGCCCGCGGCACGGCCCGGCTGCTCGCCGGGCGGGCACCGGCCGGTCCGGGCGAGATCGCCGCGAGCCGGGCCGCCCTGCGCCGCCTCCACGTACGCCTCGACGGCACGGTCACCGTCGCCGACGATTCGGCCACCGTCCGGGTCGTCGGGGTGGTCGAGTTCCCGGACGATCTGGGGCCGGTCGTCGTACGGCACCCCGGCGACGCGCCGCCCGGTGAACCGGCGGCGCCGACCTGGCTGGCCGCACTGCCCGGCGGGGTGCCCGCCGACCTGGTACACCGGCTGAACGAGCGGGGCATCCTCGTGACCACGCGGGCCGGGGACGACCCCGGCACCCCCCGCCTCTGGCCGGGCGGGGACTCGCCGACGGACGTGGACGACCTGGGCGTCGGCCTGCTGATCGGCGGGCTCGGGCTGCTGGAGGTGGTCCTGCTGGTCGGGCCCGCCTTCGCCGTCGGCGTCCGTCGCCGGCGGCGCGACCTCGCCCTGGTCGCGGTGGCCGGCGGCGACGCCGCCCAGCTACGGCGGGTGGTGCTGGCCGACGGGGTGGTGCTGGGCTGCCTCGGGGCGGTCACCGGGGTGCTGCTCGGCGTCGCGGCGGCGTTCGCCGCCCGGCCACTCGTGGAGCAGTACGTCAACGGCGCACGCTACGGCGGCTACCGGTGCTGGCCGGCGGCGCTGGTGGTGATCGCCGGGGTCGCCGTGCTGGCCGGAGTGCTCGCCGCGCTCGCCCCGGCCTGGACCGCCGCCCGGCAGGACGTGGTCGCGGGGTTGGCCGGGCGGCGCACCCCGGCACGGCACCGCGGCCGGTGGTTAGCCCTCGGGCTGACCCTGGCCGTCGGCGGCGCGGTCATCGCCGCGCTGGGCGCCACCCGACCGACACCGGTGGTGATCCTCGCCGGCCTCATCCTCGGTGAGCTGGGGCTGGTCTTCTGCATTCCGACTCTGATCGGCCTGCTCGCCCGGCTCGGCCGGGCGCTGCCGTTGGCGCCCCGGATCGCGCTGCGCGACGCGAGCCGCAACCGGGCCGCCGCGGCGCCCGCGATCTCCGCCGTGATGGCCGCGGTCGCCGGCAGCGTGGCCCTCGGCGCCTACCTGGCCAGCGACCAGGCCCGCACGGCCGCCGTCCACCAGGTGACGATGCCCCCCGGGAGCGTGCTGGTCACTCCCGAGGGGACGGACCGGCCGGTGCCGTCGCTCCGGCAGGTCACCGAGGCCGCCCGGGCCCACCTCGACGCCCGGGCCGTCGCGCCGGTCTCCACCGTCGCGTGCGGCTCAGCCCAGGGCTCGGCGGCCTTCTGCGACGTGAGCCCCGTACCACCGCCGGGGGCGACCTGCCCGTGGCTTCCCAGCGACGCCCTCAGCACGGCGCAGCGGCGGCTGGCCCGGGCCGACCCCCGCTGCGAGCAGCGGTTCGGCGACTACTACGGGTCCTACGTGCAGGTGCTGATCGACGACGGCAGCGCGCTGCCGATCCTCACCGGGGCGGCACCGGCCGACGTGGCGGCGGCTGCCGCCACGCTCCGCGCCGGAGGGGTGGTCGTGACCGACGCACGTCAGGTGCGGGACGGGCGGGTCGCGGTCGCGGTGGACCGGAGCGACGCCGTGGACCGGCCGCCGGCCCGGACGGTCAGCGTGCTCGCCGGGTACGCGCTGCCCGTCGAGATCGGCCCGGACCGGCTGGTGCTCTCCCCCGCCACGGCCAGCCGGCTCGGGCTCACCCGAGCGGTCACGTCGTGGGCGATCGCCACCCCCGACACACCGGACCGGACCCGGATCGACGCGTTCACCGGCGCGCTGCGGCCGGCCGGACCGGTCTCGGTGACGACCGAGCCGGGCCGGCCGCCGGACCGGGACGCACCCTTGCTGCTCCTGCTCCCGGCCGCCGCCGGGCTCATCACGGTGGGCGCGGCCGGAATCGCCACCGGGCTCGCCGCTGCCGAGGGCCGCGCCGACCTGTCCACCCTCGCCGCGGTGGGAGCCAGTCCGGGCGTACGCCGGCTGCTCTCGCTCTGCCAGGCCGGGGTGATCGCCGGTCTCGGCTCGGTGCTCGGCATCGTGGCCGGCCTGGGCACCGCCACGATCGTCCTCTTCTCGACCAACCGGCAGTACGCCGACAGTTGGCCGGTGCAGGAGCCGTACCCCCTGGTGGTGCCGTGGACGGCGCTCGGTGTGCTGGCGCTGGTGCCGCTGGTGACCATGCTCGGCGCCGGGCTGTTCACCCGGTCCCGGCTGCCGGTGGAGCGGCGGCTGGACTGAGCCGGCGGCAGCGTCGGGGGGTGCCGCCGGAGCGGGTGGACCGGCACACTGTTCCCCGTGTCCGTGCTCGGATCCCTCACCCGCCGCCTCGGTCATCACCGATGGTTCGCCGCCGCCGCCCGTCTCCTCGTCCCGGCCGACCGGGCGGTGGGCCGCCTCACCCGGGGCCGGGTGGTCGCGCTCGGGCTGGCCCCGTCCCTGGTCCTGACCACCACCGGCCGCCGCTCGGGCAAGCCCCGCAGCAACCCCCTGCTCTACGTCCGCGACGGCGACGCCTACGTGGTGACCGGCTCGAACTGGGGGCAGACCCACCATCCTGGCTGGACGATGAACCTGCTCGCCCTGCCCGACGCCGAGGTCGCCGTGCGCGGTCGACGGATATCGGTCCGCGCCCAGGTCGCCACCGGCGAGGAGCGGGAACGGCTCTGGCGGCTGCTGGTCACCGAGTGGCCGGCCTACCAGACGTACCTGCGCCGCGCCGGCGGCCGGGAGATCCGCGTCTTCCGACTGGTGCCGGTCGGGCGCGGCGCGCCGGCCGACGCGGACGACCGTGGCTAGGGTGGTGCCAGCGGGGTGACCGGCGCGGACGGTCGCGGCCGGCCGGCGCGCTGACCGGCCGGGCGACGGCGCAGCGTCCGCCAGTCGCGAGGCAGGGGTGGTCGGCGTGAGCGCGGGCAGCGAGGACACCGAGGTCGATCGTCACCTGGCCGATCCCCGGTGGACGGTGGCCGAACGCGCGGCGCAGGCGGCCCGGCGCCGCTACCCGGCCGACGTGCTCGCCGTCGCGGTGCACGGGCCGCTGGCTCACGGCGACGACGACGGGGGTGGCGACGGCGAGGTCGGCCTGCTGGTGGTCACCTACCGGCCCGGCACCGGCCCGGCCCCGGCCACCCGCCGGGTCGACGGCGTGCTGGTCGAGCTGACGGTCGCCGCCGCTGAGGACTACCTCGCGCGCGCCCGGGTGATCACGTCGCGCTGGCCGCTGACCGCCGACCGGTACGTCACCACCCGCCCCCTGCACGACCCCGGCGACTGGCTGCACACGCTGCGGGACGAGCACCTGGGGCGGCTGGCCCGGGCCCGCCCGGCGGAGTTCAGCGCCGCCGCCCGTCAGGCCTGGTACCGGGGGTACGCGGCGCACGCCCGGGCCGCCCGCCTCGCCGAGTGGTACGAGACGGACCAGGCGCTGCTCATGCTCGGCGAGGCCCGACTGGCGGCGGCGACGGTGAACGGGCTGCTCAGCCGCACCTACTTCCGCGACCCCGGTGACGCGGTACGCCGTACCGGCCTGGCCGGCGCGGACATGACGGAGGTGGGCGCGGTGCTCACCCGCCAGTCGGCGGAGCTGACCGCCCGGGGCCAACCCGTGGACGGCACCGTGGACGACCTCATCGCCCACACCTAGCCCGCCCCCGCGACCAGCCCCCGCGATCTTGCAGTTTCGGCCCGTCGCGGTGGGGTCAGCCGAGGCCGCCCTGGACGCCGATCAGGGCGCCGATGCCATAGGTCGCGGCGGCGGCAGCCGAGCCGAGCAGCAGCTGACGCAGACCGCTGGACCACCAGGGGCGGTTGGTGAACCGGGCGACCACCGCGCCGGCCACGAACAGCCCGAGCCCGCCGACGCCGAGCGCCAGCCAGAGGCTCGTGAAGCCGATGAGGTACGTCAGCAGCGGCACGAGCGCGCCGACGGAGAAGAACAGGAACGAGGAGATCGCCGCCGCCCACGGGCTCGGCTGGTCGTCCGGGTCGACGCCCAACTCCTCCCGGACGTGGACCCGCAGCGCCTCCTCCGGGTTGCGCCGGATCGCCTCGGCCACCTGCATGGCGAGGTCGCGGGGCAGCCCCCGCGACACCCACGCGTCGGCCAGCTCGCGGGCCTCCGCCTCGGGGTGCCGCTCCAGCTCCCGCCGCTCCTTGGCGACCTCGGCCGCCACCTGCTCGTTGGCGGACCGGACGCTGGTGTACTCGCCCAGCCCCATCGAGATGGCGCCGGCGACCAGGCCGGCGGCGCCGGTGAGCACGATGCTGCGCGGCGAGACACCGCCACCGCCGACACCGGCGATCAGGGCGATGTTGGTGACCAGGCCGTCCATCGCGCCGAACACGGCGGGTCGGAGCCAGCCGCCGGACACGTCCGCGTGGTGCGCCTCGCGCAGCGCCGCCGGGGTGTCGGTCACGGCAACGTCAGGATCTCGTGCCCGTCCTCGGTCACCACGATGGTGTGCTCGAACTGGGCCGTCCACTTCCGGTCCTTGGTGACGACGGTCCAGCCGTCGTCCCACATGTCGTACTGGTAGGTGCCGAGGGTGATCATGGGCTCGACGGTGAACGTCATGCCGGGCTCCATGATGTCGGTGGGCCGGGGGCTGTCGTAGTGCGGCACGTAGAGCCCGCTGTGGAAGGTCTCCCCGATCCCGTGACCGGTGAAGTCGCGGACCACGCCGTAGCCGAAGCGCTTGGCGTACGACTCGATGACCCGGCCGATCACGTTGATCTGCCGGCCCGGCGCCACCGCGCGGATGCCCCGCATCATCGCCTCGTGGGTGCGCTCGACCAGCAGCCGGGCCTCCTCGCTGACCTCGCCGACGCAGAACGTGGCATCGGTGTCGCCGTGCACCCCGTTGATGTACGCGGTGACGTCGATGTTGATGATGTCGCCGTCCTGCAGGACCGTGCTGTCCGGGATGCCGTGGCAGATCACCTCGTTGATGCTGGTGCAGCAGGACTTGGGGAAGCCCCGGTAGCCCAGCGTCGAGGGATAGGCGCCGTGGTCGCAGAGGAACTCGTGCACCACCTTGTCGATCTCGTCGGTGGTCACGCCCGGCTTGCAGTGCTCGCCCGCGAGCTGGGTCGCCCGGGCGGCCAGCCGGCTCGCGACCCGCATCTTCTCGATGGTCTCCGGGGTCTGCACGTGCGACCCGCGCCACTCCTGCGGGGCCTTCTTGCCCACGTACTCGGGGCGGGGGATCTCGGCAGGCACCGGTCGCCACGGGGAGAGCGTGCCTGGGGTCAGCGGCGCACGGACGGTCATGGGAAAAGCCTATCTCCGCGACCGGGGTGAGCCCCGCCGCGGTCCCGCCGCGCGGGTTGTTGCCGGGCCCGGCGGGGCTGTGCCATGGTGTCTGCGTGGATCAAGGGGCAGTGCCGCCCGTCTTCTCCGCCACGGCGGAGACCGACGGGGATCAGCTCCGCGTACGGGTGGTCGGCGAGGTCGACATGGCGACCGCCGACACCATGTTCCAGACCGCGCTCCGCGAGCCGGCCGCGCGGGTGACGCTGGACCTGCGCGCGGTGACCTTCTTCGACTCGGCTGCGATCCACGCCCTCGTCCGGCTGGCCCAGCGGCTCCCCGGCGCGCTCACCGTGCTGCCGTCCCGGCAGGTCCGTCGGGTGCTGGAGATCTCCGGCCTCGGCGAGCAGGCCTGGCTCGACCCGGCCTGACGGCTCACTCCTGCAACCGCCGACGCAGGGTCACCTCGGTGCCGGCATCGGTGCGCCGGACCGACAGCTCCCCCAGCGCCTGGATCAGGGAGAGGCCGCGCCCGCGGAAGCCGGAGCCGGTCGACTCGCGCCAGCGCCCGCTGTCGCGCACCGTCGCCACCACGGACCGGTCCGCGATGGTCACCTCGACGGCGATCACCGGCTCGGCCGGGTCCACCGGGTGCTCGATCGCGTTGGCCGCCGCCTCGGAGATGGCCACCGTCAGGTCGAACAGGTCCGTCTCACCGACGTCGTGCGCGACGAGGAAGTCCTCCAGCCGCTTGCGGAGCACGCTCAGCCGGGTGGGGTCGGCGGGCAGCCGGAGCGCGAAACGGTTGAGTTCGGCCGCCTCCAGCGCGAGCACCGCCACATCGTCGCGCCGGGGCCGCTCGGCGACCGGCGCCACCACGGCGTCGACGAGGTCCGCCACGTGCTCCCCCGGCCGGGCGGCGTCCTGGCGCAGCCGCGCCAGCGCCGCGTCGATGCCGAGGTGCCGGTCCTCGATCAGCCCGTCGGTGTAGAGCAGGAGCCGGCTGCCGGCGGGCAGCTCGCCCGCCACCGTCCGGTAGGCCGTGTCGGCCAGCGCGCCGACCGGCGGCCCGAGCGCCCGATCGTGCAGGAAGCGGGCGTCGCCACCCCGGATGACCAGCGGCGACGGGTGCCCGGCGCTGGCGTACCGCAGGCGCCCGGTGCGGGGGTCGAACAGGAGGCAGACGACGGTGGCCAGGGTGCGGGCCTCGGTCGAGGCGAGCAGCCGGTTCAGCCGGGTCAGCGACTCGCCCGGGTCGAAGCCCTCCAGCAGGTAGGCCCGCAGCGCGTTGCGGATCTCCCCCATCGCCGCCGCGGCCCGTACGCCCTTGCCCACGACGTCCCCGATGACCAGCACCAGCTCCCGGCCGGCCAGGGCTACCACGTCGTACCAGTCGCCACCGACCTCGACGTCGGCGCTGCCCGGCAGGTAACGGCTGGCGACCACCGCGCCGGGCAGCTGGGGCAGCGAGCGCGGCAGCAGGCTGTGCTGAAGGGTGGTGGCGATCCGGTGTTCGGCCTCGTAGAGCCGGGCGTTCTCCAGCCGCACACCGACCAGCCGGCCCAGCTGCGTCAGGGCGGCCCCGTCGGTCTCCGTGCCGTCCCCGTCGTGCCGCCACACCCGCAGCTCACCGAGCGGTTCCCCACCCGTGCCGGCGAGCGCCAGCACGAAGGAGGGCTCGACGGCGGTGGTCCCGCCGCCGTCCGCCTCGAAGCGGGCCCCGCCCGCGCTGACCACCACCCGGGCGGCCCCGACCAGGCGCAGCGCGTGCCGGGCGGCGACCTTGACCACGTCTTCGGTGGATCGGACGGTGTTCACCGCCACCGCCGCGTCGGCCAGGATCCGCAGCCGGCGGATGATCTGCCCGCGCAGCTGGCCCAGCTCGACGTTCGCGCGGACGCGGGCGGTCAGCTCCTGCCCGGAGAACGGCTTGGTCAGGTAGTCGTCGGCGCCGGCCGAGAGCCCGGCCACCGCCTCGGCGGAGCCGGCCCGGGCGGAGAGCAGGACGATCGGCAGGTGGCGGGTGCGCGGGTCGGCCCGCAGCGCGGCCACCAGCCCGAAACCGTCCAGCCGGGGCATCATCACGTCGCTGAGCACCAGGTCGAACCCGCCGTCCACGGCGAGACGCAGCCCCTCGACGCCGTCGCTCGCGGTGACCACCTCCCACGTCGGGGCGAGCAGCCGGCGGATGTGTTCGCGCAGGTCGGCGTTGTCGTCCACGACGAGGATGCGGCCGGCGGGAGTGGTGGTGGCGGGCAAGGCCGCCACCTCGTCGACGCCGGCCCACAGGGCGGTCTCCGCGGCGAGGAGCCGGGCCTGGTCGAGCACCGCGGGAGCCGGATCCGCCTCGATCACGCGCTCGGGCGGCAGGTGCCCGGTGCCGAACGGCACGGTCACGATGAAGGTGCTGCCCTCGGCCACCCGGCTGGTCACCGTGACCTCGCCGCCGTGCATCTGGGCCAGCTCCCGCACCAGCGCGAGGCCGATGCCGGTGCCCTCGTGGGTACGCGCCCGCACCCCGTCCGCCCGGTGGAACCGCTCGAAGACGTGCGGCACCTCGTCCGGCGGAATGCCGACGCCGGTGTCGGTGACCTCCAGTCGGGCGGTGCCGCCCGACGCCAGCAGCCGCACGCGGATCTCGCCGTCGAAGGTGAACTTGACGGCGTTCGAGATCAGGTTGAAAACGATCTTCTCCCACATGTCCCGGTCGACGAACACCGGCGCGGGCAGGGGCGGGCAGTCCACCACGAGCCGCAGCCCGGCCCGTTCGATCGCCGAGCGGAACGTGCTGGCCAATCGGGCGGTGTAGTCGGCCAGGTCGGTGGCCTGGTAGCGGGCGGCCAGCCGGCCGGACTCCAGCCGGGAGAAGTCGAGCACCGTGTTGACCAGCCGAAGCAGGCGCAGTGCGTTGCGGTGCATCACGGTGAACCGGTCGGTGTAGGTGGCCGGCAGGGCGGGGTCGGCGAGCAGGTCCTCCAGCGGCCCCAGCAGGAGCGTGAGCGGGGTGCGGAACTCGTGGCTCACGTTCGCGAAGAAGTTGGTCTTGGCCCGGTCCAGTGCGGCCAGCTCGGCGGCGCGGTCGCGTTCCTGCTCGTACGCCCACTGGCGGCCCGCCGCCCGGGAGATCTGGGCCGCGACCAGGCCGAGGAAGTCCCGGTACTCGTCGGTCAGCGGGAGCCGGCGGGCGACGCCCACGACGAGCGCGCCGACGGTCTCGTTGGTGGCGGTGAGCGGCAGCACCAGCGCCCGGTCGGCGGCCGTGGCGGGCGCCGGGTCGAGCAGGTCGGCGACCGGCACCTCGCCGGACCCGCCGTCGACGGCGGCGAGGACCATTTCCGGTACGCCCGCGCCGGCCGTCGCCTCGATGCCGCTCGCCCCGGCGAGGCTGAACCCGCCGGCGCCGTCGCGGAGCCAGATCTGCGCGAACGGCACATCGGCCCGGTGCCGGTCGAGCACGGCGGCGGCGGAACGCCCCAGCTCGGCGGTGGTGCCCGCGTCGACCAACTCGGAGCCGAGCTCGGCGAGCGCACGCAGCCGCCGCTCCCCGAGCACCCGGCCGGTGGTCTCGCTCACGATGCAGAAGACGCCGGCGACCGAGCCGTTCGCGCCGCGGATCGGGTCGTACGAGACGTCGAAGTACGTCTCCTCCAGGAAGCCGTGCCGCTCGATGCGGAACGGATGGTCCTCGCCCCGGTAGGACCGCCCGGTGCGGCGCACGTCCGCCAGCAGCGGGCCGAGCACCTCCCACGTCTCCGACCAGGACGTCCGGGCCGGCCGGCAGAGCGCGTGCGGGTGCTTGCCGCCGATCGTCGGCCGGTAGGCGTCGTTGTAGAAGGCCAGCTCGTCGTCGCCCCAGAACATCACGATCTGCGCGCTGGACGCCAGCATCGTGCCCACCGCACCGGCCAGCTCCGCCGGCCAACGGGCCGGGGCGCCGAGCGGGGTGCTGTCCCAGTCGAAATCGCGCAGCTGCCGGCCCATCTCACCGCCGGCCGCGAAGGCCGCGGCGAGTGGTGGGGGCAGTTCCCCGTCGGCGACCGGGAGCTGCCCCGCGTCCGCGCCCCCCAGCGCCGAACTCATTCGCCCTCCCGATCCGGCCGTCCGCACCACCCGGCCGATTGATCCCACCCGTCGTGCCCGGCCTTGTACCCCGGCGCACCGGAGACGTAACACGTGGGACGCCCGGGACGCTGGTTAGGACCGTCTCACTGACGGGGGTCCGACAGCCGGCCGGCGGCCCGGTCGTACGCCGCCGCGACCAGCGCGTCGACCGGCCGGGGATCCGCCTCGTTCTCCGGATGCCACTGCACACCCAGCACGAACGGCCGGTCCGGGTCCTCCACCGCCTCGACGACGCCGTCGTCCGCCCAGCCGGTCACCGCCAGCCGGCCGGGGTCGGCAACCCCCTGGTGGTGGTACGAGTTGACCCGGTCCACCCCCGCCATCGCCCGCGCCGCCAGGCTGCCCGGGGCGAACCGGACCGGGTGCGCGCCGTAGACCCCCGGGGCGGGCCGGTGCCGCTCGTGCCCGACGACGTCGGGCAGGTGCTGGTGCAGCGAACCGCCGTACGCGATGGTGAGCAGCTGCATCCCCCGGCAGATCCCGAGCACCGGCACCTCGGCGGCGAGCGCGCCGGTCAGCAGGGTCAGCTCGCCGGCGTCCCGCAGCGGCCGGGTCTGCGTGCGCGGGCCGGGGAGCTGGCCGTACCGCGCCGGTTCGACGTCCGCGCCACCGGCCAGGATCAGCCCGTCCAGCACCCGCAGCACGTCGGCGTCCCGGTCGTCCGGAGGCAGCACCACGGCCCGGCCGCCGGCCCGGGTCACCGCCCGGACGTACGCCTCGGGCACCAGCACCGCCGGCACGTTCCGCCAGACCGCCCAGCCGGCCGGCTCGACGTACGCGCTGACGCCGATCAGGGTACGGGTGACCCGGCTCACAGGGGTGTGACGTACGCGCCGGTGATCCCGCCGTCCACCACGAACTGGGCGGCGGTCATGAAGGAGGCGTCGTCGCTGGCCAGGAACGCCACCGCGGCGGCGATCTCCTCCGGGTTGCCGAACCGGCCCATCGGCACGTGAACGAGGCGACGGGCGGCGCGCTCCGGGTCCTTGGCGAAGAGCTCCAGCAGCAGCGGGGTGGCGACCGGGCCGGGACAGAGCGCGTTGACGCGGATCCCCTCCCGGGCGAACTGCACGCCCAGCTCCCGGGTCATCGCCAGCACCCCGCCCTTGCTCGCCGTGTACGCGATCTGCGAGGTCGCCGCGCCCATCAGCGCCACGAAGGAGGCGGTGTTGATGATCGAACCCTTGCCCTGGCGGCGCATGTGCGGAATGGCGTACTTGCAGCAGAGGTAGACGCTCGTGGTGTTGACCCGCAGCACCCGCTCCCAGGCGTCCAGACCGGTCTCCAGGATGGAGTCGTCGTCCGGCGGCGAGATGCCGGCGTTGTTGAACGCGACGTCCACCCGGCCGTGCCGCTCGGCCACCCCGTCGAAGAGGTCCCGGACGGCCGCCTCGTCGGCCACGTCCGCGGCGACGAACTCCCCGCCCACCTCGTCCGCGGCGCGCCCGCCCGCCTCCGCGTCGATGTCCACGCAGATCACCCGGGCGCCCTCGGCGGCGAACCGCCGCACGGTGGCCAGCCCGATCCCGCTGCCCGCCCCGGTCACCACGGCCACCCGGTCCTGCAACCGACCCTGCATCTCACTCCTCCGTGCTGATGAACACGTTCTTGACGTCCGTGAAGGCGTGCAGCGCGTCCGGGCCCAGCTCGCGGCCGAGCCCGGAGCGCTTCATCCCACCGAACGGCGTCCAGTAGCGCACCGAGGAGTGCGAGTTGACGCTCAGGTTGCCGGACTCGACGCCCCGAGCGACCCGCAGCGCCCGGCCGACGTCGCGGGTCCAGATCGAGCCGGAGAGGCCGTACTCGGTGTCGTTGGCGAGTCGGATCGCGTCGGCCTCGTCGTCGAACGGGAGCACCGAGACCACCGGGCCGAAGATCTCCTCCCGCCAGTGCCGGTCGGCGGGCGAGTCGGCGAGCAGCACCGTCGGGGCGTACCAGAAGCCGGGGCCGTCGGGCCGGGAGCCGGTGAAGGCGACCTTCGCGCCGTCGACGTAGCCGGCGACCCGGTCGCGCTGGTCGGCGGAGATCAGCGGTCCCATCTCGGCGGTGTCGCGGGCCGGGTCCTCGACGCGGAACGCGCGGACCGCCGGTTCGAGGAGTTCGAGGAACCGGTCGTACACCGGCCGCTGGACCAGGATCCGGGAGCGGGCGCAGCAGTCCTGGCCCGCGTTGTCGAAGACGGCGTACGGCGCGGTCGCCGCCGCCTTCGCCAGGTCGGCGTCGGCGAAGACCAGGTTGGCGCTCTTGCCGCCCAGCTCCAGGGTGACCCGCTTCACCTGCTCGGCGCAGCCGGCCATGATGCGGGTGCCGACCTCGGTCGAGCCGGTGAAGCAGACCTTGCGGACCGCGGGGTGGCTGACGAAGCGCTCGCCGACCACCCGGCCCGCGCCGGGGAGCACGGTGAACACGCCCTCCGGGAGGCCGGCCTCGCGGCCCAGTTCGGCCAGGCGCAGGGCGGTCAGCGGGGTCAGCTCGGCGGGTTTGAGCACCACGGTGTTGCCGGCCGCGAGCGCCGGGGCGAAGCCCCAGCCGGCGATCGGCATGGGGAAGTTCCACGGCACGATCACTCCGACCACGCCGAGCGGCTCGTGGAAGGTGACGTCCAGGCCGCCGGGCACGGGGATCTGCCGGCCGGTCAGCCGCTCGGGCGCCCCGGCGTAGTAGTCGAGCACGTCGCGGACGTTGCCGGCCTCCCACCGGGCGTTGCCGATGGTGTGCCCGGAGTTGCGCACCTCCAGCTGCGCCAACTCCTCCAGGTGCGCGTCGACCACGGCCGCGAACCGCCGCAGCAGCCGCGCCCGGTCCCCCGGCGAAACCGCGCGCCACGTCTCGAACGCCGCCGCCGCCCGCTCGATCGCCGCATCCGTCTCGGCGAGCGAGGTGGCCGCCACCTCACGCAGCGCCTCACCGGTCGCCGGATTGACCACCTGGGTCACGTACCCACCCCCTACTCGCCGACCATGGAGTTGTGGCACCCCGCGAAACCCGCTGAGCGCCACGAACCGGGCACCGCAACTCCATGGTCGACGGTGGGACGGGGCGGGGCGGGGTCACAGGCGTTCGAAGCCACGTTGCAGCTCCCAGTCCGTTACGGCGGCGTCGAAGGCGGCCAGCTCCACCCGCGCGTTGTTGGCGTAGTGGGCGACCACCTCGCTCCCGAAGGCGTCCTTCGCCGTCGCCGAGGACTCCCAGAGCGTGAGCGCGTCCCGGAGCGTGCCGGGCACCCGCTCGGCGTCCCCGTCGTCGTAGGCGTTGCCGGCGCACTCCTCGCCCAGCTCCAGCTCCCGCTCGATGCCGTGCACTGCGCCGGCCACCAGCGCGGCGATCGCCAGGTACGGGTTGACGTCCGCACCCGGCACCCGGTTCTCCACCCGCATCCCCTGGCCGTGCCCGACCAGCCGCAGCGCGCAGGTGCGGTTGTCGGTGCCCCAGCGCAGCACGGTCGGGGCGAAAGAGCCCGGTTGGTAGCGCTTGTAGGAGTTGACGTTGGGGGCGAACAGCAGGCTGAACTCGCGCATGGTGGCCAGCAGCCCGGCCAGCACCCGCTGGCCGGTGGTCGACAGGTGCGCCGGCCCGTCGCCGAGCATGGCGGAGCGGCCGTCGGCGTCGCGCAGCGAGAAGTGGATGTGGCAGGAGTTGCCCTCCCGGGCGTTCGGCTTGGCCATGAAGGTGATCGACATGCCCTCCTGGGCGGCGATCTCCTTCGCCCCGTTCTTGTAGATGACGTGGTGGTCGGCGCAGGCCACCGCCTCGTCGTAGCGGAAGGCGATCTCGTGCTGGCCGAGGTTGCACTCGCCCTTGGCGCTCTCCGGGGTCAGCCCGGCGCCGGCCATCTCGGTGCGGATCCGGCGCAGCAGCGGCTCGACCCGGGCGGTGCCGATCAGCGAATAGTCCACGTTGTACTGGTTCGCGGGCGTCAGCTCGCGGTAGCCCCGCTGCCAGGCATCCTCGTACGAGTCGCGGAACAGCACGAACTCCAGTTCGGTGCCCGCGTACGCGGTGAGCCCGTGCTCCGCCAGCCGGTCGAGCTGCTGACGCAGGATCTGCCGGGGTGAGGCGACGACCGGCCCGGAGCCGTCCAGCCACTCCAGGTCGGCCAGGAGCATGGCGGTGCCCGGCTGCCACGGCACCCGGCGCAGGGTGGTGAGGTCGGGCTTCATGGCGAAGTCGCCGTAGCCCCGCTCCCAGCTCGACATCGCGTAGCCGTCGACGGTGTTCATGTCGACGTCCACGGCGAGCAGGTAGTTGCACCCCTCGCTGCCGTGCGCCACGACCTCGTCCAGGAAGTAGGGGGCGTGAAACCGCTTGCCCTGGAGGCGGCCCTGCATGTCGACCAGCGCCAGCACCACGGTGTCGATCTCGCGCTCGGCGACCGCGACGCGCAACTGTTCCAGCGTGAGCGGAGCTTTCCTCATCGGCGCGCCTCCATCACCAAGGTCTACTGGCAGAACCGGATCACCGTCAATGCCCCCTGCGGCCACCGTCGCAAACGCGATCGGCCGAGGGGGCGGATACCGGTCGCCGGGCGGGCCGGGAAGCTCCTACGCGCCATCAGATGTCGGCTCAACGGCCGGACGGACGTGGGCGCAAGCCGTTGAGGGCGGTGGCGAGGACACGGTCGGTGTATTCGGCGGTGAGTGGTCCGCTGCGTTGCAGCCAGCGGTTGAGCACCGGGCCCCAGATCATCTCCACGGCCACGTCGAGGTCGAGGTCTTCGGCGAGTTGCCCGGCCCGCTGGGCGCTGGCCAGCCGTTGCCGCTTGGCCTCCTTCATCGGCCCGTCCAGCCGTTGGCTGTAGGCGGCGGCAAGTTCGGGGTCGTTCGCGATCTCGGTGGCCAGCGCGCGCATCGGCCGGTCGTACCGGGGATCAGTCAACTCCGCGACCGTGGCGTGCAGCACCGCGGTCAGGTCGGCTTCCAGGTCACCGGTGTCGGGCAGCACGGGAGGTTCGCCCTCGCCGCCCTCACTGAGCATGAGGAACGCGTCGAAGATGACGGCGCCCTTCGACGGCCACCAGCGGTAGATGGTCTGCTTGCCGACGCCGGCGCGTGCGGCGATCCCCTCGATGCCGAGTTTGGCGTATCCGACTTCCTGGAGCAGGTCGAACGCGGCGGCGAGGATGGCGCGCCGCGAGGCTTCGTTGCGGCGGGTCGCGCTGGGCGTTGCTCGGTGTGGTGTCGTCACCTGCCCCACGCTACCGGACAAGACGGACCGTCTCGTCTTGCGCATCGGGGGCCTCTGCCATATCCTCACCTCAGCAGCGAGACGAACCGTCTCGTCTCGGCATTGGGAAGTGGAGAACGCGTTTGCACACCTCACCCAGCACCGTTTCGCGTACCTGGTTCATCACGGGCGCCAGCCGTGGTCTGGGCCGCGCGTTCACGATCGCGGCACTCGAACGGGGTGACCGGGTGGTCGCCGCCGCTCGGAGCATCACGCGGGACGACTTCGATGAGCGATACGGTGACCGGCTGCTCGCCCTGCCGCTCGATGTGACCGACCGGGCGGCGGCATTCGCCGCCGTGGCCACCGCGGTCGAGCACTTCGGGCAGCTCGACATCGTCGTCAACAACGCCGGCACCTTGTCCATGGGCATGATCGAAGAGTTCACCGAAGCTGAGGCGCGTGCCCAGTTCGAGGTCAACCTCTTCGGTGCGCTCTGGGTCAGCCAGGCCGTCCTGCCGCACCTACGCGCCCGGCGTGCCGGCCACATCGTGCAGATCTCCAGCATCGCCGCACTCGGCGGCTTCCCCAGCACCGGGATGTACAGCGCGAGCAAGTTCGCCCTGGAAGGCCTGAGCGAGGCACTGGCGATGGAGGGGACAGCGTTCGGCGTGAAGGTCAGCATCGTGCAGCCCGGCGGCTACTGGACGGACCTGTACACCAGCATGACCTCCACGACTCCGATGGAGGCTTACGGTCCACTGCGCGCGGAGCTGGAACGGCAGTGGGCGGAGGGATCCATCGACAGCGATCCCCGACTCGCCGCCGAGGCGCTGCTGAAACTGGTCGACAGCGACGACCCGCCGTTGCGGCTCCTGCTCGGCGGAATGGTCTACGACCTGGCGTTCGACATCTCGCGCCGGCGAATGGACACCTGGGCGGGCTGGGAACACGTCAGCCGAGCGGCGGAGCGTGCCGTCCCCGCCCCCAGCGGTACGCACTGACGACCTTCCGCGTCACCAAGCGTCGTGGGCCCCACACGCCCGACTTCAAGGTCAATGTGGGGCCCTCCGGCGCGGTGGCGTGGCATCGGCTCACCCCGGACCTGCCATTGTCGCCGCCCTGCACGGCCCGGGACGGCGGCACCCTCCACACCGGAACCTCGCGCCGCGACCGGGCCGGTGCCCTGGAACCGCTGCCGCGGTCGGGCGGTCAGCCGGCGTAGTGGGGCTCGCTGATCCGGCGGCGGAACTCGGCGTGCGCGGTCTGGAAGACCTGGTTGAGCCGTTCGAGTTCGGACTCGGTCGGTTCGCGCCGCAGCCCCACCTCGATCTTGAAGTCGCCGTCCACGATCGCCACGTCGAGGCGGTCGAGCAGGTCCGCGGGCAGCCTCGTCAGGACGAACTCACGGTACGCGTCGGCGATGCTGCCCGGCATGTCACCGCACCCGCAGGTGCGGCCGTCGAGCACCGCACCGAGGTGGCTGCGGCCGACGATCGCGTCCGGGTGCACGGGATCCAGGACGGCGAGGCCCTCCTCCAGGACCGCGCGGGCCTCCGACAGCCGTCCCTCGTGTTGGAGGAACAGGCCCAGGGCGACGCCGGCCCGCCCGACCATGTCGTGGTCGGCCCCGCGGCGCGCCTGCTCCACCGCCTCGGTCAGCCGTTGCTCCGCCGGGCCCACCTGGCCGGCCTCCTTCAGCGCGAGACCCCAGTTGCGCAGCACCTGGCTCCGCAGCTCCGGACGGCCGATGCGCTCCGCCCGCGCGGCCGCCGACGCGTACGTGCGCAGCCCCGCCTCGGTGTCGCCCGCTTCGTCCTGAGCCATCGCCAGGCCGAGCGCCGCCATCAGCGCCTGCTCCGGCCGGCCCTGACGGTCGTACGAGGCGAGCACGCGCTCGATCGCGTCGATCCGCCCGGCCTGGTCACCGAGGTCACGGCCGAGGTTCGCCAGCACGGACAGGGCGTTGAGCGTCGCCTGGTGGTCGACACCGAGCCGCTCCTCCAGGGCCGCGACCAGGGCGGTGAGCAGGGGCTTGGAGGCCGGATCGTCGCGGTCCAGCAGCTGGATGACGACCTGGCCGACCTGCTCGACGACCTCGTCGGGCAGTTGGTGCAGGCCGACGAAGAGCGGCTCGCGGGTGCCCCCGGCGTGCACGATCGCCGCTCGCAACGCCAACGCGGAGGCCACCCGCTCGTGCCCGTTACGCCACAGGTTGGCCACCGCCTCCTCGACGACCTCCCGGGCACCCGCCAGGTCACCACGCTGCCGCAGCAGGTCGGCCAGCGGTTCCAGGCCGAACGCGTACCCGGCGTGCTCGCGGCCGTAGAAGGCGAGCCGCTCCTGGACGCCCTGGCGGAGCTCCGTCTCGGCCTCGTCGAGTCGCCCGGCCATGCGCAGCGCCAGGCCCAGGTTGAGCCGGTAGGTCAACTGCTCCTTGCGGGACTCGTGATCACGCGGCGGCACGGAGGCGGCACGGCGGAAGCACTCCGCCGCGCGGTCGAGTTGATCGGCGTTGAGCAGCACGGTGCCGAGATCGCACTGCGCCGAGGCCCATTCGGGACTGCCCGTGCCGTGCCGGTCCGCGGTGGTCTGCGCCTCGCGCGTCATAAGGTTCTCGGCGTCGCCGATCCGGCCCTCCTGCAACAGCGCGAAGGCCAGCTCGACCGGGGTGGGGGGTGTCGTCACGCGCCGCAGTCTAGGGGTGCCCACCGATCTTCGCGGCCCCTGTGAGCGCCTCGGCGCGCCCGGCACGACAACGGGGGTGCGCGCGTCGGCGGGATTCGTGTTGACTCTGCCGGTGGATCGTCAACGGCTCAGCAGCATCGCGCACTCGCACCACCCGATCGCGGCCC
This sequence comes from Micromonospora sp. NPDC049366, assembly GCF_044466625.1. NCBI lineage: Bacteria > Bacillati > Actinomycetota > Actinomycetes > Micromonosporales > Micromonosporaceae > Micromonospora > Micromonospora sp. NPDC049366. The sequence continues at coordinate 192,753 of NZ_JBITMV010000005.1, forward strand.
CGATCTTCGGCGTCAACGTCAACCGGCTCCTGCGCCGGGCGGGCGGGCGGCGAAACGCTGAAGCTGGCCGGCCGGCATGTGAACGCCGACGGCATCCTGCTGGTCGGCGAGGGATTCTGGCAGGTACCGCCAACGCCGGCGGCACTCGCCGCCCTCGACGCGAAGCCGGAGGAGTTCACCGACCTCGCCGGCCTGGTCGACGCCGCCGAGGAGGCCGGCTGGACCCCGGTGTACGCCCATGTCAGCGACGCCGCCGAGTGGGACGACTACGAATGGTCGTGGGTCGGCTCGCTCACCGAGTGGGCGCTGGACAACCCCGGCCATCCGGACGCCGCCGAGGCGCTCGCCGTCGCCCGGGAGCACCGGGACCAGTGGCTGCGCGGGTACCGCGACGTCCTGGGCTTCGTGACGCTGGTGCTCCGCCGGAGCTGATCCTGGTGCGGCCTTGATCTTCCCTTGGCCATACCGGTGACCAAGTGGCTTGCGCCACCCGGCGCGATGAAGGCGCGGTGGCGTGGTGAGCGGCCGTTGAGCACGGGTCGCCGAGTCAGGTTTCCCGCCGTGCGTAGCCGCACTCCTCGTGTACCCAGCGATCGAGGTACGCCGTCCTGCCTTCCGGCGAGTCCACGACCGTCAGCCATTCCGCCGCCGCCTGCTTCATGCGCCGGACCGCGGCGGCGTCCTGTTCCGGGGAGCCTCTCCCCGGCGCGTCCATCTCATCCGTCAGTGCTCCCCAGATGAGGTAGAGCGCCACCGGCACGTCGGGGGCGTACGCCGCGTCGGGGGTCTCGGACATGGCGTGCATGGCCCGGCCCTGGAACTCCAGGCCCGTGTCGTACGTGGGCCAGCCGTCCTCGGCGTCGAGCACGCGGCGCGCCTGCTGCACCGTCTCCGCGAGGAACCCGTGCTTCCCCGCCGCGGCGCGGCTCCCGCGGCCCCCGGCGCTCCCCGTCGGCGCCGGGTGGCCCGGCGCCGACGAGGAGGGATCAGGCCGGCTCGTCGGCCGGTGCGCGGCGCTGGTCCGGCACGTCGACGGTACGGCGGGGGCCGGTGAACCACTTCCGGGCGGAGACGTACCACCAGACGGCGACGCCGAACAGCACCCCGCCGACGGCGAGCGGGGCGTAGTTGACGGCGGTCCAGGTGAAGTCCGCGCTGCCGGGCACACCGGCCGGGACGATCGGCAGCACGAAGTAGACGCAGATGATCGCGATCTCGATCACCGCGACCCAGCCGAGAACCTTGTACCTGCGACCCAGCGTCCACGGGCCCGGCACGAACCGGTCCCCCATCCGCAGCCGCAGGAAGATCGGGATGAGGAAGGACAGGTACAGCCCGATCACCGCGACCGAGACCACCGCGTAGAAGGCGACCGGCACGCCGGCCCGCTGGTAGAGCGCGGGCAGGGTGAGCACCAGCCCGGCCAGGGTGGCCGCGATGATCGCGTTGACCGGGGTGCCGTTGCGGTCCACCCGGGACCAGAGCCGCCAGCCCGGCACCGCGCGGTCGCGGCTGAAGGCGTACGCCATCCGCGACATCGAGGTCACGCAGCTCATCCCGCAGAAGAACTGCCCGATGGTGGAGATGATGATGACGGTCTTGAAGAAGAACGGGGTGAGCGCGGACTCGAAGATCGCTCCGGAGAATCCGCCGGCTTCGTTGATCGCGTCCACGTCGGTGGCCGCGAAGAGGAAGGCGAGCAGCAGGATCCAGCCGCCGACCGCGGAGTAGAAGATCGACCGCCAGAGGCCCTGGGCGGCGGCCTTCGAGGCGCCGCGGGTCTCCTCGGAGACGTGCGCGCAGGCGTCGAAGCCGGTGATCGTGTACTGGGTGAGCAGGAAGCCCAGCGGCAGCACGTAGAACCAGAACGTCAGGCCGCCGCTGTCGCCGTCGCCGAAGCCGGAGTTGTTGAACCGCTCGGTGAAGACGAACTGGAAGCTCTGGTGGTTGTCGGGGACGAACAGCAGGATGGCCACCACGGCGGCGGCGCCGGCCACGTGCCACCAGACCGAGACGTTCTGGAGTACGTCGATGATGCGGTGCCCGTAGATGTTGATGAGCCCGTGCAGGGCGAGGATCACCACGAACAGACCGAAGGTCTGGTGCAGGGTGCCGGCCCACCCGTCGAAGAGCGCGGAGAGGGTGAGGTTGAGGAAGGTCGCGCAGCCGTAGTCGACCGAGGCGGTCACCGCCACCAGGCCGATCAGGTTGAGCCAGCCGGTGAACCAGCCGTGCACCGGCCGACCCATGGTGGCGGCCCACCAGTAGATGCCCCCGGCGGTCGGGTAGGCCGAGACCAGTTCGGCCATGCAGAAGCCGATGATCAGGATGAACAGCGAGATCAGCGGCCAGCCCCAGGAGATCGCGACCGGACCGCCGTTGTTCCAGGCCTGGCCGAAGGTGGTGAAGCAGCCGGCCAGGATCGAAATGATCGAGAACGAGATGGCGAAGTTGGAGAAGCCGCTCCACTTGCGGCGCAGTTCCTGCTTGTAGCCGAGTTCGGCGAGCCGTCGGGCGTCGTCGTCCATCGGTTGCTCGGCGGTCGGCGCGGGCGTCGTGGCCACTGCACACCTCCTCGAGGCGGATCCCCGGTGCGAGTGGGCAAAGTGTTCACCCGTCGATCAAGACGGTCAATACGTCGGCGGTGGGAATCTCCTCGCCGCCCGGCCTAATTCCGTTGCCGTGACCGGCCCGTCCGGCGCATCCTTGAGCCCGTGACCAGGCCCGATCGCGACGGGCCGGCCGGGCGCTCGGCAACGCCCGGCCCGCGGCGGCGCGGGGTGTCCACCTCTCTCTCACCCTACGGCGATGCGCCGTATCCGACGGGCACCCCGCGCCGGCGCCTCACGAGGCGAGCAGCAGCCCGGCGCCCCAGAGGGCTGCGATCACCAGACCGGACGCGAACTCCACCAGCATCGACAGGCCGGCCGCCTTCAGCGCCTGCACGGTCGCGGGCCAGGCGAGGCGGTTGTCGCCGAGCCGCAACCGCTCCGCCGCCCAGACACCGCCGACGAAGCCGATCACCAGGCCGACCACCGGGATGACGAAGAAGCCGACCAGGCCCAGCAGGCCCCCGGCGAGCAGCGAGGACGTCGGCACGCCGGTGCGCTTCAGGTTCCGCCCCGGCCACAGGTACTTCACCACCGTCCCGGCGACGGCGACCGCGGTGGCGGCTGCGAGCACCGCCCAGCGGCCGGCGCCGGCGCCGCCGAACAGGGCCCAGACCAGCACGCCGCCCCAGCACAGCGGCAGGGCCGGCAGCCCGGGCACGATCACGCCGGCCAGCCCGGCGAGGATCGCCAGCCCCGCCACCACCGTGACCAGCGCCTCCGTGTCCGTCGCGCCCACCCGACCACCCGCCTCCGCTGCATGTCGCCCCGCACCACGTGCGCGACGGCTCCTTCAAAGCCGAATCGTCTGGCCGCCCGGGGTCGTCCACGACGTCAGCTCCACATGACGCACGCAACCATTCCCGGCCTCGGCGGTCACCATTCGTGTGCTGTCGACCTGCCCCAGAACTGGGGCAGGTCGACAGCGCCGGACCACCCCCGAGGGTCTGCGACGACCGGGCGCGCCCGGTGGCGAGCTCACTCGGAGCCGCGCGCCGTGCCGGCGAGCCGGTCGGCGATCGCGTCGGCCGGCATCGGCGCCCCGAAGTAGCGCCCCTGGCCGGTGTCGCAGCGCAGCGCACGCAACCGCTCGGCCTGCTCACCGGTCTCCACCGCCTCGGCCGTCACCCAGAGCTCCAGCGCGTGCGCCAGCCGGACCAGCGCGTCGACGATCCGCTCGTCGCGGTGGTCGGCCGCCGCGTCCGGGCCGTCACCCCGGATGCCCTCCACGAACGGGCCGGCCAGCTTCAGGCAGTGGATCGGCAGCCGGCGCAGGTACGCGAGGTTCGAGTAGCCGGTGCCGAAGTCGTCGATCGCGAGCCGTACGCCGAGCCCCGAGAGCCGGCGCAGCGACCGCAGCGGCTCCCCGGCCGTGCCCATGACCGCGCTCTCGGTCAGCTCCAGCTGCAACAGCTCCGCCGGCAGCCCGCTCACGGCCAACGCGTCCGAGACGGTGTCCACGATCGCCGGGTCGTCCGCCTGCCGGGCGGCCAGGTTCACGCTCACCACCACCCGGGCCTCCGGGAAGCGCTGCCGCCACCCCTCGGCGTCCCGGCAGGACTGCCGCAGCACCCACTCGCCGAGCCGGACGATCAGCCCGGTCTCCTCGGCGAGCCCGATGAACCGGTCCGGGCCGAGCAGCCCCAGCGTCGGGTGCTGCCAGCGCACCAGCGCCTCGACGGCGAGCATGCGCCCGTCCAGCAGGGACACGATCGGCTGGTAGCGCAGCACGAACTCGTCCCGGTCGAGCGCGGCCGGCAGACCGGCGGCCAGCGCCGAGCGGGCGAGGTCCCGGGCGCTGCGTTCCGGGTCATGGACGGCCCACCGGCCGCGCCCCTGCGCCTTCGCCCAGTAGAGCGTGGTGTCCGCCGCCTTCATCAGCTCGGACGCGGTGTTCTCCCTGGCCGGCCCCTCGACGATGCCCACGCTCGCCGAGACGGCGAGCTGCTGGTCCCCGACGCGCGCCGGCGCGGAGACCGCGGCCAGCGCGGCCTTCGCCACGGCTACTGCCCCGTCGAGCCCGTCGCCGCCGTCGAGCAGGATGACGAACTCGTCGCCGCCCATGCGGGCGACCAGGTGACCGTGGTCGGCGACGCACCCGGCGAGGCGTCGGGCGATCATCACCAGCAGCCGGTCACCGAGGTCGTGCCCGAGGCCGTCGTTGATCGCCTTGAACCCGTCCAGATCCAGGAAGCAGACGGCGACCCGACGGTCGGGCCCGGCCCCGTCGAGGATCCGACCCAACGTCTCGAAGAAGAGCGTCCGGTTGGGCAGGCCGGTCAGCGGGTCGTGCGACGCCTGGAAGCGCAGCCGCTGCTGGAGGGCGTACCGCTCGGTGATGTCCTCGATCATGGAGACCGTGAACCGGGGCCGACCGTCGTCGTACCGGATCAGCGACACGGCCAGGTCCGTCCAGAGGGAGGTACCGTCCTTGCGCTGATAGCGCCGCTCCACCCGGGCCGAGTCCTGCTTGCCCTCGACCAGCTCCTGGTAGAGCTCTCCCATGCCGGCGGCGTCGTCCGCGTGGAACAGCGAGGCCACGTCGACCCGACGCAGCTCCTTGGCGGAGTAGCCCAGCATCTCGGCGAACGACTGGTTGACGTCGATGATCCGCCCGTCGGCCCCGGCGATGCCGATGCCGATCGCCGCGCCCGTGAAGACCGCCCGGAACCGCGCCTCGCTGTCCCGCAGCGCCTGCTCCGCCTCGTCCCGCGCCTGCCAGGCCGAGCGCGCGATGCGCTCCTGCTGGCTGAAGGTACGGTCGCGCAGGGCACGCGCGAACCCGGCGGCGAGGCCGCCCTGCAGGGCCGAGATCCGCCGCGCCGCGTCCGGCGGACAGGTCCCGGCGGGCAGCACCCGGCCGAGGAAGTCCTCGCCGAGGGCGCGGACCGACCACTCCAGCATCCGGGGCTCGGCCAGGTGCGCCCCGACCAGCGCCCCGCCGACGTCCTCGCCGGGCTGGGCGTCGAACGGCTCGGCGCGTACCGCACGGGCCAACCGCGCGGTGTGCGCCAGCAATAGCCGCTCGGTCTCGGCCGCGCTGAGCGGCACGAAACCGAGGCGGCGGAGCGCGGCGGCCCACTCGGCGGCATACGCCTGGGCGCCGGCGCGGCCGATGTCCTCCCCGGCGGGTTCCGGGACGGCCACGTCGATCAGCCGGCGGTTGGTTCGTCGTAGCGGGCGACGCCACCGAACGCGCCGAACCGCTCGGGGTGCTCGTCCACGTCGGACGGTGAGTCGGGCCGCCAGAGCGGCATGTGCACCACACCCGGCTCCAGGATCGTCCAGTCGCCGAAGAAGCCGGTGATCTCGGCCCGGGACCGCAGGCTGATCTCGGTGGCCGTACGCGCCGACAACCGCTGCGCGTCGAGCATCTCCTGCGGCTGGTCCTCGAACGTGGAGTGGGAGATCACCAGGCAGCTGCCCGGCGCGGCGGCGGCGCGGAGGGTGGCGAGCAGGTCGGCGGGGCGGTCCGCGTCGGGGACGAAGTGGACCACCCCGGCGAGCAGGATGCCGACCGGGCGGCCGAAGTCGAGCAGCCCGCCTGCCTCGGTGAGGATCCGCTCCGGCTCGCGCAGGTCGGCGTGGATCACCAGGGTGAGGTCGTTGCCGGCGAGCAACTCCCGGCTGTGCGCGACGGCGACCGGGTCGATGTCCACGTAGACCACCCGGGCCTTCGGGTTCGCGCCCTGCGCCACCTCGTGCACGTTGCCGACGGTGGGAATTCCGGAGCCGATGTCGAGGAACTGGTCGATGCCGGCGTCGAGCAATGCCCGTACGGCCCTGCGCAGGAACTCCCGGCCGGCGCGCATCGTGGCCGGAAGGTGCGGCGTCATGCCGGCGATCTGCTCGGCGAGCTGCCGGTCGATCTCGAAGTTGTGGGCACCGCCCAGGAAGTAGTCGTACACCCGGGCGGCGCTCGGGCGGGTCAGGTCGATCTCGGTCGGAAGGGCGTCGGGCATCTGCATGCTCCCCAGGTCGTCGCCGAGAGGCGGGACGGCGCCGGCGCCGGGGTGCGTGCGGGGACGCGGCGGCCCACCGACCGACCCGCCGATCGTGTGGTGTGGACCACTCTAGGCCGCGGACTCCAGCAGAAGGGAGATCCCCTGGCCCACTCCGATGCACATCGTGGCGAGGGCCCGCCGGCCACCTCGCCGGCGCAGCTCCAGCGCGGCGGTCAGCGCCAGCCGGGCGCCGCTCGCGCCGAGCGGGTGGCCGAGGGCGATGGCACCGCCGTTCGGGTTGACGTGCTCGGCGTCCTCCGGCAGGCCCAGCTCGCGCAGCACGGCGACCGACTGCGCGGCGAACGCCTCGTTCAGCTCGATCACGTCGACCGCGTCGAGGCCGACGCCGAGGCGGTCCAGCAGTTTGCGGGTGGCCGGCACCGGGCCGATCCCCATGACGCGCGGCGGCACCCCGGCGGTCGCGGCGCCGACGACGCGGGCCAGCGGCGTGAGGCCGTAACGGGCGACCGCCGCCTCGGACGCGACCAGCAGCGCGACCGCGCCGTCGTTGACCCCCGACGAGTTGCCCGCGGTGACCGTGCCGCCCGCGCGGAACGGGGTGGGCAGGGCGGCCAGCTTCTCCAGCGACGTCTCCCGGGGGTGCTCGTCGACCTCGACCAGCTTCGTCTCGCGGCGGCCGGCCGGCACGCTGACCGGCACGATCTCCTCGGCCAGCCGGCCGTCGGCCTGTGCCTTGGCCGCCCGCTGCTGGGAGCGGAGGGCGAACTCGTCCTGCGCGGCGCGGTCGATCCCGTACTCGGCGGCCACGTTCTCCGCCGTCTCCGGCATCGAGTCGATGCCCCAGCCCGACTCCATGAGCGGGTTCACCAGCCGCCAGCCGAGCGTCGTGTCGTACACCTCGGCGGCCCGCGAGTAGGCGGAGGTCGCCTTCGGCATGACGAACGGCGCGCGGCTCATGCTCTCCACGCCGCCGGCCACCACCAGGTCGGCCTCCCCGGCCACCACGGCGCGGGCGGCGGTGGCGAGCGCGTCCAGGCCGGAGCCGCAGAGCCGGTTGACCGTGCTGCCCGGCACCTGCTCGGGCAGGCCACCGAGCAGCGCCGCCATCCGGGCCACGTTGCGGTTGTCCTCACCGGCCTGGTTGGCGCAGCCGAGGATCACGTCGTCCACCCGCGCCCAGTCCACGGACGGGTGACGGGCGACCAGCTCGCGGATCACGTGTCCGGCCAGGTCGTCGGGGCGGACGCCGGCGAGCGCACCGGCGTAACGGCCGATCGGGGTGCGGACACCGGCCACCAGGTATGCCACGGTCATCGCGAGTCCTTCGGGGGTGGGAAGGGCGGGACGGAAGCGCCCTCCGGGTCGCGAGGGACGCCCGGCCGCCAGGATATCCACGCCCGGAGCGGATAGGTTGACGGCATGGCCCGGGCCCAGTTCGACGCAGAGACGAGTACGGGCGGCGCGTTCGTCCGCCAGCCCAACCGGTTCACCGACCGGGTCACCCCGCACTCCGCCTCACCCCCGGGCGGTGGGCCGGACGACGAGGGCCGCTGGCCGCTGGAGGCGGGCCGCTACCGGTTGATCTGGTGCCGGGCGTGCCCCTGGTCGCACCGGGCCCGGATCGTGTGGAGCCTGCTCGGCCTGGACGACGTCATCTCGCTGGGCACGGTCGACCCGATCCGCGACGAGCGGGGCTGGCGGTTCAGCCTCGACCCGGACGGGTTCGACCCGGTGCTGGGCGTCGGCTTCCTGTCCGAGGCGTACCTGGCCACCGACCCGGACTACACCGGCCGGGTGACCGTGCCGGCGCTGGTCGACACGGTCACCGGCCGGGTCGTGACCAACGACTACCCGCAGCTCACGCTGGACTTCTCGACCGAGTGGCGGCGGTTCCACGCCCCCGACACCCCCGATCTCTACCCGGTGGAGCTGCGCCCGGAGATGGACGCGCTGATGGCGGAGATCCACCGGGACGTCAACAACGGTGTCTACCGGGCCGGCTTCGCGACCTCCCAGGAGGCGTACGACGAGGCGTACACGGCGCTGTTCGCGCGGCTGGACGCGCTCTCCGAGCGACTCGCCGGCCGGCGCTACCTGATGGGCGAGGAGATCACCGAGGCGGACGTGCGACTGTTCACCACGCTCGTCCGCTTCGACGTGGCATACCACGGGCACTTCAAGTGCAACCGGCAGAAGCTGACCGAGATGCCGGTGCTCTGGGCGTACGCCCGGGACCTGTTCCAGACCCCCGGCTTCGGCGAGACGGTGGACTTCGACCACATCAAGCGGCACTACTACGCCACGCACAAGGAGATCAACCCCACCGGCGTGGTGCCCTTGGGGCCCGACACCTCCGGCTGGACCACGCCGCACGGGCGTGGCTGAGCCGGCCCGGCCCGCGCCGATCGGCGTCCTCCGCAGCGCCGCCGCGTCGGCCGCCGCCGGCTGCACGCTCGCCGGGGCCGGCGCGGTGACGGTCGCCCTGGTCGCCGGTCCCGGTCCGGGCCTCACCGGGTACGTCAGCGAGGCCGGGATAGCCGGCAGCGGCCACGCGCCCGCGTACCGGATCGGGGTCTACGCCCTGGCCGCCGGCCTGCTGCTGCTCGCCGCGGCCCTGCCGCCGCCGCTGCGGGTCGCGGCGACGCTGCTCGCCGCCGGCGGCCTCGGCACCGCCCTCTCCGGTGCGGTGACGTGCAGCGCCGGCTGCCCGCTGCCGCCGTTCGAGCGGGCGACGGTGGCCGACCTGGTGCACGGCGGGGCGAGTATCGCCGCGACCGCCGCGGTGATCTTCGCGATGGTGGCGATCACGCTCACCCACCGGGCGAGCCGGCCGTTGCGCCGGCTCTCCGGGATCGCCGCCGCGGTGGCGCTGCCGCTCTGCGCCGCGGTGGGGCTGGCGATGCTGCTGGTGGGCCGGGGCACGCTGGTCGGCGTGCTGGAGCGGGTGGTGCTGGCGATCGCCGTGCTCTGGGGGCTCGCCGCGGCCACCACGGTCGGCTTCCCCCGCCGATGACATCGACGAGCCGCCCGGAGGGCCCCTCGGTGAGGGCCCTCCGGCCTGTACCGGAACATTGACGCCATGAGCGAACTGTTCACCCCGTTGGCCCTGCGCGCCGTGACCCTGCCCAACCGGATCGCCCTCGCGCCGATGTGCCAGTACACGGCCGGCCCGGACGGGCTGCCGACCGACTGGCACCTCGTGCACCTGGGCGCCCGCGCGGCGGGCGGCGCCGGCCTGGTGGTCACCGAGGCCACGGCGGTGGTGCCCGAGGGGCGGATCAGCCCGCAGGACACCGGGCTCTGGTCGGGCGCGCACGTCGACGCCTGGCGACCGGTGACCGCCTTCCTCGCCGCGCACGGGGCGGTCCCGGCGGTGCAGCTCGCGCACGCCGGCTTCAAGGCCTCGACGTACCGGCCGTGGGCCGACGGCCGCGGCGGCGTGCCCGACGAGGAGGGCGGCTGGACCCCGGTCGGCCCGGGCAGTGAGCCCTTCACGGCCGGCTACCGGACGCCGACGGCCCTCGACGCGGCCGGTGTCGCCGGTGTGGTCGACGCGTTCGCCGCCGCCGCCGTCCGGGCGCTGGACGCCGGATTCGCCGCCGTCGAGATCCACGCGGCGCACGGCTACCTGCTGCACGAGTTCCTCTCCCCGTTGAGCAACCACCGCACCGACGGCTACGGCGGTGACCGGGCCGGGCGGATGCGGCTCACCCTGGAGGTGGCGCGGGCGGTCCGCGCCGCCGTCGGTGAGGAGGTGCCGGTGCTCGCCCGGATCTCGGCGACCGACTGGGTGGAGGGCGGCTGGACGCCGGACGACAGCGTGGTCCTCGCTGGTGAGCTGGCCGCCGCCGGGGTCGACCTGGTCGACACGTCCTCCGGCGGCGTCAGCACCGCCCAGGTGATCCCCCTCGGACCGGGCTACCAGGTGCCGATGGCCGCCCGGATCCGCCGGGAGGCCGGCGTGCCGACCGGTGCGGTCGGGTTGATCGTCGAGCCGGAGCACGCGGAGCGGATCATCGCCGACGGCGAGGCCGACCTGGTGCTGCTCGGTCGGGAGCTGCTGCGCGACCCGTACTGGCCGCACCGGGCGGCGGCGAAGCTCGGCGCCATCCCCACCTGGCCCAGCCAGTACCTCCGCGCCGCCTGACCCCGGGCGGGGGTGGGGTGGGTCAGCCGGCCAGGTGGGACCACTGGGGTTCCAGGTCACGCCACGGTCCCTGGGCGGCCACCGTGCCGCCGACCAGCACCACCACGTGGTCGGCGCGGACCAGCGCGGCCCGCTTGGACGTCGAGCCGACCACCGTCACCCCGTGCTCGCGCAGCGCGGCCCATAGCGCCAGCTCGGTGGTGACGTCCAGCGCGGACGAGACGTCGTCGGCGACCAGCAGCTCGGTGCGGGGCGCCAGGGCGCGGGCGAGCGCCAGCCGCTGCAACTGCCCACCGGACAGCCGGGTGCCCTTGTGGCCGATCAGCAGGCCCAGCCCACCCCCGGCCGCGGCCAGGTCATGGTCGAGCTGCGCCGTGGACACCGCGGCGCCCGCGTCGACCTCGTGGCCGAGCGCGATGTTCTCCGCCACGGTGCCCGAGAGCACCCGGGGCAGCTGCCCCACGTAGCCGACCTGCCCGGGGCGCAGGAACAGCTCCGGGGAGGTCACCGGCTCCCCGTTCCAGCTCAGCCGACCGGTGTGATGCACGATGCCGGCCAGGGCGCGCAGCAGCGACGACTTCCCGGCACCGACCGGCCCGACGACCAGCACCAACTGTCCCCGTTCGACGGTCAGGTCCACGTCCCGGACCGCGAGGATCCCGTCCGAGTGCAGCGCGCCGAAGCCCGCCAGCTCCAGCCGACGCAGCGGGTGACGCGGCGGCGGCTCCGGTGCCGGCGCGGTGCCGGCGGCCAGGTCCACCCCCGGCACCGAGGCCGAGTACGCCCCGACCCCGCTCATCGCCACCGTCCGCCGCGTCCAGACCCGGGCGGACGGGTAGTGGGAGACCAGCGAGGCGGTGGTCCACGCGAACCAGCGGGCCGCGCCCAGCGTGGAGACCGCCACCAGGGTGGCGCCGGCGGAGAGCCCACCGCCGAGGTAGAGGGCCCACGCGCCGATCGGCAGCAGTCCGCTGACCACCGACGGGGTGGACCGCGCCCACACCTGCATGGCGATCTCCCGGCGCTGCCGGTCGCTGCGCACCGTGTCCAGCGCCGCGAGATGGCGCAGCACCGGCCGGGTGGCGCCGGCGAGCTTCACCGTACGGGCGGCGGAAAGCGAGGAGACCAGCGCGGTGGCGAACGCGGCACGCGCCTTGACGGTGCCGCGTGCGGTGCGTTCCAGTCGCGGCCCGAACAGCGTCGCCGCCAGCCCGGAGACCACCATGGTCCCGAGGAAGAAGAGACCCGGCACGACACTGCCGGTCACCAGCGTCATGGTGACCACGATCGCCACCGAGATGAACTGGTCGACGAGGTTGTCGGCGAGCTGCACCACCCGCTCGGTGTCGCCGCCCTGCGCGACCACCTCGGCCGGGGTGTGCCCGCTGATCCGGCGGGGACCGGTCTGCCCGTGCACCAGGCGCAGGCTGATCCGCAGCATCTGCCGGATCCACCACTGCGGGAACCACAGGTTGGTGAGGTACGGCAGGGGCAGGACGACGAGCAGGGCCACGACGATGCCGAGCGCGGGCAGCCACGGGTCGCCCCCGTCGACCACGTCGGCCCACAGCCACGGCAGCACCGACCCGTCCAGGCCGAGCAGCGTCATCACGATGAACATCGCGACCGAGACCAGGCCGAACCGCGGTTCGTTGACGGCCAGCCGCAGGATCTCCCGCATGGTCCGTGCGGGCGGGGCCGGCGGCAGCGGCGGCGGGTCCGTCCTCGGCGCCGTGACCGGGCGCTCGGCCTCCGGTCGGGTCCGCTCCCCCACCGGCTCGGCGAGGTCCCACTCGGCACCGGGGGCGGGCAGCAGGTCCACGCCGCCGCGGGTCGCCCCCGCCCCGGCGTACGCGCCGGCGTGGCTGGTCGCCAGCAGCTCGGCGAAGCGCGTCGACTCGCGCAGCGGCCCGGCCTCCAGCACCTCGCCGTCGGCCAGCACCACGACCTCGTCGCAGCGGCGCACCGAGGAGAGCCGGTGCGCGATGACGATGCCGATGCGGTCGGCGAGCAGACGCTCGGTGGCCTGCCGCACCCGGGTCTCGGTGACCGGGTCGAGTCGGGCGGTGGCCTCGTCGAGGATCACCACGCGGGGGTCCCGGACGAGGATCCGGGCGAACGCCACCAGCTGCTCCTGCCCGGCGGAGAGCACGTGGCCGCCCTCGCCGAGCCGGGTGTCCACGCCGTCGGGCAGCTCCGCGATCCAGCCGGCCAGGCCCAGCTCCGCCAACGCCCGCGCGGCGCCGTCGAGCAGGTCGGGGTCGAAGAGCGCGACGTTCTCGGCGAGGGTGCCGGCCAGGATCTCGGTGCGTTGCGGCACCACGGCGACCCACCGGCGCAGCTCCTCGACGTCCAGGTCGAGCAGGTCGGTATCGCCGAGGAAGACGGTGCCCCGGGGGACCTCCACGGCGCGGGTGAGCACCTTCGCCAGGGTGGACTTGCCGGACCCGGTGCGGCCGACCAGCGCGTACGACCGGCCACGTGCGAAGGTCAGCCGGATGTCGCGCAGGGCGGGACCCCGGTCGTCGTCGGCATGGTAGCGGAAGGTGAGGCCCCGCACGGTGAGGTCGCCCTCGACCGGGGCGAGCCCGCCGGCCGGCTCCTGCCGGGAGTCCTGCAGCAGCTGGACGCGGGCCCAGGCGCCGAGGGCGTACTGCAGGTGCGGCACCCACCGGGCCATGTGCTCGACGGTGGCGCCGAACGCGATGGCGAGCAGCCAGATCGCGGTGAGCCGAGCGCCGTCGATCCGGCCGCTGGCCAGGGCCCACGCGCCGCCGAGCACGACGCCGGCGATCCCGGCCCGGATGGCGCCGGCGGCGATGGCGGTGACCTTCGCCGACATCCGGAAGACCCGCCCGGCACGGGCGATCACCTCGGCGGCCCGGCGGGCGTAGAGGCGCAGCACGTACGGGCGGGCGAGGCTGGTGCGCACGTCGTCCTGGCCGTGCACCGCCTCCTCCATCACCGCGGCCAGGTCGGACCAGGCCTCCTCCTCGGCCATCCGGGCCGGGGCGATCCGCGCGGTCGGGCGGCGCAGGGCGACGGCGAGCAGTGCGGTCAGCAGGACCATCCCGACACCGGCCGGCCACCACACGACCAGCGCGCTGGCCGCCGCGAGCAGGCAGACGGCCAGGCCCTGAACCAGCCGGACGCCGGTGTTCCGCAGCTCGGCGGCGACCTGGTAGACGTCGTTGTCGATGCGGTCGAGCAGCTCGCCGACGGGGGTGGTCTCCAGGGTGGGAAGGTCCTGTCCGAGCGCCACCCGGCAGAGCCGGCGGCGTACGTCGGCGGACCAGTCCGCGGTGAGACCGGCCATCAGCAGCCCGACGGCGAGGTCGGTGACCACCGCGGCGACGAGCGCGACGGCCAGGATCGTGAACCAGCCCATGGAGCGGTGCACCAGCACCGGCCCGGCGAGCGCGGCGGCGGCGGCCTGACCGGCGGCGCCCAGCACGACGAAGACCAGGACGGCCGTCATCCGGCGCGGCGCGGTGGTCCAGAGGTCACGGAGCAGGCGCATGGACAGTCCTCCGGACTTCCGGTCGGTTGGGGGCGGTGCCCCCAGCCTCGCGCGCCGACCACCGCATTTTCAACGCAATTACGCGCCGGCAGAGCGCCGGTCAGGTCGGGCGACCCGCCGAGCGGCGCCGCCGCACGTCCTCGGTCGGTCGACCGGGCAGCTCAGAACAGCACGGTGGCCAGGGTGCCGACCGGGCGGAAGCCGCACCGCTCGTAGACCCGGCGGGCGGGCAGGTTGAAGTCGTTGACGTAGAGGCTGACGGTGGGTGCGACCCGCAGCAGGGCGTCGCGTACCACCGCGGCCATCGCCGCCGTGGCGATTCCCCGCCCCCGCCACTCCGGCGCCACCCAGACCCCCTGGATCTGGGCGGTGCGCCGGGTCACCACCGCCAGCTCGGCCTTGAAGATCACCCGACCGTCGGCGAAGCGCGCGTACGCCCGACCGGCCCGGACCAGCTCGCTCACCCGGCGCCGGTAGCTGCGCCCGCCGTCCTCGGCCAGCGGCGAGACGCCGACCTCCTCGGTGTACATCGCGACGGCCGCGGGGAAGAGCCGGTCGATGTCGCCGCCGCGTACCCGGCGCACCTCCGGATCGGCCGGCACCGCCGGCAGCGCCTCGGTGGCCAGCAGCGGCTGGTTGGCGCGGACGTCCCGGGCCGGCCCCCAGACGTCGGCGAGCTGGTCCCAGAGCCCGAGCACCGCGTCGGCCCGCCCGACGATCGACGAGCAGAGGCGCTCCTCACCGGCGAGCAGGTCGGCGAAGGCGGCCACGGCCGGCTCGGTGGCGAGCACCGGAGTCAGGTTGCCGCCCAGCCAGCAGAGGGATTCGAGGTTGCGCCGGGCGCCGTAGCCGAGGATCCGACCCTCGGCGCGCCACCAGGCCAGGCCACGCGCGGCGATGCGCTCGGCGACCTGCGCGCCCGCGTACGGGTCGAGGTCGAGCAGGCGCTCGACCGCGCGGCGCTCCGATTCCCCGAGTTGCCGTACCGGCACCGTCAGCACGACTACCAGCCTGCCAGATCCCGCCCCCGGCTCGCGGGCTGAGTGGCGACACTGTCGCTCACACCGCCACCGGGCGCGCCGCCGGGTGGGACTCGCGGGTGGAAACCGCCCACCGGACCACCGGTGGCACCAGGACACCGAGCAGCAGGAACAGCCCGCCGAGCACCAGCCATCCCGGCACACCCCAGCCGATCGCCAGCGTCGTCACCACCACCGGGGCGAGCATCTTGCCCAGTTCGTACCCCATGCTGTAGGCGCCCTGGTACTGACCGTGCGCGTCGTCCGGGGCGAGGCCGAAGGAGATCCCCCAGCCGGCGGCGGAGTGCCACAACTCGCCGACGACGTGGCTGAGGGCCCCGGCGGCGAGGAGCGCGACGGCGGCGGCGGTGGGCAGCCCGCCGCTGGCCGCGAAGAGCACGCAGGCCACGGCGATGGCCACGCCGGCACGCCGCGAGGCGCGGGCGGCTCCGGTGAGGTTCTCCGTGCCCCGCGCCGCCCGCACCTGGAAGAGCACCACGGTCACCGTGTTGACGAGCGTCACGCCCGAGATCACCCAGGCGGGCGCCCGGGTGTGCCCGGCGATCCACAGTGGCAGGGCGATGTTGAGCAGGCCGAAGTGCATGGACAGCAGTCCGTCGAGGACGGTGAAGGCGAGGAACGGCCGGTCCCGCAGAGCGACGAGCCGGGGGCCGTGCGCGGGGGCGACCACCGGTGGGACGACCGGCAGGCGGGTGAAGACCGCCGCCGCGACCAGGGACGCCACCGCGGCGGTCAGGACCAGCCCGACGTACGCGGCACGGGTGTCGGCGGCGATGGCGAAGCCGGCGAGCACGGCGCCGAGGGAGATGCCGACGTTGGTGGTGGCGCGCAGGTAGGCGCGGGTGCGGACCCGCTGGTCGGACGGGACGGCACCGGCGATGAGCGCGCCTCGGGCGCCCCGGTCGGCCGCGTCGGCCAGCGCGGTCGCCGCGCCGATCAGCAGAAACGCCGGAAACGACCGGACCGTGACGAGGGCGGCGGTGAGCCCACCGGCGACGATCAGCGCACCGATCTGGGTGCCGCGCGGGCCGACGCGGTCGGCCAGGTAGCCGGTGGGGGTGCTGGCCAGCACGCCCACCAGCGCCGACACGGTGAGCCCGGCGCCGACCTCGGCCGCCGAGAGCCCGACCGATCGGGTGAGGAACAGCGCGCTCGCCACGAGCCAGAGACCGCGGCCGACGGTCTTGACCAGGGTGCCGATGGTGAGGACCCGGGCCGATCCGGGCGGGGGAAGCAGTCGCATGATCCGCAGCTTAACAAGACGTACGTACGGTTTGTTGCGGGTCGCCGTCCGCCTTGTCGACGACACATTGGCGATATATCGTGGATGCATCGGCGATACCACGAGGAGGAGTTGGTCATGAAGTTCCATCGACAACACCACGCCCTGCACGAGGCCCGGATGCGCGGCTTCGGCTTCCCGCCCTTCCCGCCCGGCGGCCCCCACGGGCCGGGCGGCCACGGCTGGGGTGGCGGACGAGGGCGCGGCCGGGGCCGCCGACCCAACGTCCGGGGGGCCGTCCTGGCGCTGCTCACCGAACGTCCGATGCACGGGTACGAGATGATCCAGGAGATCGACTCCCGCACCGGCGGGGCCTGGCGGCCCAGCCCCGGGTCGATCTACCCGACCCTGCAACTGCTGGAGGACGAGGGCGTCATCGTCGCCGCCGAGGACTCCGGCGGCGGACGCAAGCGGTTCACCGTCACCGAGGCCGGCAGCGCCGAGGCCACCGCGGCGGCGCAGACCCCGCCGTGGGCGGAGTTCGCCCAGGGCACGGTCAACAGCTGGCACGACATCCGGGATGCCGGAGCGCAGGCGATGCAGGCGCTGCGGCAGGTCATGATGACCGGCACCGACGACCAGCGGGAGCGGGCCGCCCAGGTGCTCGACGAGACCCGCCGCAAGCTCTACGCGATCCTCGCCGAATCCGAGTGACCCGGACGCGCCAGGCCCTCACACACGCGAAGAGTGGCCATCCCCGGGGGGTATGGCCACTCTTCGCGTGTTCGTCGACCCGCCACCGGCGGGCGGGCGGTCAGTGGACGGTCACCGTCGGGCCGGTGATCATGCCGCGCAGCTCCTCGGGGAGCTCGGCGCCCATCTCGTCGGCGATCCGCAGCGCCTCCTCGATCAGGGTCTCCACGATCTGCCCCTCGGGGACGGTCTTCACGACCTGCCCCTTCACGAAGATCTGACCCTTGCCGTTGCCGGAGGCGACACCGAGATCGGCCTCCCGGGCCTCACCGGGGCCGTTGACGACGCACCCCATCACCGCGACCCGCAGCGGCACCGGCAGCCCCTCCAGGCCGGCGGTGACCTCCTCGGCGAGCTTGTAGACGTCCACCTGAGCCCGCCCGCAGGACGGGCAGGAGACGATCTCCAGGCCACGCTCGCGCAGGCCCAGCGACTCCAGGATCTGGGCGCCGACCTTGATCTCCTCGACCGGCGGCGCGGAGAGCGAGACCCGGATGGTGTCGCCGATGCCCTCGGCCAGCAGCGCGCCGAACGCGACCGCCGACTTGATGGTGCCCTGGAAGGCCGGGCCCGCCTCGGTGACGCCGAGGTGCAGCGGATAGTCGCACTGCTCGGCGAGCTGTCGGTACGCCCGGATCATGACCACCGGGTCGTTGTGCTTCACCGAGATCTTGATGTCGCGGAAGCCGTGCTCCTCGAAGAGCGAGCACTCCCACAGCGCCGACTCGACCAGCGCCTCGGCGGTGGCCTTGCCGTACTTGCTGAGCAGGCGCTTGTCCAGCGAGCCCGCGTTCACGCCGATCCGGATCGGGACCCCGGCGTCGCTGGCGGCCCGGGCGATCTCCTTGACCTTGTCGTCGAACTGCCGGATGTTGCCCGGGTTGACCCGCACGGCCGCGCAGCCGGCGTCGATCGCGGCGAAGACGTACTTCGGCTGGAAGTGGATGTCGGCGATCACCGGGATCTGCGACTTCTTGGCGATCGCGGGCAGCGCCTCCACGTCGTCCTGGGACGGCACCGCGACCCGGACGATCTGGCAGCCGCTGGCGGTGAGCTCGGCGATCTGCTGCAGGGTGGCGTTGACGTCGGCGGTGAGGGTGGTGGTCATCGACTGCACCGACACCGGCGCGCCGCCACCGACAGGGACCGAGCCGACCATGATCTGGCGGCTGGCCCGGCGCGGCGCGAGCGGCGGGGGCGGAACGGCAGGGATACCGAGACTGACAGCGGTCACTTCAGCACTCACCTTGAGAAGAGCGTGATCGGGTTGACGACATCAGCGGTGATGGTCAGCAGCGTGAACACGCCACCGATGAGAATCACCGCGTACGTGAACGGCATGAGTTTGAGGTAGTCGACGCGGCCCGGGTCCGGGCGGCGCAGGCGCGCGTAGATCCAGGAACGGGCCCGCTCGAACCAGGCGATGGCGATGTGCCCGCCGTCGAGCGGCAGCAGCGGCAGCAGGTTGAACACGCCGATGAAGAAGTTGAGTGAGACGAAGAGCATGAAGAACACCAGCCACGCGTTGTTCTCCACCGCCTCGCCACCGAGCCGGCTCGCGCCGACCACGCTGATCGGGGTGTCGACGTCCCGCTCGCCACCGGTGATCGCCGTCCAGAGCGCCGGAACCTTCTGCGGGATCCGCTGGATCGCGTGGTAGGTGCCCACCGCCATCTCGCCGGTGAAGTCGGCGGTCGCACCGAACGCCCCGACCGGCCCGTACGTGACCCGGGTGGGCGTGCTGGGGATGAGCCCCACGCCGAGCGCGGCGACCGGGGCGACGGCGCCCTTCGGGTCGTCCAGCGGTGGGCGCTCGGTCTTCGCGAGGGTCGTGGTCACCGTGTCCGGCTTCCCGTCCCGGACGAAGCCGATGGTCGCGGTGCTGCCCGGCTGGAGGCCGCGCAGGGTGGTGAGCAGCTGACCGTAGTTGTTGATCGGCATGCCGTTGAGCGAGGTGATGCGGTCGCCGTCCCGCAGTTGGGCCTGGGCGGCCGGGCTCGCGGCGTCGCCGGGCGCGCAGGCGCGGGCGGTGTTGTCCGGCACCACGCAGTCGCTGAGCGCCACGACCGCCGGCTCCTGACGGGCCTGCTCCTCGGTCGTCGGGTAGGCCGGGTTGGGCAGGCCGGCCGACATGGCGAGGATCCAGAGGGTCACCAGCGCGAGCGCGAAGTGGGTGATCGAGCCCGCCGACATCACGATCGTCCGCTTCCAGACCGGGTAACGCCACATGGCCCGCTTCTCGTCGCCGGGCTCGACGTCGTCGTCCTGCGGGGTCATGCCGACGATCTTGCAGAAGCCACCGAGCGGGATGCCCTTGACGCCGTACTCGGTCTCACCCCGCTTGAACGACCACAGGGTGGGGCCGAAACCGACGAAGTAGCGGGTGACCTTCATCCCGAACGCCTTGGCGGTGAGCATGTGCCCCGCCTCGTGCAGGCTCACGGAGATCAGGATCGCCAGGGCGAAGAGCACCACCCCGAGCAGGTATGCCATCAAGCTCCTTCCACCGACCCGGTGATGATCTTCTGCGCGTGCGTACGCGCCCACGACTCGGCCGCGAGCACGTCCTCGACGGTACCTGGTTCGTCGAAGTCCGGAGCGTCCTCCAGGACCCTCGCGAGAGTGTCCACGATGCCGAGGAACGGCAGTCGACCGGCGACGAAGGCAGCCACGCACTCCTCGTTCGCGGCGTTGTAGACCGCCGGCCGACACCGCCCGGCCTCGCCGGCGGCCTTGGCCAGGGCGACGGCCGGGAACGCCTCGTCGTCGAGCGGGGCGAACTCCCAGGTGTGGCTGGTCGTCCAGTCGACCGCGGCGGCGGCGTCGGCCACCCGGTCCGGCCAGCCGAGGCCGAGCGCGATCGGCAGCCGCATGTCGGGTGGGCTGGCCTGGGCGAGGGTGGAGCCGTCGGCGAACTCGACCATGGAGTGGATCACCGACTGCGGGTGCACCATCACGGTGATGTCGGCGTACGGCACGTCGAACAGCTCGTGCGCCTCGATCACCTCGAGCGCCTTGTTGACCATCGTGGCCGAGTTGATCGTGACGACCGGGCCCATGTTCCACGTCGGGTGCGCCAGGGCCTGCTCCGGCGTGACCTCGGTCAACTCGTCGCGCCGCCGGCCCCGGAACGGGCCGCCGCTGGCGGTGACGATCAGCCGGCGCACCTCGCCCCGCGTGCCGCCACGCAGACACTGGGCCAGCGCCGAGTGCTCCGAGTCGACCGGGACGATCTGCCCCGCGCGGGTCACCGCGGCCTTGACCAGGGGGCCGCCGGCGACGAGGGACTCCTTGTTGGCGAGCGCGAGCGTACGCCCGGCGCGCAGCGCGGCCAGGGTCGGCGCCAGCCCGAGCGAGCCGACCACCCCGTTGAGCACCACGTCGCACGGCCACTGGGCCAGCTCGGCCATCGCGTCCGGGCCGGCGACGATCTTGGGTAGCTTGAAGTCGCCGGTGGCCCAGCCGCGCCGGCTCGCCTCGGCGTAGAACGCGAGCTGGAGATCCTGCGCGGCCGACGCCTTCGCCACGCCCACCGCGTCCA
The DNA here is from genome assembly GCF_044466625.1 of Micromonospora sp. NPDC049366. NCBI lineage: Bacteria > Bacillati > Actinomycetota > Actinomycetes > Micromonosporales > Micromonosporaceae > Micromonospora > Micromonospora sp. NPDC049366. The sequence continues at coordinate 213,550 of NZ_JBITMV010000005.1, forward strand.
CGCCCAGTTCGAGGGCCTGGCCCGCGAGCAGCTCCACGTTGCCGCCGCCGGCGCCGAGCGCCACGACCCGGAACCGGTCCGGGTTGCGCCGGACGATGTCGACGGCCTGGGTGCCGATCGAGCCGGTCGAACCGAGCAGGACGAGATCTCGCGGGGAAGTCACCCGCCCATTCTTCCCCAGTCGGGCTGTACGTCCGCTGGGAGCCTCAATCTTCCCCGCCGACCTGCGCCTCCCGCGCAAAGGCCCCGTCGTCGAACCGCTCGGAGGCCGCGTCGTCGGGTTGCTCGGGGGCCGCCTCGTCCAGGAGGTCGGCTGGATCGCGCAGGCTGTCCGCCCCCGGCACACGGATCAGCGGAGGAGCCCGTCCGGGGCCCCGCCGGCACCGGCCAGGCCCCGCGCGCGGAGGAGGCCGAGCAGCGCCGCCCGGTCCTGCGCACCCAGGCCCGCGATGGGCACCGGAATGACCTGCTGGCGATTGATCTTGAGGAGCAGCTGGTCGGGGATCAGCTCGACGGTCTCCACCGCCGGCCAGCGGACCAGGCTCTCCATGAGGTCCGAGACCATTCGGACGCCCTCGTCGGAGACCTGCCAGTCGATCGTCCGCCCGTACGTCTTCCAACTCGTCTGGACAGCGCTGCGCACCACCAGCGGCGGCAGGATCCAGAAGACCACCGCGGCGAACACCCACACCACGACCATCGCCGGGTCGTCGGTGAGCACGGCGACGGCCGCCGGCAGGAGAAGGATGACGCCGCAGAGCCGGGACAGGAGCAGGCTGCGGCCGAGCGTGCGCCGCAGCGCGGCGGCCAACAGGGACCGGTCCGCCTGCGTCTGGAAATCGATCACCACGGGCGCAGACGATACGACCTCCGCCCCAGCCCCTCCACCCCCGCGTCCCGACCAGCGATCGTCGAGGACTGGCGGCGACGGCTGCGGGGAAGTAGAAGGCGATGGGGACGGGCTGGCAGCGGACGCGGCGGATCGTGAGTGCCGCGTTCCGGCCGGTCCGGGGGCGGGACCTCTCCCTGCACGCCGCCGCGATCACCTTCTACGGGGGTGTCGCCATCGTGCCGGTGGCGCTGCTGGCCATCTGGCTGACCTCGCTCGTCGCCGGGACGGGTCGGGTACGCCGGCTCACCGCGTACGCCGTGCGGACCCTGCCGGACGACATCGGCGCGCCGCACGCGGTGGCCGCGCTGGTCGACGCCGGCGTGGGACTGACCCCGGTGCTGGCGTTGGCCTCCCTGTTGCCCGCGTCGCTCTACGGCGAGGGGCTGCGCCGCGCGTTCGTCTCGGTCGCCGCGTCGCACACCGGGGAGAGCTGGGTCGGTTGGCGTGGCCGGCTGCTGCTGTTGCCGCTGCTCGCGCCGGCCCCGGCGCTGCTGCTGTCGATCCTGGTGGCCCTGCCCACCACGACGGGGCTGGTACGCCAGGGCGGCTGGGCCGGGGTGCTGGGCGTGGTGCTGTCGTTCCTGGGTGTGTGGCTGGTGCTCACGCCGGTGCTGCTGTGGGTCTTCCGGGTGGTCGGCCCCGCCTCGCCGGACTGGCTCTCCGCGCTCGCCGTCGGCTCGTTCACCGCGGCGAACCTCTCCGGGTTCCTGCACGGCTTCGTGCTCTTCGCCTCGCTCCCCCTCGACCTGGGGGCACCGTTCGGCGGCTTCGACGAGATCGGCGCCGGTGTCGCCGTGCTCCTCTGGCTGTACGTGTTCCACGTGATCGTGCTCAGCGGCTACTCCGCGACCCTGGCCCTGAGCGCCTGGCGAACCCGCCGCGCCGGGGCGGACCGGGGTTGACCAAGAGATTCGCGTCACCCGAGGGTCCGTTCCTGACGCAAACCTCTTGATCAACACGGGTCGGGGCAGCCGGGTCAGCGTCGGAAGGGGCCGGTCACCTCGTAGGTGACGCCGTCGGTGCCGGCGCGGGCCCCGCTCGTGCCGCGCTGGGAGGAGAAGTAGAGGCGGAAGCCGTCCGGGGAGAAGGCCGGCCCGGTGATCTCCGACGAGGACTGGCCGACGATCCGCAGGAACGGGCTCACCACCCCGGTCGGCGTGATGACGTTGATCTCCATGTCGCCGCCGTCCTCGGCCACGTAGAGGTCGCCGCCCGGGGTGCCGGTGATGTTGTCCACGCCCGTCAGCGGAGCGGCGCCGGGCGGCACCAGCGAGTCGTCGTACGCCAGGTCGAGGCGCTGGTTGACCGCGTCGTACGCCCACACCCGGTTGTCGCCCTTCGTGGTGAACCAGCAGGTGCCCTGGTCGTACCAGCAGCCCTCGCCGCCGTCGAAGTGCTTCGCGGCGCCCACCTGCCACCGGGTGAAGATCGGGAAGCCGTCCCGGTCCGGGATGTCCCGCCAGGTCACCGGGCCGGCCACCTGGTCGGCGGGCGCGCAGAGCACCTGCACCTTGCCGGTGCGCAGGTCCCCCCAGGTGTCCGGGATGAACCGGTAGAAGCACCCGTCGTTCTCGTCCTCGGTCAGGTAGACCACCCGCCGGTCCGGGTCGCAGGCGGCGGCCTCGTGGGTGAAGCGGCCCATCCGGGTCCGCTCCTCGGCGGCGCGGCTGCCGTCCGGCCAGGTCTCGAAGACCCGCCCGAGCGGCACCTCCTCGCAGGAGAGCCAGGTGCCCCACGGGGTCGCGCCACCGGCGCAGTTGACGTTGGTGCCGCCGAGGATCCGGTACGCCGCCGTGACCGAGCCGTCCGCCGCGAACCGCACCGCCGAGGCGCCACCGACCAACGGCACCTCGGAGTTGGACACGTAGATCCAGCCGGTGCCGGCGGGGAAGCAGGCGCCACCGTCGGGTGCCGGATGCCAGACGTACGAGGTGCCGGCGACCCGCTGACCGGAGCGGGCGATCACCCGGCTGGTGAAGTCGGCGGGCAGTTGCAGGCCGTTGCCGTCGGCGGGGAGCAGGTCCCCGTACGGGCCGGGGCCGGGCTGCGCGGGACCGGCCAGGGCGGCGCCGGTCCAGAGGCTGCCGGAGAAGGCCGCGGCGCCGGAGATGGTGGCGGCCCCGGCGACGGCGGAGCGCAGGACGGTACGACGGTCCATCGGATGACCTCCCGGACGTGAGTCGATACGTTGTCGACGCTAGGGCCGACACGACATCGACGGAACCCACTATCCGGTAAACGCGGAATGACGGGTCTCCGGTGGGCTCGACGCCGACTCCCGCAGCCCGTAGCGGCGGTAGACGCGGCCGAGCGGGCCCGGCGCCCACCAGTTCCAGCGGCCGAGCAGCCGCATCGTCGCCGGCACCAGCAGCGCCCGGACGAGCGTCGCGTCCACCACGATCGCCACGATCATGCCGACGCCGATCAGCTTGATGAACGCCATACCGCCGGTGGCGAAGCCGGCCACCACGACGATCAGCAGCAGCGCGGCCGCGGTGATGATCCGGCCGGTGTGTTGGAGCCCGGCGGCCACGGCGGCGGTGTTGTCCCCGGTCCGGTCCCACTCCTCCCGCACCCGCGAGAGCAGGAACACCTCGTAGTCGGTCGCCAGCCCGAAGAGCACCGCCAGCATGAGGATCGGGTTGCTCGGCTCGATGAACCCGGTGGGGGTGAAGCCGAGCAGGTCGGCGAGGTGACCGTCCTGAAAGATCCAGACCACCACGCCGAACGACGCGCCGATCGAGATGAGGTTCATCAGCACCGCCTTGACCGGCAGCACCACCGACCCGAACGCGAGGAAGAGCAGCACCAGCGTCGCGGCGGCCATCAGCAACGCCATCCAGGGCAACCGGGCGCCGAGGCTGTCCAGCAGGTCCCGGTCGGCGCCGGGCCGGCCGCCGACCAGCACCTCCGCACCCGCCGGCCCGGGCAGGTCGCGGACCGCCCGCACCACGTCCTGGGCCACGTCGCCGGTCGGCTCCCCCGGGTACGTCACGCTCAGCAGCGTCGCCTCCCCCCGGTTGGCCGTCACGGTCACCCCGGTGACCCCGGGCAGCCGGGCGATCCGGTCGGCGAACGGGCGCACCGCCTCGGCCGACGCGCCGGAGACCAGCACCTCCACCGGGGCCACGGTGCCGCCGGGGAACTCGGCGGCGATCCGTTCGGAGACGACGCGCGGCTCGGCGCCCACCGGGAGCACCCGCTCGTCGAAGCCGCCGAACGTGATCCGCAGGAACGGCGTGGCCAGCAGCGTCAGCAGCAGCGCGACCCCGACCAGGTAGGGCACGGGGCGGCGCATCACGCTGCGGGCGATCCGGGCCCACGCGCCGCCCTGGACGGCATCGGGGCCGCCGCCGGTCGCCGTGCCGTCCGGGGCGCCGGCCGCGCCGTCGGCGGTCGCCGCCGGCCGCCCACCCGCCGTCGCTCGCCGCCACGGCAGCGGTACGCGCACCGCGTCGATCCGTGGCCCGAGCACCGCCAGCAGGGCCGGCAGCACGGTCAGCGCCGCGAGCATGGCGACCAGCACGGCGGCCATCCCGCCGAGGCCCATCGAGCGCAGGAAGGACTGCGGGAAGATCAACAGACTGGCCATGGCGAGCGCGATGGTGAGGCCGGAGACGAGCACGGTCCGGCCGGCGGTGACCATGGTGTGCCGGACGGCCCCGGCGCTGTCGCGGCCGGCGGCCAACTCCTCCCGGAACCGGCTGACCACGAAGAGCGCGTAGTCGACCGCCATGCCGAGACCGATCAGGGTGATCACGTTGATCGCGAAGATCGACACCTCGGTGACGACGTTGACCAGCCGGACCGCGACGAACGCGCCCAGGATCGCCAGCCCACCGATGAGCAGCGGCGTGGACGCGGCGACCAGCCCGCCGAAGATGACCACGAGCAGCACCAGCAGCACCGGCATGGAAAGCAGCTCGGCGCGGGTGATGTCCGCCGTGGTGCGGGTGTTCGCCTCCTCCAGGAAGGGCACGTTCCCACCGGTCTGCGTGCGTACGCCGGGGGTGTCGAGCACGCCGCGCAGCTCCCGGTAGGCGGCGGTCTTGCCGTCCTCGTCGTCGGCGCGCAGCTGGACCAGCGCGTAGGTGGCCCGCCGGTCGCCCGCGAGCAGGGCGGGCGCACCGGTGTCGTACCAGGTGGTGACGGTGGCGACCTCGGGCCGCTCGCGCAGCCGGGACACCGTCGCCGCGACGGGATCGCGGAACGCCGGCTGGTCGGCGGTGGCGGTGTCGCTGGACCAGAGCACGATCACGTCCGCGCCCTGCGGCCCCAGCTCCTCGGTGATCCGCTCGTAGGCCCGGGTGGACTCGCTGGCCGGGTCGTCGAAGCCACCGCCGGTGAGCTGCCCGAAGACCCCGGCGCCCCAGGTGGCGCCCACGACCGCGAGCAGCAGCCCAGCGGCCAGCACGGCCCAGCGCAGCCGCACCACGACCCGTCCCCACCACGCGAACACCGCGCCTCCCTCGCCGCCGGCCCGCCCCAGCATCCCCCACACCGCGCGCGGACGTGAGGGAGCCGGGGTTTCGGGGGGCCGGCGACGCGGGCGGCCGTCACGGGGCGGCGAGCGCCTCGGTGGGGGTGAGCCGGGCCGCGCGGATCGACGGGTAGACCCCGGCGACCACGCCGACCAGCAGCGCCCCACCGACACCGGCCGCCACCGAGGCGATCGGCACGGTCGGTGGCCAGCCCTGGTAGCCGGCGTACCCGACCGTCGCCAGCACACCGAGGACCGTCCCGGCGGCGCCGCCGAGGAGGGAGAGCAGCACCGACTCGGTGAGGAACTGGGTGCGGACCTGGGCCCGGTTCGCGCCGAGGGCCCGGCGCAGGCCGATCTCCCGGCGGCGTTCCAGCACCGAGATCACCATCGTGTTGGCGACCCCGATGCCGCCGACCAGCAACGCCACCCCGGCCAGCCCGAGGAAGAGCGCGGAGAAGGTGTTCTCGGTGGCCCGCTTCGCGGCGAGCGCGTCCGAGGGGCGGCTGACCTGCACCAGGCCGGGGAGTTGCGGATTGAGCGTCGCCGGCAGCACCGCCCGCACACCCTCCAACGCGTCCTCCCGCGCCTGCGCGTAGACGACGGTGGGGTGCCCGTCGAACCCCAGGACGTCCCGGGCCGCGCCCCAGCCGACCAGCACCGACCGTTCCAGGTCCGGCGCGAGCGGCATCGGGTCGAGGATGCCGACCACGGTGAACCAGTGCCCGTCGATGTTCACCTGCGGCGGCTGCCGCGGGTCCACCGTCGCGAAGCCGAGCCGGCTCGCGGCGACGTACCCGAGGACGGCGACCGGCAGCCGGTCCGTTCCGGCGGCGAGGAAGCGGCCCGTGCGGAGCCGGCCGTTGACCGTGTCGAGCAGGTTGGGCCGTGCGGCCAGCACGGTGAGCCCCCCGTTGTCGTACCGGTCCATGACGTCGCTGCGGCGCACCGTGGTGTGGGTGTTCGCGACGGCGCTCGTCGCGGTGACCGGCCCGATCCGGGCCGCCATGGCGGCCGACTCCTCGGGCAGCAACACGGGCGGCGTCCGGTCCGGCACCGGCTCGGCCCGCAGCAGGTTGGTGCCGAGGGCGGAGAGCTGATCCATCAGGTGCCGCTGGCTGGACGCCGGGATGCCGACCACCACGATCATCGTGGCGATGCCGATGGCGATGCCGAGCGCGGAGAGGACCGCCCGCCCCCGCCGGGTGGTGAGCCCGAGCAGACCGAGCCGGAGCACGTCGGTCGGGGCGAGCCGGACGGGCCGGACGCCGCGCCGCGCCGCGTCGCCGCGCCTCATCGCCCGCTCCGTTCGCCGCTGGTCGCGGGGTCGCCTCCCGAGCGGCGGCCGGGCCCGGAAGCGGTGTCCGCGACGACCCGTCCGTCGCGGATCTCCACCTGTCGGGGGGTCCGCGCGGCGATGTCCCGGTCGTGGGTGATGAGGGCGATGGTGGTCCCCTCCGCGTTCAGCTCGGTGAGCAGCGCCAGGACGGCCTCGCCGGTGGCCGTGTCCAGGGCGCCGGTCGGCTCGTCGGCGAGGACCAGCGCCGGGTCGTTCACCAACGCCCGGGCGATCGCCACCCGCTGCCGCTCCCCACCGGAGAGCTGGTGCGGCAGGTGGTCGACCCGGTGGGCGAGGCCGACCCGGGCCAGCGCCTCGACCGCTCTACAGCGACGGTCGCGGCGGCGCACCCCGGCGTAGAGCAGCCCGGTGGCGACGTTCTCCACCGCGTCGAGCCCCGGGGCGAGATGGAACTGCTGGAACACGAAGCCGAGCCACCGGCCCCGCAGCGCGGAGAGCCGCCGGTCGGAGAGGGCGGTGACCTCGTGTCCGGCGACCCGGACGTGACCGCTGGTCGGCAGGTCGAGCGTGCCCATGATGTTCAACAGGGTGGACTTGCCGGAGCCGGACGGGCCGACGATGGCGAGCAGCTCACCGGCGTGGACGCGCAGCGACACGTCGTCCAGCGCGGTGACTCCGCCCGGATACGTCCGGCTCACCCGCTCGATGGCGAGGACCGGTTCCCGGTACGCGGGGATCACCTCGGTGGGGGCGTCGCCCGCGCTGGTGACGAGGGCGCTCACGAGGCCGTCACCACGGCGAGTCCCTCGGTGACGCCGGGCCCGCTGACCTCGATCAGGCCCCGCGCGACCATGCCGGTCTCCACCGCCACCAGCCGACCCTCGGGAACCTGGAGCGCGTAGCCGCCCTCCCGGAGCGCGACCAGCGCGCCGACCGGCACCGCGAGCACGTTCTTCCGCGTCGCGCTGGTGAACCGGACCTGGACCGCGGCGGCGTCCAGCGTCGCCACGTCCGCCGCCTTGACCGGGCTGACGAGCACGTTCACCTTCGGCGGGCTGCTCTCACCGGCCCCCTGGTCCGCTCCGCCGCCCTGGACGGTGCGGGATACCGACGCCACCCGGCCGGGGACCTCGGTCCCGTCGGGCAGGACGATCACCACGCCGGTGCCGGCCCGGATGCCGTCGACCTCAGTGGCCTCGACCGGCACGGTGACCAGCTTCGTCCGCTCGGTGACGGCCAGGAGTTCGCCGGCGACCGCGTCACCGGGCAGGGCCTTGACCGCGCTGACCCGCACCGACCCGGGAAGCACGACGGCCGCGCCGACGGTCAGCTTGCCGGTCGGCTCCAGACCGTTCTGCTGCTGCCACTTCTTGATCGCGGCGACCAGGGCCGGGGTGAGCACGGCACGGTCCGGGCCGAGCTTCGCGCCGTTCCGGCCCCGGGTGGGCTGGGATCCGGTGCGGAGACCGAGCGCCGCGAGGTTGTCCAGCACCATCCGGACGTCACTGCCCTCCAACCCGGGCGTGTCCAGCGGGCGGAAGAGCGGGACCGTGCCGAAGAGCACCGGCACCGGCCGGTCGTCGACCCAGTAGAGCGGCCGGCCCCGGGTCACCGTGTCGCCGACCTTCGGCAGCCGGGTGACGACGCCGCTTCCGGCCCCCTTCACCACCCGCTCCGGCCCGAACCCGAGAGTGCCGCCGACGCTGCGGCTGTCCGACAGGTCGGTCCGGGTGACGGTGGTCGTGGCGATCGGCGGTGGGCCGCTCGCCGCTCCGTCCGTCGACCGGTCGCGCAGGGTAAGCAGCGCGCCGCCGGCGCCGGCGGCGGCCAGCACGACGGCCAGGACGGCGAGGGCCACGGGCCGGGCCCGTCCACGCGACCGGCCGTCCGGCGAACTACTTGCGGCCACCGAACGCCTCCTGGGTGCAGTCGCGCTCGGCCCGCGTCAACGCCTCGCCCTCCACCGCGATGGCGACTCCGTCGTCGTAGGTCCACCCCGAGCCGTCGGGGAGCGCGTGGATCTTCATGCCGCGCCCGCGCAGGCACTGCACGTAGTCGCTGAACTGGCTCAGGTAGTTCGGGTTCTTCTTCGGGTCCAGCTCCGGCGGCATCACCGGCAGCTTGTCGGCGCAGGCCGCGTACGCCGCCTTCGGCTCGCCACTGGAGAGGTCGAGGTCGATCCCGTCGCCGTTTCCGGCGGCCCCGGGCACCTGGCCGTGGTTCTCCGGCACCCCGTGGTCCTTCAGGCAGCGCAGGTACGACTGCCAGAGCCGCGACTTCTCCGCCTCCGTGGTGTCCAGACGCAGCTGCGGACCGCCCCCGGTCCCGCCGGCCGGCGCGGACGCCGACGCGCTGTCGGCCGGCGCGGTGAGCGACGCCACATCACCCGCCCCGTCGGCCCGGTCCCCACCGTCGCCGGCGCCGCCGCAGCCGGCGAGGCCGGCGACCGCGGTGAGCAGGGTGACAGCGGTGCGCGCGGCGAGGCGGCGCGGACGCGGCCCGGACACGACCCGATTCGGTCTGATCGTCATGTCACCGAGCCTCGCGGCCGGTTGTCAGGGACCTGTCAGGAAGCTGTGGTGATCCGATATCCGCTGGTCAGGCGCGCTCCTCGGCCTCGGCAGACCGGGTCGCGGGAACGTACAGTCGCCGCCGTGGGTGCGCATGTGCTGGTGGCGGAGGACGACGAGAAGCAGGCGGAGCTGGCGCGCCGGTACCTGGAACGCGAGGGGCATCAGGTCGTCGTCGTCCCGGACGGGCGGGCCGCTCTGGAGCAGATCCGACGCCGACCACCGGCACTGGTGATCCTCGACGTGATGATGCCGAAGGTCGACGGGCTGGACGTCTGCCGCATCCTGCGCCAGGAGTCGGACCTGCCGGTGCTGATGCTCACCGCCCGGTCGACGGAGGACGACCTGCTGCTCGGCCTGGACCTGGGCGCCGACGACTACATGACCAAGCCGTACAGCCCACGGGAGCTGGTCGCCCGGGTCCGGACGCTGCTGCGGCGCGGCCGGCGCCCCGCCCTGCCACCCGACCCGGTGCTGCGCGTCGGCGCCCTGCACGTCGACCCGGTTCGGCACGAGGTCACCAGCGACGGACGCCCCGTCGACTGCACCCCGGGCGAGTTCCAGCTGCTCGAGGCGATGGCGGCACAGCCCGGGCGGGCGTTCACCCGGGATCAACTGCTCACCTACCTGCACGGCACCGGCCGCTACATCACCAACCGCACCGTGGACGTGCACGTGATGAACCTGCGCCGGAAGATCGAACCGGATCCGCGCCGGCCGGTCCGGCTGGTGACGGTGTACGGCGTCGGCTACAAGCTGGTCGAGGGCGTCCGTGGCGCCTGAGCTCCCCCTGCGCCGCAGCCTTCTGGTCCGGCTGCTGGCCCTCGCCGTCCTGATCGCGGTCGGCTCGATCGCGGCGACCGCCTGGCTCGCCGTCCGCACCACCACCGGGGCGATCCGCCAGGAACAGGGGCAGGCGCTCGCCGACGACGCCCACGTCTACGACACCCTGCTCACCTACGCGGCGACCCACCCCGACTGGAGCGGCGTGGACGCCGCTCTGCGGCCGCTCGCCGACCAGGTCGGCCGGCGGATCACCCTGACCACCGGGTCCGGTACGCCGATCGCCGACTCGACGCCCGGCGCGGGTGGGCTGCCGGCGAAGCCCTCCGCGGTCCTCGACCCGCTCTCCGTCGACGCCGCGCTGACGCCGGGGCCGGACGCCCGGGCCGGCGCCCCGTCGACCGACCGCATCGACCCCCGCGCCGTGGGCCCGTACCGGTTGCCGGAGGAGGAACGCGCGACGCTGCGCCACCGGGCGGACGAGGCGCTGCGCTGCCTCCGGACCGGCGCGAAGATGGAGGCCACGGTCGTGGAGGGGCCGAGCGGGCGGCCCCGGATCGACACCCCCGGCACGGACCTGGCCGGCAGTGCGCTCTGTGCCGAGTCCCGCGCGGCGCTGGAGACGTCGACGCCCACCGAGCGCAAGGCCCTGGCCCAGCTCAACGCCCTGGTGAACACCTGCCTGGCCCGCCGGCACCTGCCCGAGGTGCGGGTCGCCCCCGACTGGACCTGGGCGTGGCTGCCCGGGCCCACCGGCCCGAAGCCCGACGCCGAACAGGACCAGGAGGAGAGCCGCGCCGTGCGGGCGTGCGTCGGGAGCAGCCGGCGGGAGCAGCTTCTGCCGTACGTCGCGCAGCCGGCGGCGCTCTACGTCACCGACCTGGCCGGCCGCCCCTCCACCGCCTTCGACCTCTCCCCGGCCAACCAGGCCCGGATCGTCGCGGTCGCCGGGCTCGTCCTGCTGGTGACGGTCGGCGTCACCGTGCTCGCCGGCATCCGGCTGACGCGTCCGCTGCACGCCCTGATCGGCGCGGCGCAGCGGATGCGCGACGGGGACGGCTCCGCGCGGGTCCGCGTCACCGGTCGGGACGAGATAGCCCGGCTGGCCGAGGTCTTCAACGACATGTCGGCCCGGCGTGAGCGGCTGGAGGAGCTGCGCCGGGCGATGGTCAGCGACATCGCGCACGAGATGCGTACGCCGGTCACGAACATCCGGGGCTGGTTGGAGGCGGCCGAGGACGGTGTCGTCGCCCCCGACCGCCGGCTGATCTCCTCGCTGCTGGAGGAGGCGACGCTGCTGCAGCACGTGATCAGCGACCTGCAGGACCTGGCCGAGGCCGACGCGGGCGCGCTGCGGTTGCACCGCGAGCACGTCTACCTCGCCGACCTGCTCGCCCAGGTCGTCGAGGCGCATCGGGCGCAGGCGGACCGGGTGGGCGTGTCGATCGCGCTGCACGCCGAGGCGGACCCCCAGCTCGACGCCGACCCGGTGCGGCTGCGGCAGGCCGTGTCGAACCTGCTCGGCAACGCGCTGCGGCACACCCCGACCGGCGGCAGCGTGACGGTGCGCGCCGAGCCGGCCGGCGACGCGGTGATCGTCACGGTGGCCGACACCGGCTCCGGGATCAGCGCCGAGGACCTGCCCCGGGTCTTCGACCGCTTCTGGCGCGCGGAGAAGTCCCGCGGCCGGCAGACCGGCGGCAGCGGCCTGGGGCTCGCCATCGTCCGCAAGCTCGTCGAGGCGCACGGCGGCACCGTCGCCGCGGCCAGCACGATCGGGCTGGGCTCGACCTTCACGATCCGACTGCCCGCCGGTTCCGAGCGGGCGGAATCGGACCGGCCGCTAGGTTAGGCTGCCGCGGCATGAGCAGTGAACTTCCCGCCCGCGCCGACGTCGTGGTCGTCGGGGCCGGGCACAACGGCCTGGTCTCCGCCATTCTGCTGGCCCGCGCCGGGCTGGACGTGCTGGTGCTGGAGGCGGCGGACGTGATCGGCGGCGCGACCCGCACCGAGAACCCGTTCCCGAAGGTGCCCGGGCTGCGCCACTCCACCGGCTCCTACCTGCTCGGGCTGATGCCACCGGAGCTGCTCGCCACCCTCGACGTGCGGATCCCGGTGCTACGCCGCGACCCGCACTACTTCCTGCCCACCCCGGGCGGGCTGGGGTCGCCGTACCTGCTCTTCGGCAGCGACACCGCGGCCACGCGGGCGCAGCTCGCCGAGTTCTTCTCCCCCGCCGACGTGGCCGCCGACGACGCCCTCCAGGCCGAACTGGCCGCGCTGCGGGAGGACCTCGCGCCGGCCTGGCTGGCCGAGCCGCTGCCGGTGGAGGAGACCGCCGAGCGGTACGTCCGGCCGGCGCTGCGGCAGGTCTTCGTGGACCTGGTCCGCGGCTCGGTCGCCGACTACCTGGCCCGGTTCGACTTCCGCTCCGAGCTGCTGGTCAGCATGTACGCGGTCACCGACGGGCTCTCCGGCCTGAACGCCGGGCCCGACGACCCGGGGACCGGTCACAACTTCCTGGTGCACAACATGTGCCGGCTGCCCGGCTCCGGCGGCACGTGGATGATCGCCGAGGGCGGCATGGGCACGGTGAGCCGCACCTTCGCCGAGGCTGCCCGGGCCGCCGGGGCGCGGATCCTGACCGACGCGCCGGTCCAGGCGATCACGCTGGACGGCGGCGCGGCGAGCGGGGTGGTCCTGGCCGACGGTCGGGAGGTGGCGGCCCGGGTGGTGCTCGGCGCGTGTGACCCGTACCGGCTGATGGGTCTGCTGCCCGACGGCGCGCTCCCGGCACCGCTCGGCGAGCGGATGACGGCGGTCCGCCGCACCGGCAGCACCCTGAAGCTCAACCTGGCGCTGGCCGGGTTGCCCCGCTTCTCCTGCCTGCCGGCGGCCGCGCCGAGCCCGTTCGGCTCCACCATCCACCTGCTGCCCGGGTCGGCGTCGCTGGTGGGCGGCGACACCTCGTCGCCGATGGCGGCGCTGCGGGCCATGTGGGCGGAGGTGCGGGACGGGCGGCTGCCGGCGGAGCCGACCATCGAGTGGTACCTGCACACGACGGTCGACCCGTCGCTCTCCGACGGGAAGGGGCACCACTCGTCGGCGCTGTTCGTCCAGTCGGTGCCGTACGAGCTGGCGGGCACCACCTGGGACGCGGCGCTGCCCGGGTACGTGGAGCAGCTCGTCGCGATCTGCGAGCGGTACGCGCCGGGCACCGCTGATCTCATCGTCGACGCGGTGCCGCTGCCGCCGCCCGGGATCGAGGCGCACTTCGGGATCACCGGCGGGCACATCCACCACGTCGACAACACGGTCTCGTTCACCGACCGGATGCCGTACGCCACCGGTGTCGACGGCGTCTACGCGGGCAGCGCGGGCTGCCACCCGGCCGGCAGCGTGATCGGTGCCGCCGGCCACAACGCCGCCCGCCGCATCCTCACCGACCTGGGCACACCCTCCCGCTGATCATGAAGTTGTCGCCTCGACACGCCCCGGGGCGGCGGGCAACAACTCCATGATCACCGGCAGTGGGGCCGGGCCGGGTGCGGCGGGGCGGTGGGTTTCAGCTCGCGGCCTCGCCCGCGGGCGCCGGGGCCGCGGCGTCGGCCCGGTGCGCCCGGATCTTGTGCCCGACGCTGGTCAGGCAGCGGCCGCTGGGCAGGTCGAACCGCCAGCCGTGCAGCTGGCAGGTGAGCTGGTCGCCGTCGACGATGCCGAACCGGCTCAGGTCCGCCTTCAGGTGCGGGCAGCGGCGCTGCACCACCCAGTCGCCCAGCGTGATGTCCTCGGCGTCGACGGCCCGCTCGTGCTCGTCGTACCAGCCCTCGGCGTACTGGAGGCGCTCCTCGGAGAGGCACTTGAAGAAGGCGTAGACGAACTCGTTGTACTGGCCGATCCGGGCGGCGGAGAACCGGCAGGAGAGGAAGAGCGAGTTGACCCAGTCCACCTCGTCGATGAAGAGCAGGTGCTCGATCAACGCCCGCTCCGTACGGAACCGGTAGCGCACCTTCTCGTCCGCGTACGGCCGGACCTCCTTGCCCGGGAAGTCCACCACGATTGATTCAAGGGTCTCCCCGCCTGAGCTGTCGGTGCCCACCAGGTCGAAGCGGACCGGGCCGCCGACGCCCTTGGCCAGGTAGATCGACTCGTCCAGCAGCGGCTCGATGCGGCGCTTCATCTCGGCGAGCACGTCCACCTCGGGGTGCCGCCACGACGCCTTCTCCGCCTCGATGATCGGGCGCTTGCGCTCGCGCATCTCCTCCAGGTGGGCGACCTTGTTGGCGAAGAACTCCGCCACCGGCACCGGGTGGGTGGTGGTCGCGCCCTCCGTGGTGACCTCGGCGACGCTGCCCGGCAGCAGCACGATGCCGTTGGTGCCACCGACCTTCGCGTACTCGGCGAGGAACACCGACTGGTCGGGGAAGATGTTGCCCTCGTCGCCGAAGATGTCGTTGAACTGCCACAGCTCGTCGTCCAGGAAGCACGGCGGGCCGGCGATCGGGAAGACGTGATCGGCCTTCAGGTCGTCGATGTAGCGCCACGTACGGTCGAACTGCCGGTCGCGCTTCTGCTTGCCGAACGCGGTCTTGGCCGCCTGGGGCAGCTCGTAGACCATCGGGTACCAGATCGCGCCCGAGAACTGGAGCAGGTGCGCGTGCACGTGGCCCAGCTCGGCGAAGACGCTCAGGTCGGTGGGGCGGGCGTCGTTCTGGTTGAGCAGCCGGACGCCGTCGTACTCCACCCAGAGCGACGAGTCGCCGATCGGGCCGTCGGTCGGGCTGGTCAACGCCTGGATCATGATCTTCAGGCCGCCGGGCAGCTCCACGACCTGCTCGTTCGGGGCCTTCAGGAACTTCGTGAAGCCCAGCGCCCGGAACTCGTCCTCCATCTCCGAGGTCGGGAACTCGGGGAGCAGCACCGTCGCGTCCTTCGACACGTACTGCTTCAGGTGCTTCGCGTCGAAGTGGTCGCGGTGCAGGTGGGAGACGTACAGGTAGTCGACCTGGCCGAGCGTCTCCCAGTCGAGCCGGGAGTTGTCGGGAAACGGGAACCAGGAGGCGAAGTAGGCCGGATTGACCCACGGGTCGCACAGGATGCTGCCCGCGGCCGTGTCGATCCGCATGCTGGCGTGCCCCGTACCGGTCACTCGCACCGCAGTTTCCCCCTCAAAAGACGTATCAAGGTGTACGACAAACGCTACCGGAGTGACTGTGGCCCCCGGTCCGCGACGCCGGTAGTGGCGTTACGCCCTGGTCGGAGCGGGACCTTCGGCCCGGGGGCCCACCCCGCGGCCGTCCGAGGGTCACCCGTCGAGCGCGCCGCGGCCGTTGCCGGTCGCTTCCGCGCCCGCGGGTCCCGCTTGCGGGGCCGACCGGTCGGACCCTGCGCCGGGCCCGGTACGGGGCGTGCCAGACTAACCGGAGATCCGATCGCGAGGGAAGGACCGACAGTGGCAGGAAGCGAGCCGGTAACGTCGCCAGACCAGCACAAGCCCGGGCACCGCAAGTCCGGGCGGATCGGTGCGGTGCTGACCGCGCTGGCGCTGGTGGCGATGATCTGCGGCAACCACGAGGGCAAGGTCGAGGACATCTGGCTGATCGGCCTCGCGGTGCTGCTGCTGGTCATCGTGATCGGCGACGCCGTGCTGCGGCGCAACGGCCTGCGCTCCTGACCGGGGCGCCGGACGCGCCACCTGTCGCGCCGGACCACCACGACCACGCACGAGGGCCCGCCACCCCATCGGGGTAGCGGGCCCTCGTCGTACGCGGAGTGGCCTCAGCGGCCGAACAGGATGTCCTGCACGTCCTTGAGCGCCGCGTCCACCTCGGCCTCGAAGTAGCCGCCCGGCACCAGGCCGAAGCGCAGCGTGTCCAGGTCCTTCGGGTTGACCGGCATCGGGTTACGGCCGGCCATGCCGCCGAGCAGGGTCTCGAAGAAGTGGTCCACCTGGTCGGGGTCGTAGCCGCTGCCGAACCGGCGCACCTGGAAGCTGCGGCGGATCTGGTCGACCCGGTAGAGGTCACTTCCGGGCGGGCCGGCCATCGGCGGGCCACCCATCGGCGGGCCGGGCACGGCGGGCGGGCCACCCATCGGCGGACCACCGACGCCCTGCTGCGGCATCGGCGGCGGGCCGGCCGGGCCCCGGCGCGGGTCCCGGTCGGGCATCCGGATCTCGGCGGTCATGTCGGTGCGGGCCCGCCGACCGGCCTCGAAGCCGTCGAAGCGCTGCTCCTCCTGGCCGTAACCGGCCGGACCCGGGGGCAGGCCACGCGGCGGGCCGGCCGGGCCACCCAGGGGAGCGCCCGGGCCCATCGGCATGCCCGGGACCGGGCCGCCAGGGCCGCCGGGGCCACCCGGGCCGCGCGGGGCGTCGTAGCCGCCGCGTGGGCCGTCGTAGCCGCCCGCGAACGCGCCGGTCGGCTCGTCGTAGCGGGCACCGTAGCGGTCCGCCGGCGGACCGGCCTGCGCCGGCATCGGCCGTGGCGGTAGCGGCTGCGGGACCGGCGACATGCCGCGCTCGTCGCGCATCGGCGGGGCCATCCGGTCCGGCGGACCCATCCGGTCGCTCATGCGGGGGTCGCCACCGCGCCCACCCGCGCCACCGCGCTCCTCGAGCTCGGCCAGCTGGCGCTCGACCCGGTCGAGGTGCAGGTCGACCTGCCACTCGTCGTAGCCGTTGAACCGGACCCGGAAGACGACGTCATGGACCTCCTGGGAGGCCACGGGCGCGCCGACCGGCTGACCGGCGAGCGTCGCCTCCACCCGGTCGAGGAAGGCGTCCACCTCGTCGACCTTGTATCCCCGGCGGAGCGCCTTCCGCCGGAAACGCTGACCCTGACTCGCCACTATGTCTCCTGGTCTCGTTCGCCACGCCCGGTCACGCCGGTGCCGCCTCGGCGCGGTCGATGTCCCTGTCCTCCGCGGCGGCGAGCTGCCCACACGCCCCGTCGATCTCGCGTCCCCGGGTGTCCCGCACGGTGGTGGAGACCCCGGCCTCGCGCAAGCGCCGGACGAACTCCCGCTCCACCGGCTTCGGGCTCGCGTCCCAGCGGCTGCCCGGCGTCGGGTTGAGCGGAATGAGATTCACGTGGGCCAGCTTGCCGGCCAGCAGCCGGCCGAGCAGGTCGGCTCGCCACGGCTGGTCGTTCACGTTCTTGATCATTGCGTACTCGATCGACACACGGCGCCCCGTCCGGGCCGCGTAGTCCCACGCTGCGTCCAGCACCTCGGCTACCTTCCAGCGCTGGTTGACCGGCACGAGTTCGTCGCGCAGATCATCATCGGGGGCGTGCAACGACAACGCAAGAGTCACTGAGAGGTCTTCGCTGGCCAGTCGGCGGATGGCCGGAACCAGACCGACCGTGGAAACGGTTATGTGTCGCTGGGACAGCCCGAGACCCTCGGGAGCGGGCGTGACCAGCCGACGGATGGCCGCGACCACCCGGTTGTAGTTGGCCAGCGGCTCGCCCATGCCCATGAACACGACGTGGGACAACCGGGCCGGTGACCCCGCGACCGCCCCGGAGGCCGCAACCCCGGCCAGATAGACGGCCTGATCCACGATCTCCGCCGTGGAGAGGTTGCGGGTGAGCCCGGCCTGGCCGGTGGCGCAGAACGGGCAGGCCATGCCACAGCCGGCCTGACTGGAGATGCAGACGGTGACCCGGTCCGGGTAGCCCATCAGCACGCTCTCCACCAGCGAGCCGTCGTGCAGCCGCCAGAGGGCCTTGCGGGTGGCGCCGTCGTCGCAGGCCAGCTCACGGACCGGGGTGAGCAGCGACGGGAGCAGCCGCTCCGCCAGCCGTTCCCGGGTGGCGGCCGGCAGGTCGGTCATCAACTGCGGGTCACGGACGAGCCGGCCGAAGTAGTGGGTGGAGACCTGCTTCGCACGGAAGGCGGGCTCGCCCAGCTCCGTCATCAGCGCCTGGCGACCGGCCAGGTCGAGGTCGGCGAGGTGTTGCGGGGGCATGGCAGCCCGGCGCGCGGCAGGGGCGCCCGGGGCGGTGGGGATCAGCGGCAGGCTCGTCATGGCGGATCCAGTCTGTCACGCCGAACGGCGGACGCACCTGTCCGGAGGTGCCGAACCGCCCCCGGCCCTCCGGCCGAGGCCCCGGCTGCGGCCCGGTCCACGCCTCACCCCGCGAGCGGTACGAAGACCGCCAGCAGCAGGTACGCGGTCGGAAGCGCGAACAGGATCGAGTCCAGCCGGTCCATCAGCCCGCCGTGCCCGGGCAGCAGGTTACTCATGTCCTTCACGCCCAGATCCCGCTTGATCATGGACTCGGCGAGGTCACCGAGGACCGCGGCGCCGGAGACCGCCAACCCGAACACGGCACCCCACCACGGCGCCACGTCGAACATCAGCCAGATCAACAACGCGCTGCCGAGCGCGGCCGCCGTGACCGAGCCGGCGAAGCCCTCCCAGGACTTCTTCGGGCTCACCGAGGGCGCCATCGGGTGTTTGCCGAACATGACGCCGGCCGCGTACCCGCCGGTGTCAGAGAGCACCACCGCGACCAGGGTGGCGAGGATCCGCCAGGCGCCGTCGTCGGGCGCCGCGGCGAGCAGCGCGGCGAACCCGCCCAGGAAGGGCACGTACACCGCGATCAGGGTGGCCGCGGTCAGGTCGCGCTGGAAGCCGGCCGGCCCGTCGCCCAACCGCCAGATCATCGTGCCGAGCACGGTGACCAGCAGGCCCAGGCTGAGCGCGTCCGGGCCGGCGAACCAGGCCAGCCCCACGGTCAGCGCGCCACCGGCGACCAGCGGCACGAGCGGCGGGTGGGCGCCACTGCGCCGGACCGCGCGGCTCATCTCCCAGATCCCCACGCCGATGGCCGCGATGATCACCACGAGGAACGCCGGCGGGAAGAGGAAGAGCGGGACCAGGATCAGCGCGCCGAGGCCCAGCCCGACGCCGATGGCGGCCGGCAGGTTACGACCGGCGCGGCTCGCGGTCTGCTGGGTGGGGGGCCGGTCGGCCGTGGCGCGCCGCTTGCCCGGCTTCCGTCGGCCGGCAGGCGGCTCCGCCTCGGCCGTCAGGACGGCGTCCGGCGCGCTGTCGGCCCGCACCGGCTCCAACTGTGCCGTCGGATAGGCGTCCTCGTCGTCGAATCGACCCGCCGGGCCGGTCGGCCCGTCGAAGCGGTCCGGCCCCGGCCCGTCGAAGCGATCCGACCCCGGCCCGTCGAAGCGATCCGGCCCCGGCCCGTCGAAGCGGTCCCCGCCCGACCCGGGCGGGCCGTAGCGGTCCGCACCCGGTCCGGACGGCCCGTCGAAGCGATCCACGCGGGGATCACCGGCATAGCGGTCGTAGCGCTCGTCCAGGTGCCGATCGGCGGGGTGGCGGTCGATGCCCGCCCGGCGGTCCCCCGACGGGCGGCGGTCGATCGGAGGACGGTCCGCCGGGTGGCGGTCGTCGTGGCGGCCCGGTTCGCCGTGCGGGCCAGGACGGCCGCGCTCCGGATAGGGGCCGGGCCGGCGCCGCTCGCCGCGCACCGGCTCGCTCCGCGGAGGGTACGGCTCCGCGGGGTGCCGACGCCCGTCGTCGTACGCGTCCGGCGCGTAGCGGTCACCCCGCTCGGCGTACGGGTCAGCGGACGGGCGGGGGCGGGTCTGCGGCTCGGCGTACAGCTCGGGGCCGACGCCCGGCTGCCGTGTCCACGGCCCCGGCTCGACCTCGCGCTCGGGCCAGGGCAGGGCCACCGGCTGGTCCGGTCGGTCCCAGCCGCGGGCGTCGGCGCTGCCGTAGGGGTCGGGGTGGGACATCACGCACCGCGATGCGGCACGAGTACCACCACAGAACGCAAGACCACAAGCATCCCCTACACACGCGCGACTGTTGTTGCGGGTTGACCGGCCCGACGACCGGTCGATCCCCCGAGTTCACCCTTCGGTGACCGGGAATCGTGCCGAGCCTACTGCACCCGCGGGTCGGGCACGGCGGACGATGCGGGCGCCCCGCCCCGCGACCCGCTCCGCCCACGGCGGGAACACGCGCGGCCCGCACGCGACGAGGCCCGCCCCTGTCGGAGGCGGGCCTCGTGTCACGTTCATCGGCCGTCACCCGGTCCGGCTCACCCAACCACGGGTCGGGCCCACCGGAGGTGCCCCGGTCGGCAGCGGTGCTCACACCTCGAGCAGCTCGGTCTCCTTGTGCTTGACCAGCTCGTCGACGTTCGCCACGTACCGCTGCGTGAGGTCGTCCAGCTCCTTCTCGGCGCGGCGCACCTCGTCCTCGCCGGCCTCGCCGTCCTTGACGATCCGGTCCAGCTCCTCCTTGCCGCGGCGGCGGATGTTGCGGATCGCCACCTTGGCCTCCTCACCCTTGTGCCGGGCGACCTTGATCATGTCGCGGCGGCGCTCCTCGGTCATCTGCGGGAGCAGGATGCGCAGCTGGTTGCCCTCGTTGTTCGGGTTCACGCCAAGGTCGGAGTCGCGGATCGCCTTCTCCATGGCGTTGATCTGCGAGTTGTCGTACGGCTTGATGATGGCCATCCGCGGCTCGGGGATCCCGACGGACGCCATCTGCGTCAGCGGCGTGGGCGTGCCGTAGTAGTCGATGATGACCTTGGAGAACATGGCCGGGGTGGCGCGGCCGGTGCGGATCGCGCCGAACTCCTCCTTGGCGTGCTCGATCGCACGCTCCATCTTCTCCTCGGCCTCGAGGAGGGTGTCGTCGATCACCGGTCTCCTCGCCTCCTTCTGTGCTCGTGGTGGGCTCTGCTGTGTGTCGGAGGACCGCTGCCGTCGCCGTGGGCGACCGCTCAGGCGGTGATCAGGGTGCCGATCTTGTCGCCACCCACGGCGCGGACGATGGTGTCGTCCCCCTGCGCGCCGAATACCAGCATCGGCAGGTCGTTCTCCATGCAGAGGCTGAACGCCGCCGCGTCGGCGACCCGCAGGTTGCGGCGCAGCACCTCGGAGAAGGTGATCGAGTCGAACTTGCTGGCGGTCGGGTCGATCCGGGGGTCGGCGCTGTAGACGCCGTCCACGCCGTTCTTGCTCATCAGCACCACGTCGGCGTGGATCTCCAGCGCCCGCTGGGCGGCGACGGTGTCCGTGGAGAAGTACGGCATTCCGGCGCCCGCGCCGAAGATGACGACCCGGCCCTTCTCGAGGTGCCGGATGGCCCGCAGCGGGATGTACGGCTCGGCGACCTGCGCCATGGTGATCGCGCTCTGCACCCGGGTCTCGATGCCCTCCTTCTCCAGGAAGTCCTGGAGGGCGAGGCAGTTCATCACCGTGCCGAGCATTCCCATGTAGTCGGCGCGCGCCCGGTCCATACCGCGCTTCTGCAGCTCCGCGCCGCGGAAGAAGTTCCCACCACCGACCACGACCGACACCTGCACACCGCGGCGGACCACGGTCGCGATCTGCCGGGCGATGGCCTGTACGACATCCGGGTCCACACCGATCGCGCCACCGCCGAAGACCTCGCCGGAGAGCTTCAGCACCACCCGGCGAGCCCGGCCGGGCGGCGGGGCGGTCGGATCGTCCACCGCCAGCGTCCGGTCACTCACAACCTGCGTCATCCGCCCCGCCCTTTCCCACGCCGGCGCCCCGTGCGCCGCGTACCGCGAATCTGCCGCTGCCGACCCTATGGGACGAGGAGGCCGCGGTGCCTGTCACGTACACCGGCGACCTCCTCGTCGACGTTCCTGCCCGCGGGCGCCGGGGCGCCCGGCGGCGGCTCAGGCCTGGCCGACCTCGAACCGCACGAAACGGGTGACCTCGATGCCGGCCTCGGACAGCACCTGCTTCACCGACTTCTTCGGGTCGGTGACGGAGGACTGCTCGATCAGGACGTAGTCCTTGAAGAAGGCGTTCACCCGGCCCTCGACGATCTTCGGCAGGGCCGCCTCGGGCTTGTTCTCCTCGCGGGCGGTCTGCTCGGCGATGCGCCGCTCGGACTCGACCACGTCGGACGGCACCTCGTCGCGGGTGAGGTACTTCGGCCGCATCGCGGCGATCTGCATGGCGACACCACGGGCGTCGGCGTCGCCGGCCTCGTCGCTCTTGCCGGCGTACTGCACGAGGACGCCGACCGCCGGGGGCAGGTCCTGGGCCTTGCGGTGCAGGTAGACGGCGGTGGTGCCGTCGAGCTTGGCGAAGCGGTTGAGCACCAGCTTCTCGCCGATCTTGGCGGACTGCTCCTGGATCAGGTCGGCGACGCTCTTGCCGTCCAGCTCGCTGGCGAGCAGCTCCTCGGCGTTGGTGACGCCGCTGGCCGCGCCGTGCTCGACGAGCTGCTGGGCCAGCGCGATGAACGACTCGGTCTTGGCGACGAAGTCGGTCTCGCAGTTGAGCTCGAGCAGCGCCTGGCCGGAGTGCGCGATCAGGCCGTTGGCCGCGGTGCGGCCGGCCCGCTTGCCGACGTCCTTGGCGCCCTTGACGCGCAGGATCTCGACGGCCTTGTCGAAGTCGCCCTCGGCCTCGGTCAGCGCCTTCTTGCTGTCCATCATGCCGGCGCCGGTGAGGTCGCGGAGCTTCTTGACGTCCGCGGCGGTGAATTCTGACATGGCTCTCTCTTCGGTGTTGAGACGGCGTGTGGATGGTCAGAGGGGCCGGTTACCCGGTTCCGGGCCGGATGTGCCCGGCCGATCCGTCACTGCCCGCCGTCCGCCGAAACGGACGGCGGGGCAGCGACGGATACGGTCACTCCGCTGCGGCGGCCGCCGGCTGCTCGGCCGGCTGCTCGGTCGGCTGCTCGTCGGCCTTCTTCGGCTCCTCGAGCAGCTCGCGCTCCCACTCGGCCAGCGGCTCGTCGGAGGCCACACCCGGCTCCGGCTTCTCGTCGGTGCCCCGGCGACGGCCGGAGCGGGCGATCAGACCGTCCGCCACGGCGGCGGCGACGACCTTCGTCAGCAGCTCGGCCGAGCGGATCGCGTCGTCGTTGCCCGGGATCGGGAAGTCGACCTCGTCCGGGTCGCAGTTGGTGTCGAGCACCGCGATCACCGGGATGCCCAGCTTGCGGGCCTCGTCGACGGCGATGTGCTCCTTCTTGGTGTCGACCACCCAGATCGCGGCCGGGAGCTTCTGCATGTCCCGCAGACCACCGAGGGTCTTGGTCAGCTTGTCCTTCTCGCGGGAGAGCTGCAGGGTCTCCTTCTTGGTGTAGCCGGCGGCGGTGCCGCTCAGGTCACCGAGGGCCTCCAGCTCCTTCATCCGCTGCAGCCGCTTGTACACGGTCTGGAAGTTGGTCAGCATGCCACCGAGCCAGCGGTGGTTCACGTACGGCTGGCCGACCCGCGTCGCCTGCTCGGCGATCGCCTCCTGGGCCTGCTTCTTGGTGCCGACGAAGAGGATGCTGCCGCCCTCGGCGACGGTGCCGCGCACGAAGTCGTACGCCTTCTCGATGTAGTCGAGCGTCTGGCGCAGGTCGATGATGTAGATACCGTTGCGCTCAGTGAAGATGAAGCGCTTCATCTTCGGGTTCCAGCGGCGGGTCTGGTGCCCGAAGTGGACACCGCTCTCGAGCAGCTGGCGCATGGTCACGACGGCCATGGTGGTTACTCCTTGCGATCCCTGGTTGTCCCGCCCGGCCGGCGGCCGGGCGGCCTGGCGCCCGGTCGTCGGCCATGATGGGCCCGATCAGGATCGGGACCAGGGAGGCCGCCGCCCCACGACGATTCGTGAAGAGGGCGCGCGAGGTCGACCGCGCGAGGCGGTCGCCAGTCGACCAGTGTACGCCCCTCCCCCGCCCCACACCCCCCGGGTGCGCGCCACCCCCGCCCGCGCCGCCCGATGAGGGTCGATCGCGCTATTTCAGGGATGTAGTGGCCTCAACGGCACGCGGAGGCCACTACATCCGGGATCGAGCGGGATCATGCCGGCGACCGACGCGCGTGGTCGTCGACAGGCGGTCAGCCGGTGGCGAGCGCGGCGGCGACGAAGAGCACCAGGGCGACCGTCAGGTAGGCGGTCGGCGGGCGCAGCCAGCCCCGCCCGCCCTCGGCCAGGGACAATCCACCGGTTCGCAGCCCGTACAGCCCGATCGCGAAGATCGGCAGGCCGACGACCAGGAAGGTCCCGGCGACGATGTTCGCGGCCGAGACCGGGTCGCCGGTAAGGCCGTTGGCCAGCAGCCGCAGCGCGGGGATCTCGAAGACCAGGGCCAGCACCGCGAAGAGCACGGCCAGGGCCGGCCGACGCGTCCGGTAGACGCCGTCGCCGACCGGCGGGCGTCCCGCGTCCGGCGCACCCACCGGCAGGTACGGCGGCAGGTCCGCCCGTGCCCCGACCGACGGCATCGGGCCGGTCGGCATCTCCAACGGATGGGGCGCCTCCGCGCCGACCGCCGACTGGTGGGCGGCGTCCACGCCGAGCCCCGGCCGTTGGGCCGCGTCCACCCCGAGCGCAGGCTGGTGAGCCGCGGTCGCCCCGACCGCCGAATGGTGCGCCGGGTCCGTGGCGAGCCCCGACCGGTGGGCCAGGTCCGCGCCCAGCCCGGGCGTCTGCGAAGTCTCCGCCACCGGAGCGGGCTGAAGCGGCGCCTCCAGGCCACGACCGGGTTGGTACGGAGCCTCCGCGCCGCGCGCGGACTGGTAGGCGGCGTCCACGCCACGGCCGGCCGCCTGCGGGGTCTCCGCACCACGACCCGGCTCGACGATGGGGTATCCGCCCAGCGGGGCGGGACGGGTCAACTCCTCACCCGCGGACACCGCCGGGGTCGGCGCGCCGGGCAGCGCGGCCTCGCGGCCGAAGGTGGCGTCGGGCAGGGCGTCCCGGACGGCCTGCCGACCGGTCAGCTCGCCGGAGTCGTCCGCGTGGTCCGATTCCGCCCGTCGACTCCGGTTCACCCGGTACGGCGACGTGTCCAGCCACTTGTCCCCGCTCGCCGCTCCGAAGCCGCCCGAGTCGTCCGTGCCGGCGGCGGCCCTGCTCGGGAAGGCGACGGAGTCGTCCGTGCCGGAGACCCGGGTCGCGAAGGCGACGGAGTCGTCGACGGCCGGGATGCTCGTTCCGAAGCGCCCGGGCTCGGCCACGCCGAAGCGCATCGGCTCCCGGTATCCGTCCGGGTCGGCGTACCGGGTGTCGTCGGCGGGACCGCGCTGCTCCGGGGCGCGGAACTCCTCGTCCCGCAGGCGCGCCTCGTCCGTGCCGCGCCAGTCCGGCTCGTAGCCGCGTCCACTCTCGCCGGAATACCAGCGCGACTCCTGATCTTCGGGGTAGCTCCGTCGTCCGCTCACGCGGGCACCGTATGCGACCAGCCCGACCGGCGCCATGCGGCCCCGGCCCGACGGCGGCATAGCACGGCGTGGGCATGATCGTCCGGTTGTCCACAGCCCGCGCGTCGTCCACAGGCGAGCCGGGTCGGGGTCGCCGCGACGCCGGGGAGCACGGCACGGTGCCGGTCATGACGAACCGGAACCAGGCGGTCGGCGCGTACGGCGAGCGGTGCGCCGTCCGGCACCTCATCGGAGCCGGGTTGCGCCCGGTGGCCCGCAACTGGCGCTGCTCCGCCGGTGAGATCGACATCATCGCCTGGGACGGGCCGGTGCTCGCCTTCTGCGAGGTGAAGACCCGTCGAGGCGGCGACTTCGGCAGCCCCGCCGAGGCCGTCGTGCCGGCCAAGGCCCGCCGGTTGCGCGGTCTGGCGGCCCGGTGGCTGGCCGAGACCGGCACGACGGCGGAGGAGGTCCGCTTCGACGTGCTGTCGGTCCGGCTGCCCGCCGCCGGCCCGGCCCGGGTCGAGCACCTGAAGGGCGCGTTCTGACGATGGGGACGCACATCGGGCCGGCGGTCGTCCGCCGCGGCGGCGCGCCCGGCAGGCACCGCGGTCGGGTCGCCGGCGGTGCGGCGTGAGCTACGCGAAGGTGCTCAGCGTGGGCCTGGTCGGGGTGACCGGGCACCTGGTGGAGGTGGAGGCCGACCTGGCCGCCGGGCTGCCCGCCGTGGTGATCTCCGGGCTGCCGGACACCGCGCTGCACGAGGCCCGGGACCGGGTGCGGGCGGCCGTGGTCAACTCCGGCCAGCGCTGGCCCAACCGCCGGATCACGCTCAACCTGCTGCCGGCCACGCTGCCGAAGTTCGGTTCGGCGTTCGACCTGGCCATCGCGGCGGCCCTGCTGGGCGGCTCCGGCGAGCTGCCGCTGGTGCCGCTGGACCGGGTGGTGATCCTCGGCGAGCTGGGGCTCGACGGGACCGTCCGCCCCGTCCGCGGGGTGCTGCCGATGGTCGCCGCCGCGGCCCGGGCCGGGATCGACCGGGTGATCGTGCCGGTGGCCAACGCCGCCGAGGCGGCCGTCATCCCCGGCGTACGGGTGCGGGCCGTCGACACGCTGCACCGACTGGTCGCCTTCGTCCGGGACGGCACGCCGTTGATCGAGCCACCCGCCGTCGAGGCCGCGCCGGCGCCGGACGCACCCGACCTGGCCGACGTGGCCGGCCAGGAGATGGGCCGCCGGGCGCTGGAGGTCGCCGCGGCGGGCGGGCACCACCTCGCGCTGCTCGGTCCACCGGGCGCCGGCAAGACGATGCTCGCCGAGCGGCTCCCGACGCTCCTACCGGAGCTGGACGACGAGGCGGCGCTGGAGGTGACGGCACTGCACTCGATCGCCGGGCTGCTCCCGCCCGGCGGCCGGCTGCTGCGCCGACCGCCGTTCCAGGCGCCGCACCACGCCGCGACCATCCCCTCGCTGGTCGGCGGCGGCTCCGGTCTGGCCCGGCCGGGCGCGATCTCGCTGGCCCACCGTGGCGTGCTCTTCCTCGATGAGGCGCCGGAGTTCAGCAAGGGCGCGCTGGAGGCGCTGCGGCAGCCGTTGGAGCACGGCCGGGTGCAGTTGGCGCGCAGCCGGGGCGGCACCGAATACCCGGCCCGGACCCAGCTGGTGCTCGCCGCCAATCCCTGCCCCTGCGCGAAGCCGGCCGGGGACGCGTACTGCGAGTGCAGTCCGCTGACCCGCCGGCGCTACCTGGGACGGCTGTCCGGCCCGCTGCTGGACCGGATCGACGTGCAGGTGACGTTGCAGCCCGTACGCGCCGCCGAACTGATGTCCGGGGACGGCGGCGGGGAGTCGTCGGCGGCGGTGGCTCGGCGGGTGGGGGCGGCGCGGGGCGCCGCGGCGGCGCGCTGGGCGGTCCTCGGTCGCCGGGTCAACGCGGAGGTGCCCGGGCCGCACCTGCGCCGGCCGCCGTGGCGGTTGCCGGCGCGCGACACCGCGGAGCTGCGCGGCCGGCTCGACTCCGGGTCGATCTCCGCCCGGGGCTTCGACCGGGTCATTCGGATGGCCTGGTCGATCGCGGACCTGGACGGCCGGGACCGGCCGAACCGGGAGGACGTCCTGGAGGCGATTCAACTGCGGACGGGGGACCTGACGTGAGCACCCGCGAGGAACGGACACTGGCCCGGATCGCGCTGACCTGGTTGGCCGAACCGGGCACCCGGTCGGTGGCGCGGCTGGTCGACCGGCTCGGCTCGGTGGCCGCGCTGGACCTGCTGCTCGACGGCCGGGCACCGGACGAGAAGCTGCGTGCCTCGATCGCGGCCCGGTCGGCCGACGGGGATCCGCGGGCGGTCGCGTACGACGCGATGGCGCGTACCGACCGGCTCGGCGCGCGGATCGTCACGCCGGAGGACGCGGAGTGGCCCCCGGGCCTCGCCGACCTGCGCGAGCTCCGGTTGCCCGGGGCGTACCGCAAGGTGGACACCGAGACGGCCCCTCCGCTCTGCTTCTGGGTCCGCGGTTCGTGGCCGCTGGCCGAGGCGCTGGACCGCTCGGTCGCCGTGGTCGGCGCCCGCGCCGCCACCGGCTACGGCACGCACATCGCCACCGAGCTCGGTTACGGGCTCGGCGACCGGGGCTGGACGGTCGTCTCCGGCGGCGCGTTCGGCATCGACGCGGCCGCCCACCGGGGCGCCCTCACCGCCGGTGGCCTCACCGTCGCCGTGCTCGCCTGCGGCCTCGACCGGCCCTACCCGATGGGCAACGCGGCGCTCTTCGACCGGATCGCCGACACCGGGCTGCTGGTCAGCGAGTGGATGCCGGGCGCGGAGCCGCTGCGGCCCCGGTTCCTCATCCGCAACCGGGTCATCGCCGCCGGCACCGTCGGCACGGTGGTGGTCGAGGCGTCGGCCCGCAGCGGCGCGACGCAGACCGGGCACCGGGCGCTCGCGATGCCCCGCCCGACGATGGCGGTGCCGGGCCCGGTGACCTCGGCGATGTCGGTCGGCACCCACGAGCTGCTGCGGGACTATCCGAAGGCCCGGCTGGTGACGGGGGTGGCGCACGTGCTGGAGGAGGTGGGCCGCATCGGTGACGACCTGGCACCGCCTGCGCGCGGGCCCGACCGGCCGACCGACGCGCTCGACGACGACGCCCGGTCGGTGTTGGAGGCGATGCCGCGTCGCGGCGGGGTGGGCGTGGAGCGGTTGGCCGCCCGGGCCGGTGTGGACGTGCGTACGACGCTGCGGAAGCTGTCCCTGCTGGAGGAGCTGACGCTGGTGGTCCGCCGCGACGACGGATACGCCCTGGTGTCGACGCCTCGACCGCGCCGGGCGACGACCTGACCCACGCGGTGGTGCGGGGCAGATCGGCGCCGGGCCGCGCCCGTAGGCTTGGTTGCGCGGCGGGGCGGATCGCATCCGCTCCCCCGTGGACGCTGGACCGTCGACGACGAGGTGGCGATGAGCGGCAACGGCCACGGCACCCGGGCCACCCACCAGGCGCTGCCCGTCGAGCTGCGGGAGGCCGTGGACGCGTTCGCCGCGCACCTGTCGGGCGTCGGCAACCGCTCCGCGCACACCATCCGGGCGTACGTCGGCGACGTCGTCTCGCTGCTCGACCACGCGTCGCGGATGGGCTGCACCGTCCCGGCCGACCTGGACCTGACCGTGCTCCGCAGCTGGCTGGCCCGACAGCGGACGAGCGGCGCGGCGCGCGCGACCCTGTCCCGGCGGGCCGCGTCGGCGCGCACCTTCAGCGCCTGGGCGCACCGGGGCGGGCTGCTGCCCGCTGACGTGGCCGCCCCGCTGACCAGCCCCCGGGCGCGACGGGAGCTGCCCACCGTCCTCCGCCCCGACCAGGCCGCCGCGCTGGTCGAAGCACCGGGCCGCGCCGCCGCCCGGGTCGAAGCACCGGGTCGCACCGCCGCACCGCCGGCCGGGCCCCCCGGAAGCGCGACCCCGCCGGCCGACGGACCGGGGACCGACGCGGTCCCGTCGGCCCGGACGTCCGGCGGCACGGCCGTCGACCCACCCGTCTCCGGTGCGGCTGATCCGGTGCTGCTGCGGGACCGGTTGTTGCTGGAGTTGCTCTACGGCACCGGCGTACGGGTCAGCGAGGCGTGCGGCCTCGACACGGCCGACGTCGACCAGGGCCGCCGGGTCGTCCGGGTGTTCGGCAAGGGCGGGCGGGAGCGGACCGTGCCGTACGGGCTGCCGGCGCAGCGGGCACTGGACGACTGGCTGCGGCACGGCCGGCCCAACCTGGCGGGGCCCGGCTGCGGGGACGCGCTGCTCCTCGGCGCCCGCGGTGGGCGGCTCAACCCGACGACCGCCCGCCGGATCGTCGGCGGGTACGCCTCGGCCGCCGGCCTGCCCCGGATCAGCCCGCACGGCCTGCGCCACTCCGCCGCCACGCATCTGCTGGAGGGCGGCGCGGACCTGCGCGCCGTGCAGGAGCTGCTGGGCCACTCGTCGCTCGCCAGCACCCAGATCTACACGCACGTCTCGGTCGAGCGGCTCCGTGCCGCCTACCGCCAGGCCCACCCGCGGGCCTGAGAGGCCGCGCTCAGCGCGCTGCCGAAGGGGTGGAACCGGCTGATGATGATCCACCGACGGTTACGATCATCGGGTGAGCGTCCCGCAGCCCCCGGAGCCCATTCCGGGCGCCCGCCTGCTCTTCTCCCTCGACCCGGCGGTCAACCACCTCAACCACGGCTCGTTCGGCGCGGTGCCGATCGGCGTGCAGCGCGCCCAGCAGCGGCTGCGCGACGAGATGGAGGCCAACCCGCTGCGGTTCTTCACGCAGGGGCTGACGGACCGGATCGCGCACACGCGCCGACACCTCGCCACGTTCCTCGGGGCCGACCCGGACGGCACCGCACTGGTCGGCAACACCACCACCGGTGTGGCCGTGGTGCTCCAGTCGCTGGGCCTGCGCCCCGGCGACGAGGTGCTGAGCACCGACCACGGGTACGGCGCGGTGAGCCTCGCCATCGGGCGGGAGTGCCGCCGCACCGGGGCGGAGAGCCGGGTGCTCCCGGTGCCGCTCGCGGCAACCGACGAGGAGGTCATCCAGACCGTCCGGGCCGCGCTGCGTCCGGGCCGGACCCGGCTGCTCGTCGTCGACCAGCTGACCTCGGCCACGGCTCGGCTCTTCCCCGTCGCCGCCATCGTGGGAGTGGCGCACGAGCAGGGCGTGCCGGTCCTCGTCGACGCGGCGCACGTGCCCGGGATGCTGCCCACCAGCGTCGCGAGCGTCGGCGCCGACTTCTGGGTGGGCAACCTGCACAAGTGGGCGTACGCCCCACGGGGCACCGCCGTGCTCGTGGTCGCACCGCAGTGGCGGGAGCGGATCGAACCGCTGGTCGTCTCCTGGGAGCAGGAGACCGGCTTCCCGGCCCGGCTCGAATGGCAGGCCACCCTCGACTACACCTCGTGGCTGGCCGCGCCGGCGGGCCTGTTCACCCTGCGCAGCCTCGGCGTCGACCGGGTACGCGCGCACAACGCGGCGCTCGCGGCGTACGCCCAGCGGGTGGTGGGTGACGCGCTCGCCGTGGCACCGGCCCACCTGCCCGACCCCGGCGGGCCCGAGGTCGCCATGCGGATCATTCCGCTCCCGCGCGGGCTCGCCACCACCGTCGAACAGGGGCGGGCGTTGCAGCGGCGCATCGCCGAACGGCTCGCCGCCGAGGTGGCGGTGATGTCCTGGAACGGTCAGGGCTGGCTGCGTCTCTGCGGGCAGGTCTACAACGCACCCGAGGAGTACGAGCGGCTGGCCGTACGGCTACCGCCGCTGCTCGCCCAACGCTGAGCCCTCCGAAGCCAGGAGCCGCCCGAGCCACCCGAACCGCCCGAGCCACGTGAACCGCCCGCGCCGGAGGCACCCGTCACGGCTGCCTCCCGTCGAGCGGGAGCAGGCGGACCGGGCCGAGGCCGAGCAGCGCCAACGGATCCAGGTATTCCTCGCCCCGGCGCAGTCCCCAGTGGAGGCAGGCGGTGGCGGGGCAGCCGGCATGGCCGGCGAGCAGGACGCCCACCGGATCACCGGCGGTGACCGACGCCCCGACGGCGACCGTCGCGTGGGCCGGCTCGTAGGTGGTGCGCAGCCCGTCGGTATGCCCAACGGTGACCACCGGACGCCCGGCCACCGGGCCGGCGAAGAGCACGGTGCCGGCCCCGGCGGCACGCACGGTCGCGCCCGCCGGGGCGGCCAGGTCGACGCCCCGGTGCCCGGGCAGCCAGGGTCGCGGCGGTGGATCGAAGCGGCGTACCGGCCGGGGCGGGCCGTCGAGCGGCCACCGGAACGTCCCGGCGACGGCCGGCGGAGCGCTCACCGACGCGGTCGTCAGGCGCTCCGGGGAGCCGCCGTCCGTCGGGCGCACACCGGCCGCGGCGGGCAGGGCCGCGATCAGCACGACGGCACAGAACTGGACGGTGAGCCAGAGCGGGACGGCGGCGCAGAGCAGCAGCGTGCGGCGGATCTCGGCCGGGACGGACGATGGCGGTGGTCGCATGACCGGCAGCCTGCCGCGCCTCCGTCGGCTCCGCCACGGCCGTCGGCCCAGCTGTGGACAACGGGGTGCCCTGTGGACAGTCCCCGCCCGGCCGGTGGATCTGCTATGTCGCCCCGCACCGGGCGCCCCGCGCGCCGTCGCCCCGCCACCTAGGCTGGCCGGATGACGCGGGACTGGCACAGCTGGCACGACGACTACGACCGGCCGGGCTCACCGCTGGCGCGCCGGCTGGCCGAGGTGCGCCGCCACCTCCGCGACGCGCTCGACGAAGCACCAGCGGGCCCGCTGCGCGCGGTCAGCCTCTGCGCCGGGCAGGGACGCGACCTGATCCCGGTCCTCGCCGAGCACCCGCGCGGGGCGGACGTCACCGCCCGCCTCGTCGAGCTGGATCCGCGCAACGCGGAGATCGCCGCGACGGCCGCCCGGGACGCCGGCCTGACCGACGTCGAGGTGGTGGTCGGCGACGCCGCCCGCACCGACGCGTACGCCGACCTCGCCCCGGCCGACCTGGTGCTGGTCTGCGGGGTGTTCGGCAACGTGTCGGACGCGGACATCCGGACCACCGTCTCCCACTGCGCCGCCCTCTGCGCCACCGGCGGCACGGTCCTCTGGACCCGGCACCGGGGCGAGCCCGACCTGGTGCCGACCATCTGCGACTGGTTCGCCGAGGATGAGTTCACCCCGGTCGCGGTGACCACCCCGGCCGACCGGGTGGGCGTCGGCGTGCACCGCTTCCTCGGCCGACCCAGGCCGCTGCCCACCGGCGTGCGGATGTTCGAGTTCGTCGACCGCCCCGGCACCGCCTGACACCTCCGACCGCCGACGGCGAACGGGAGGAGGGAACGGCGGGGACAGCCTGCGACGAATCGGAACGCCGGGAGGACCGGCCCCGGACCGGGACGAAGGGGCAGCCACCCGGCGGACCCCCGACCCGGAGGCAGGCACCCGGCGGACCGGGGTGTGCCGGTGCCAGGCCACGCACCCTAGGCTGGGGTTCGCACGGTGGAGCGGCCGCCGTCGGGGAGCCGGGGAGATCACCATGACGACCGTGGACGACGTGAACCGGCCCGCCGTGACCGACGTCAGCGGCCCGTCCCGGGTGGCGGCGTCCGGCGAGGGGATCAGCGCCGAGGAGCTGCAGCTGGCCGCGCGCAACCACGGCATCCCGCTGGAGGCGCTCCGCTACGACGTCACGCCGGCGGGGCTGCACTACCTGCTGATCCACTACGACATCCCGGAGCTGGACGCGGCGGCGCACGCGCTGACCGTCGACGGTGCGGTCGATCGGCCCCTCAGCCTGAGCCTCGCCGACCTGCGGGAGCGGCCCCGGGTCACCCGGCAGGTGACCCTGGAGTGCGCCGGCAACGGCCGGGCGTTGCTGCACCCGCGCCCGGTGAGCCAGCCGTGGCTGGTGGAGGCCGTGGGCAACGCCGAGTGGACGGGCACTCCCCTGGCCCCGCTGCTGCGGGAGGCGGGCCTCGCCCCGGACGCGCTGGACGTGGTGTTCACCGGCGCCGACCACGGCGTGGAGCGCGGCGTCGAGCAGGACTACCAGCGGGCCCTACCGGTGGCCGACGCGCTGCGCGAGGAGGTGCTGCTGGCGTACGAGATGAACGGCGCACCCCTGCTGCCGCAGCACGGCGCCCCGCTGCGGCTGATCGTGCCCGGCTGGTACGGCATGGCCCACGTGAAGTGGCTCCGCTCGATCAACGTCGTCACCGAGGCGTTCGAGGGCTACCAGAACGCGGTCGCGTACCGGCTGCGGCAGGACGCCGACGACCCGGGGATCCCGCTGACCCGGATCGAGCCGCGCGCCCTGGTGCGCCCGCCCGGCTTCCCGGACTTCATGTCCCGCGCCCGGGTGCTCCGCCCCGGTCCCTGCACCGTGGACGGTCGCGCCTGGTCCGGGCACGCGCCGGTGGTCGCGGTCGAGGTGACCACCGACGGCGGGACCACCTGGGCACCGGCCACTCTGGACGAGCCGACCGGCGGCGAGTTCGCCTGGCGGCGCTGGCATTTCGCGTGGACGCCGGAGCCGGGACGGTACGTGCTGGGCGCCCGGGCCACCGACGCCTCCGGCCGGACGCAGCCGGTGGAGCAGCCGTGGAACCGGGGTGGCTTCGCCAACAACCTGGTGCAGCGGGTCGAGGTGGCGGTCGTCCCGGAGTGACCGCGACCGGGCGGGTGGGGCGCCGGCGCGGTGGCGGGCCGGCGGTGGGCCCGCCGACGTGAGGGGTCGGCCGGTCAGCCGCCGAAGCCGGAGTCGGCGGGCAGGGAGATGTCGGGCTTCTCCAGCTCCTCGACGTTGACGTCCTTGAACGTCATCACCCGGACGTTCTTGACGAAGCGGGCAGGACGGTACATGTCCCACACCCAGGCGTCGTGCATCTCGACCTCGAAGTAGACCTCGCCGTCCGAGTTACGCACGTGCAGGTCGACCTGGTTGGCCAGGTAGAAGCGGCGCTCGGTCTCCACCACGTAGGAGAACTGGCGGACAATGTCGCGGTACTCCCGGTAGAGCTGCAGCTCCATCTCGGTCTCGTACTTCTCGAGATCTTCCGCGCTCATCGCTCTCCGCCTTCCATGCCCACATCTTCCCCCACCGGCGACGACGGCCGAGCCCGCTCGCCCAACGCCACGCCGACGGTACTCCCTGGCGCGCAAGAGCGCTCCATCGGCTCGTCGTCGAAGAGCGTCGCCGGGTCGTTCCGACCGGACGCGGCGCTCAGCGCCGGCCGGCGCGACCGCGGCGGGCGCCCGTCCCGGCCCGACACGCTCGCCACGTTGACGTACGAGAACCGGTGCTCCCGGCACGGCCCGTGCTCCCGCAGCGCGGCGGTGTGCTCGGACGTGATGTAACCCTTGTGCTCGGCGAAGCCGTACGCCGGGAACACCCCGTCCAACTCGACCATGATCCGGTCCCGGGTGACCTTGGCCAGCACGCTCGCCGCCGCCACGCAGGCCGCCACCCGGTCGCCCTTCCACACGGCCAGGCCGGGCACGTCCAGCCCGTCCACGCCGAAACCGTCGGTCAGCACGTAATCCGGTCGGGTCGCGAGCGAGGCGAGCGCCCGACGCATCGCGGCGAGGTTGCACACGTGCAGCCCACGCGCGTCGACCTCCTCGGCCGGGATCACCACCACCGCGTACGCCAGGGCCCGCGCGACCACCTCGTCGTACACCCGCTCCCGGCTGGCCGGGGTGAGCAGCTTCGAGTCGGCCAGCCCCTCGATCTCCCCGCGCCGCCCCTCCGGCAGCACCGCGGCGGCGGCGACCAGCGGCCCGGCGCAGGCGCCCCGGCCGGCCTCATCGGCGCCGGCCACGTTACGGAACCCACGCCGCTGCAACGCGCGCTCCAGCGCGTACAGGCCGCCCTCCCGGCGCACGACGGTGCGCGGCGGGGTCAACACGCCGCACCGCCCTCGGCGGCGGCCCCGGCCGACCCACGGGCCGCGCCGCCCGGCCCCCCGGTGACGGTGTCGGCCAGCACCTCGGCCAGCAACCCGGGCAGGTCGGCCGGGTAGTAGCGGTCCGAGGTGCCCGCCAAGTCGGTCACCGACCACCAGCGGTGGCCGGTGACGCTGGCCCGCTCGACGTCGTCGAAGCCCGCGGTGTCGACCTCCCAGCCGGGCACCCGGACGAGGAAAAAATCCTGCTCCTGGCGGTACCACACGCCGTCGAAGGGGAACTCGACCGTCTCGCGCCGGATTGGCTCGCCCAGCCCGGCCGGGTCGAGCCGCAAACCGGTCTCCTCGGCCAGTTCCCGGGCCGCGCCGACCGCCGGCGACTCACCCGGGCGCAGACCGCCGCCCGGCGTGAACCAGTACCGGTGCTCCGGTCGGGCCGGGTCGCGACCGGCGAAGAGCAGCACCCGGTCGTCCGCGTCGACGAGCAACACCCGCGCGGCGCGGCGCGGCGTGCAGACCCGCACGGTGCCATCCGAATTCGCGACTGCGGGGCTCGCAAGCTCACTCCTCGCGCTCACGGTGCCATCCGAATTCGCGACTGCGGGGCTCGCAAGCTCACTCCTCGCGCTCACGTTCACCGGACCAGCCTGCCAGACCGGCCGCCGTTCGCCCACGCCCCCCGGGGGCGCGCTACGAGTTCGGGATGCTGTCGTACTGCTCGGGGACGCTCAGCCACTTGGCCCGGTCCACGGGCCAGAAGACGGTGAACGCGCGGCCGACCACCTCGTCCTCGTCGATGGTGGCGGCCATGATGTCCTGCCCCGACTGCTGCCAGTGCTCCAACGAGTCACCGGAGGCGGAGCGGTGGTCGCCCATCACCCAGAGCCGCCCCTTCGGCACCGTGATGTCGAACGCCTGGTCGGCCGGCTTGTCCCGGCGGCCGTCCATCGAGAAGATGTACGGCTCGTCGAGCGGCTGGCCGTTGATGACGAGACGGTCCTGCTCGTCGCAGCAGACGACGTGGTCGCCACCGACGCCGATCACCCGCTTGATGAAGTCCTCGTCGTCGGTGCCGGCCCACTCGACGGGCGCCCTGAAGACGATCACCTCACCCCGGTGCGGGGACCGGAAGTCGTAGACCAGTTTGTTGACCAGCACCCGATCGTCGATCTTGAGCGTGTTCTCCATGGACGGGGAGGGGATGAAGAAGGTCTGCAGGACGAAGGCACGCACCAGCACCGCGACCAGGATCGCCACGCCCAGCAGGATCGGCAGCTCCTTCCAGAAGGAGCTGCGCGGCTTGTCGGTCTGCTCGTCAATCACGCCAAGGAGCCTACGTTGCCCGGCCGGACGCCACCGTCCGGAACGCGCGAGAACCGGCCAGAGCAGCCGTCAGCGGTAGGAGAAGCGCCACATCACCCGACGGGAGGGGCCGGACCGGCGCCGGGCCGGCCGGCGCCGCGACCGGCGGCCCGGCGACGTCGGCGAACGTCTCGGGCACCGGCAGGGTCGTCCACCGCGATGAGGGCCAGACCACCATGAAGGCCCGGCCGACGACGTTGTCGATCGGCACCGGGCCCTGGCAGCGGGCGTCCTGCGAAACGAGCCGGTGGTCGCCCATGACGAAGATCTGGCCGGGCGGGACCACCACCTCGTCGAAGCGGCGGGAGCGGCACTCCCGGGGGTTCGGCGGCACGTCCAGCGGCGAGTTCTCCAGGACGTACGGCTCGTCCAGCGGCGTCCCGTTGACGGTGACCCGGCCCTGCGCGTCGCAGCACGCCACCCGGTCGCCGGGGACACCGATCACCCGTTTGATGAAGTCCTTCTCGCCGGGGCGGCTCACCCCGACCAGGTCACCGACGGTCCGGCCGAGCTTGCCCACGAAACCCGGCTCGGGTTGGTCGTCGACCTGGGGCGCCCAGCGTTCGGTGCCCCGGAAGACGACGACCTCGCCGCGCACCGGGTCGCGTACGTCGTAGACGACCTTGTTGACCAGCACCCGGTCACCGACGAGGAGGGTGTCCTCCATCGAGCCGGACGGGATGAAGAACGCCTGCAGCAGGAAGGTGCGGATCAGCACCGCGAGGCAGAACGCGACCACCAGCAGCAGCGGCAGCTCCTGCCAGAGCGGCATCTGACGGCGGGTGCGGCGGACCCGCCGGCGCCACGGATCGACGGTGCCGTCCTCGTCAACGGTCTGCGCCACGCCACTCCCCGATCCGCAGAAACGACACTGCCGCCCGGGAGCCTCGATGAGGCCCCACGGGCGGCAGCGGACGGCTCCCGCCGTTGCGGCGGGACCGCCGCCTGGCTGCGCCCGTGCCGACCAGGGTAGTGCGGACCGGTCGGTAGGGCATACGTGCAGCTCAGGCGGCGTGGCGAGCGGGAAGTCAGCTCGGCTGCTTCTCCCGCTTCTCCTTGATCTTGGCCTTCTTGCCCCGCAGCTCGCGCAGGTAGTAGAGCTTGGCCCGACGGACGTCACCGCGGGTGACGACCTCCAGCCGGTCGATCGCCGGGCTGTTCAGCGGGTAGGTCCGCTCCACACCGACACCGAAGCTGATCTTGCGGACGGTGAAGGTCTCACGCAGCCCGTCACCCTGGCGGCGGATGACGACGCCCTGGAAGATCTGCACACGGGACCGGTTGCCCTCGACGACCCGCGCGTGCACCTTCACGGTGTCACCGGCACGGAAGTCGGGGAGGTCGGCACGCTTCGACTGGGCGTCAAGGGCGTCCAGGATGTTCATCGCTGCGTCCTCGTAAGGCTCACGGCGCACCGTCAGTCGGTGCGCGGATGGGTGATTCTGATCCCCGGGTGGCGGTCGGTCGTCCCGACCCCGGTCGAGGATCCTCGCAGCCGTCCGCGGCGCGGCCGACTGCGGCAACCCCCCTACTTTGCCACATCCCCCGGCGGCGGATGAAATCCGGCCCGATCCAACGCGGCGACATCCCGCTTGTCCAGCCCCGCCGGGTCCAGCGCGGCCAGCAGGTCGGGGCGCCGCCGCGCGGTACGGACCAGGCCCTCCTCCCGCCGCCAGCGGGCGATCCGCCCGTGGTCGCCCGAGCGGAGGATCTCCGGCACGTCGTGACCCCGCCAGGTCGGCGGCTTGGTGTAGACCGGCGCCTCCAGCAGCCCGTGGGCGTGCGACTCCTCGTCGAGGGAGCCCGCGTTGCCCAGCACACCCGGCAGCAGCCGGGTGACCGCCTCCAGGATCACCAGCACCGCGACCTCGCCGCCGAAAAGCACGTAGTCACCGAGCGAGACCTCGGTGACCGGCATCCGGGTCGCGGCGTGGTCGAGCACCCGCTGGTCGATGCCCTCGTACCGGCCGCACGCGAAGAGCAGGTGCTCCTCGGCGGCCAGCTCGTGCGCCATCGCCTGGGTGAACGGGACACCGGCCGGGGAGGGCACCAGCAGCCGGGGTGGCGTGGCCTGCGGCGGCGCCAACGCGTCGAGCGCCTCACCCCACGGCTCCGGGCGCATCACCATGCCCGGCCCGCCGCCGTAGGGGGTGTCGTCGACCGTGCGGTGCACGTCGTGCGTCCAGGTCCGCAGGTCGTGTACGGCCAGCCGCAGCGTGCCCGTGGCCCGGGCCCGGCCGATCAGCGACAGCTCCAGCGGGGCGAAGTACTCCGGGAAGATCGACACGACGTCGACGCGCATGCGGGGGTGCTCCAGCGGACTACAGGTCGAGGAGGCCGTTGGGCGGGTCGACGACGACGCGACCGCCGGCGAGGTCGACCTCGGGGACGATCGCCTTGACGAACGGGATCAGCGCCGTCTTCCCCTCGGGGCGGCGCAGCACCAGCAGGTCGGACGCGGGGGCGTGGTCGATTCGGGCCACCTCGCCCAGCCGCTCGCCGGCCGGAGTCACCACGGCCAGCCCGACCAACTGATGGTCGTGGAACTCCTCCGGGTCCTCCGGCGGCGCGACGTCGGCGCTGTCCACGCCGACCAGGGTGCCGCGCAGCGCCTCGGCGACGTCCCGGTCCAGGACGCCCTCGAACGCGACGAGCATCCGACCCTGGTGCCAGCGGGCCGACTCGACGGTCAACTCGGCGGGGACCCGGAACGGCACGCCGGGGCCGGGTGCCGCCGGAGGCGTCGCCCCTGGTTCGGTGACCAGCACCGAACCAGGGGCGAACCGCGCTTCCGGTTCGTCGGTCCGCACCTCCACGGTGACCTCACCGCGGATCCCGTGCGGCTTACCGATCCGGCCGACGATGAGCAGCATCAGTACGAGTCGACGATGTCGACGCGGACGCCGCGCCCACCGATGGAGCCGATCACCTGGCGCAGTGCCTTGGCGGTCCGGCCGGACCGCCCGATCACCGTGCCGAGATCCTCGGGGTGCACGCGGACCTCGAGCCGCTTGCCCCGACGGGAGTCGACCAACCGGACGCGCACGTCGTCCGGGTGATCGACGATGCCCTTGACCAGGTGCTCCAGCGCGGGACGCAGAGCCATGTCAGGCCTGCTCGCCGGACTCGACACCGGTCTGCTCCTCGGCCTGCGCCGGCGCCTCGGCGGCCGGGGCCTGAGCCTTGGCGGCCTTCTTGGCCGGGGCGGGGGTCTCGGCGAGGCCGGCGGCGGCCTTCGCCTCGGCCTCGTAGGCCGCCTGACGGTCGGCCCGCTCGGCGGCGACCTTCAGCGGCGGCGGGGCCGGCAGGCCCTTGAACTTCTGCCAGTCACCGGTCAGCTCCAGCAGCCGCTGCACCGCCTCGCTCGGCTGAGCGCCCACGGACAGCCAGTACTGGACCCGGTCCGACTTGACCTCGATCACCGAAGGGTCTTCCTTCGGCTGGTAGACCCCGACGAACTCGATCGCCCGGCCGTCGCGCTTGGTGCGCGAGTCGGCGACGACGATGCGGTACTGCGGGTTGCGGATCTTGCCCATCCGCAGAAGCCGGATCTTTACGGCCACAGTTGTTTCGCTCCTGTTGCGATCTCACCGGCCCAGTGGGCGGTGTGCACGGGTGAGCGCCGACCGGCACAGTGGGGTTGGGCCGGAGACTGCTCGGTGGACTGGCGACGCGCCCGGGTTAGAGGGCGCCGGACGCGCGCCGGATACCAGCGACCCATTCTGCCAGATCGACGGCGGATCCCTCACACCGGACGGGCCACGTCACCCGACGACCACCAACTGTGCGGTTGACCACACGGCTCAACGTGCCGCGGGCCGGTCCCAGCCGGGCGGCAACGTCTCGGGCACGTCCCACTCGGCGGGCGGGGTGTAGTCGCACCAGGTGCCGTCGAACGGGAACTCCCCCGCCTCGGCCTGCGCGATCACCCGCTTGCCCTCGGTGCGTACGGCGGCCTCGTCGGTCACCCAGTAGTGCTCGGGGAAGGCGAGCCGCTCGACGAACTCGCCCTCGTCCTTCCACTCCCAGCTCAGGTCCGGCCGGACCACCACGTCGAGATCCTGGTCGACGATGTCGACGCCGGCGAGGTCACCGTCGTCCCAGCGCACGCCGGGCTCCTCCAGATTGACGTACCAGCTGGCGAAGCGCCCCCGCGCGTCCCGGAACCACCAGACGGAGTGCGCCGCCCCGGTGGGCAGGAACTTCAGCACCGGCGGCCCGTTCCAGCTGCCCACCGCCAGCCGGTACGACGACGTGATCCACTCGCTGAACGGGACGGCCCGCATGCCGAGGCCCGCCGCGGTGACCTCGCTGGCGACCGGCGAGCCCTGCGCGACCCACAGCAGCAGACCCCGCTCGTCGTCGCTGACCACCCGCGCGGTGCGGGCCCAGCCGATCCGCCCGTGCCGGACGTTGCGGTGCACGATCAGCCGCCCCGCTTCGAAGCGGCTGACCGCCGGGACCGGCCGCACCTCAGTAGGCGCGGGCCAGGATGGCCACCAGGTCCGGCTCGTCCTCCGAGTCCGGCACCGAACCGTCCGCCTTGAGCAGGCAGCGCACGGTGACGCCCTGGGCGTTCGCCTTGGCCTCCCCCTCGACGCCCACCGCGGACCACGGCACCCGCGCCCAGCCGGTGGCCGACGCCTCGATCGCCTCGTCCAGCGTGGTCACCTCGACGGTGCGCGACTGCCGGTGCGCGAGGGCCTGGTCGTGCAGCGCTCGCTGGTCGGCGTCGAGCGCGGCCAGCACCGCGCCCACCACGTCGGCGACCGGCGTCGGCGCCTTCGAGCCGTCGGTCCGCCGGACCACGACCGCGTTGCCGGCGGCCAGGTCACGGGGGCCGACCTCGACGCGTACGGGATAGCCACGCAGCTCGGCGTCGACGGCTCGGCGGCCGAACGGGGTGTCGGTGCGGTCGTCGAGCGCCACCCGGACACCCGCGTCGCGCAGGCCGTCGCGCAGCTTGGCCGCCGCCTCGGCGACGCCCTCGCCGTCCTTGACGACCATGACGTACGCCTGCACCGGCGCCAGCTTCGGCGGCACCCGCAGGCCGTTGTCGTCGCCGTGGCACATGATCAGGCCGCCGAGCATGCGGGTGGAGGTGCCCCAGGAGGTCGTCCAGGCGTGCTCCCGGCCACCCTCGGCGGAGGAGTAGCTGATGTCGAACGCCTTGGCGAAGTTCTGGCCCAGCTCGTGGCTGGTGCCCATCTGGAGGGCCTTGCCGTCACCCATCATGCCTTCGCACGTGTAGGTGGCGGTCGCGCCGGCGAACCGCTCCCGGGCGGTCTTCAGACCGACGACCACGGGGATGCCCAGCACGTTGACCATCAGGTCCTCGTACGCCTCGTGCAGGATCCGCCGGGCGTAGGCGCGGGCGTCGTCCCGGGTGGCGTGCGCGGTGTGCCCCTCCTGCCAGAGGAACTCGCTGGTGCGCAGGAAGATGCGCGGGCGCAGCTCCCAGCGGACCACGTTCGCCCACTGGTTGAGCAGCAGCGGCAGGTCGCGGTACGAGTCGATCCACTTGGCCATGAACTCGCCGATGACCGTCTCGCTGGTGGGGCGCACCACCACCGGCTCGGCGAGCTGCTTGCCGCCACCGTGGGTGACGACCGCCAGCTCCGGCGAGAAGCCCTCGACGTGCTCGGCCTCGCGCTTGAGGTAGTTCTCCGGGATGAAGAGCGGGAAGTACGCGTTCTCCGCCCCGGCGGCCTTGATCCGGGCGTCCATCTCGGCCTGCATCCGCTCCCAGATGGCGTAGCCGGCCGGTCGGATGACCATGGTCCCCCGGACCGGGCCGTTGTCGGCCAGCTTCGCCTTGGCGATCAGGTCCTGGTACCAGCGGGGAAAGTCCTCCGCACGGGGAGTGAGCACGCGTGCCATGACCGCACATCCTATGCGCCACCGACCCCGCCACCGTCTCCGGGAGCCCCCACCACCGCCCCGCGCCGCCTCCCTCACCCGGTGATCTCGAAGTTATCGCCCCGACACGCCGAGACCGAGGGCAACAATTTCATGATCACCGGGGCCGGCCCATGGGATCAGCGGAGGACTTGGCCGCGGAGGATGATGCGGGTGGGGGTGCGGACAACGGTCAGGTCGCGGCGGGGGTCCTGCGGGTAGACGGTCAGGTCGGCGAGGCCGCCCTCGACCAGGCCGGGGAAGCCGAGCCATTCCCGGGCGCGCCAGCTCGCGGCGGCGAGCACGTCGACCGGGCTCATGCCGGCCTGCTCGTGCAGCAGCAACATCTCCTCGGCGGCCAGCCCGTGGTCGATCCCGCCGCCCGCGTCGGTGCCCACGTAGATCGGCACGCCGGCCTCGTACGCCGACCGGACCACCTCCGGGAACCGGTCGCGCAGCGCGAGCATGTGGGCGGCGTACCCGGGGAACTTGGCGCGCGCCTGGTCGGCGATCCCCCCGAACGTCCGGATGTTGATCATCGTGGGGATCAGGGCGGTGCCCTGCCGCGCCATCAGATCGATCAGGTCGAGGCTGAGGCCGGTGCCGTGCTCGACCGAGTCCACGCCGGCCCGGACCATGATCTCCACGGCCGACTCGGAGAAGGTGTGCACCGCCGCGCGTACGCCGGCGGCGTGCGCGGCCTCCACCGCCGCGGTCATCGTGTCGGCGTCCCAGGCCGGCGCCAGGTCGCCCACCCCGCGGTCGATCCAGTCGCCGACCAGCTTCACCCAGCCGTTGCCGGCCCGGGCCTGCTCCGCGACGGTCGCGGCCACCTCGGCGGCGTCGACCTCCACCCCGATGTCGCGCAGGTAGCGCTTCGGCGGGGCGACGTGCCGGCCGGCCCGGGCCAGTCGCGGCAGGTCCGGCTCGTCGTCGAGCTGCGGGTACGGATACGGCGAACCGGCGTCGCGGATGGCGAGCACCCCGGCGTCCCGGTCGGTGCGGGCCAGCTCACGGGCCTGGTCGAGGGAGGTGATCGGCGCCCCGCCCCGGGCGATGCCGATGTGGCAGTGCGCGTCGGTGAGCCCGGGCAGGACGAACCCACCGTCGACCACGGTCTCCGCGCCGGGCACCGGTTCGAAGGTCACCCGGTCGTCGACCAGCCAGAGATCCCGGACTTCGTCGTCGGGGAGGAGCACACCGCGCACATGCAGAGCCATGCGCACAGTCCTACCCGATCACTCCCCCTCGGGGGCGAGCAGGTCGTTCTTCCGGGCGGTGAGCGCCGGCAGGTCGACGGAGACCTTCCACGGCTGCTCCGTCACGAACAGGTCCTCGGTGTGGGTGACCTGGTCGTACTCGCGGCCCGCGCCGAGCGCGTACTCGGTGAGCGTGATCCGCTCCTGGCTCGGGTCCACGACCCAGTAGGACCGGACGCCGGCGTGCGCGTAGACCTTCGCCTTGTCGTACATGTCGCGGAAGTTCGAGGTCGGCGAGACGACCTCGACGGCCAGCAGGGCATCCTCGACCGGGACCGGGGACCGGCCGGCGTGGCGACGGCGGATCACGACCACGTCGGGGCGCGGCTCGTTGCGGCGGTCGACCCGCATGGACAGGTCGATGCTGACGAGGTACTCCGGCGGACAGTTGACTTCGAGTGCGAGCAGTAGGCGGACGCAGAGGTCCTGATGCACGGCAGTCGGCGACGGCACGATCAACCTTCCGTTGATCAGTTCGTACGGAAGGTCCTTGGGCAGGTCACCCAGGTCGTCGACCGTCCACTCGTGCCGCTCCGGCAGGATCGGGGCCGCGGTCATGACATCTCCTCCCAAGGGGCGAAACGACCCTAGGTGATGGCCGCCTCGCCCACCGTCACCGACACGCGTCAGCGCGGGCCCTTGTCACCGCCCTTGCCGAGCTTGTTGAAGTCGATCTTCGGCAGCTTGAAGCCGGGCGGGAGGCCCTGGCCGGCGAGCTCGTTCGGGTCCATCCCGGCGGGCAGCTGCGGCATGCCGCCCGGGAAGCCGCCGGGCATTCCGGCCCCGGTGCGCGGCCGACCGCCGCCCTTGGTGCCCTTGCGCTTGTTCTTCGGCGACTTGGTCGCCTTGCGCCGGCCGCCGGGCAGCCCCATCATGCCGCCCATCTGCTTCATCATCTTCTGCGCGTCGGCGAAGCGGTTGAGCAGCTGGTTGACGTCCATGACGGTGACGCCGGAGCCGTTGGCGATGCGCGCCCGCCGCGAGCCGTTGATGATCTTGGGGTTGCTGCGCTCGCCCGGGGTCATCGAGCGGATGATCGCGGTGACCCGGT
This sequence comes from Micromonospora sp. NPDC049366, assembly GCF_044466625.1. Lineage (NCBI taxonomy): Bacteria > Bacillati > Actinomycetota > Actinomycetes > Micromonosporales > Micromonosporaceae > Micromonospora > Micromonospora sp. NPDC049366. The sequence goes on from NZ_JBITMV010000005.1 coordinate 258,233, forward strand.
CGAAGTGCTTGTCGTCCAGCTCGGCGAGCTGGTCCTTCATCTGCCCCATGCCCGGCATCATGGCCAGCACGTTGGCGATCGGCCCCATCCGGCGGACGGCGATGAGCTGGTCGAGGAAGTCCTCCAGGGTGAACTGCTCGCCGCCCATCAGCTTGGCGGTCATCTTCTCCTTCTGATCGGCGTCGAAGGCCTGCTCGGCCTGCTCGATCAGAGTGAGGACGTCGCCCATGCCGAGGATCCGGCTCGCCATCCGGTCGGGGTAGAAGATGTCGAAGTCTTCGAGCTTCTCGCCGGTGGACGCGAACAGGATGGGCTGACCGGTCACCTCGCGGACGGAGAGCGCGGCACCGCCGCGGGCGTCGCCGTCGAGCTTGGAGAGGACCACGCCGGTGATGCCGACGCCGTCGCGGAACGCCTCGGCGGTGCGGACGGCGTCCTGACCGACCATCGCGTCGATGACGAAGATGACCTCGTCCGGCTGGACGGCGTCGCGGATGTCGGCGGCCTGCTGCATCATCTCGGCGTCGATGCCGAGCCGGCCGGCGGTGTCGACGATGACGATGTCGCGGGCGGCCCGGCGGGCGTGGTCGATCGAGGCCCGGGCTACCTGCACCGGGTCGCCGACGCCGTTGCCGGGCTCCGGGGCGTAGACCTCGACGCCGGCGCGGCCACCGAGCACCTGGAGCTGCCCGACGGCGTTGGGACGCTGGAGGTCGGCGGCGACCAGCAGGGGCTGGTGCCCCTGGGCCTTGAGCCAGCGGGCCAGCTTGCCGGCGAGGGTGGTCTTACCGGAACCCTGGAGACCGGCCAGCATGATCACCGTCGGTGGCTGCTTGGCGAACTGCAGCCGCCGCCCCTCGCCACCGAGGACGTTGATCAGCTCGTCGTTGACGATCTTGACGATCTGCTGGGCCGGGTTGAGCGCCTGGGAGACCTCCGCCCCGCGCGCCCGCTCCTTGACGTTGGCGATGAAGCCCTTGACGACCGGCAGCGCGACATCCGCCTCCAGCAGGGCGAGACGGATCTCGCGCGCGGTGGCGTCGATGTCGGCGTCGGTGAGCCGGCCCTTGCCGCGGAGCTTGGTGAAGATCCCGGAGAGGCGGTCACTCAAGGTGTCAAACACGCGAACATCCCGTTTGTCAGTGTTTTGGCGGGCACAGGGCGGCCGGCTCCGAAGAGTCCGGCCCCCGCTAGGGTAGCCCGCCGCCGACACCCGCGCTTCCGCGCCGGCCCAGCCCCGGCACCGGCGGGCAGCGGCCTCCGGCCCGCCGGGCGGCCACCGCAGCCTGACCGGTGCCGGCGCGGTCAGACGGCGGCGAGGACGGCGCTCTCCAGCCGGTCCCGGGTGGCGTCGTCGGGCCAGCCGCCGACGAGGTAGAAGGCGTCCACCACGGAACCGCCGAGGGTGGAGATGCGGGCCGCGCGGACCTCGGCGCCGGCCTCGTCGAGGGCGCAGGTGACCCGGTAGAGCAGCCCGGCGGCATCGGCGGCGCGCAGCTCCAGCAGCACCGCGTCGGTGGCCGCCTCGCGGTGCCAGACGACGCGGGGGGCGGCACCGGAGCCCCGCGCGGCCAGGGCCCGACCCCGCAACCGCTGGATCACCGACACGTCCCCGACGAGCGCCCGGCGCAGGTCGGCGCTGAGCGCGACGGAGTCGGGGGCGAGGCCGTAGCGGGGCTGCACCCGGCACTCGACCAGGGCCCGGCCGTCGACCGCCGACGCGTCCGCGGAGATCACCTCCAGCCGGTGCAGGGCCAGACAACCGGCCACCGTGGCCAGCAGGCCGCGCCGGTCGGCAGCGGCCACCGCCACCCGGTCCCCGGTGAGGTGGACGACCGGCAGCGGCTCGGCGAGCAGCGCCGGGTCGGGCGCGGGCGGGGCCGGCAGCGCCCCGGTGTCGAGCGCCGTACGCACCCGGCCCACCAACTCGGCGATGAGCCGTCCCTTCCAGTCCGACCAGGCGGCCGGGCCGGTCGCCGCCGCGTCGGCGCGCACCAGGGCGTGCAGCAGGTCGAGGGTGGCCGGGTCGCCGACCGCCTCGGCGACGCCGGAGATGGTGACCGGGTCGGCGAGGTCGCGGCGGGTCGCCACGTCGGGCAGCAGCAGGTGCAGCCGGACCAGGGTGCCGATGAGCGCCACCTCCGGCTCCGGCAGGCCGATCCGGGCAGCCACCGCCTCGGCGATCGGCGCGCCGACCGTGCTGTGGTCACCCGGCAGGCCCTTGCCGATGTCGTGCAGCAGGGCGCCGAGCAGCAGCAGGTCCGGGCGCTCCACGTCGCGAGAGTGCCGGCTCGCCTCGTAGGCGGCCTGCACCAGGTGCCGGTCGAGGGTGAACCGGTGGACCGGGTTGTGCTGCGGCAGGCTGCGCAGCCGGGTCCACTCGGGCAGCCACCCGTCGACCAGGCCGTAGCGGTCGCAGGTCTCCCAGGCCGGCACCAGCCCGGGGCCCGCGCCGAGGAGGGTGAACAGGGCGGCCCGCGCGTCCGCCGGCCACGGCGTGGGCAGCGGCGGGCAGTACGCGGCCAACCACTCGCAGGTCGCCCGCGCGATCGGCAGGCGGGTGGTCGCCGCGGCGGCGGCGACACGCAGGGACAGGCTCGGATCCGGCCGGGCGCCGATCGCGGTCCGGGCGAGCACCAGCTCCCCGTCGTGCTCCACCACGTCCCGGGCCACCGGGCGGCGCACCGGGCGCAGGCCGGCCCGGGATCGGCCGCCGCGCAGCCGGTCGGCGGCGCGGAACGCGTCGTCCAGGGCGTGGCTGACGGTACGGGCGTCGCCGGCCACCCGGCGCAGCAGCGCGTCACCGTCGTCCAGGTCGAGCAGGGCGGCCACGCCGTCGCGCTCCTGGGCGACCAGCCGGTCGACCCGGCGGCCGACCTGCTCGTGCAGGGCGTCCCGCACGTCGAGCAGCCGCAGGTGGGCGGCCCGGACGGCGGGACGCAGCGCGTCGGTGACGCCGGCCGTCGCGATGGCACGCAGTATGCCGACGTCGCGCAGCCCGCCGGCCGCCTCCTTGAGGTCCCCTTCGAGCAGGAAGGCGAGTTCGCCGTGGGCGGCCCAGCGGGCGGTGGTGATCTCCCGCAGGTGCGGAAGTTGGCGGATGGCGGTGCGCCGCCAGTGGTCCGCGGCGGTGCCGATCAGAGCGTCGGCGAGGGCCGGGTCGCCGGCGACCAGTCGGGCGTCGAGCAGCCCGAGGGCGACCTTCACGTCGTCCTGCGCCACGGACAGCGCCTCGGCGACGGTGCGGACGGAGTGGTCGAGGCGCAGGCCGGCGTCCCACACGGGGTACCAGATCGCGGCGGCCAACTCGTCGACGCCGCGCACCCCGGCGTGCAGCAGCACCAGATCGAGGTCGCCGTGCGGGGCGCACTGCCGCCGGCCGAGGCCGCCGACGGCGAGCAGGGCCACCCCGGGGCGGGGCGGCAACAGCGGTGCGAGGAAGGCGTCGTACGCGGCGGCCCGCCGCTGCCGTGCCGACGCGCCGACGCCGGAAACGCCGACGACCCCGTCGGCCGGGCGGTCGACGCCAGCGGGAGTGGGGTTCCCCGGCGCGGACCGTCCGGCCAACGAGGTCATCGCTGTCTTCCTAGAGGGCGTCGAGGCCGCGCTCGCCCGTGCGGACCCGGACGACCTCCTCGACGCCGGTCACCCAGACCTTCCCGTCGCCGATCTTGCCGGTGCGGGCGGCGGCGACGATCGCGTCGACGACCTTCTCGACGTCGATCTCGTCGGTGAGCACCTCGACCCGGATCTTGGGCAGGAACTCGACGGTGTACTCGGCACCCCGGTAGACCTCGGTGTGCCCCTTCTGCCGCCCGTACCCCTGGACCTCGCTGACGGTCAGCCCGGCCACCCCGAGGGCGTGCAGGGCCTCCTTCACCGCGTCCAGCTGGTAGGGCTTGATGACCGCGGTCACCAGTTTCATGTCCAACCCCTCCATCCCAGGAACGTTAACCGGCGACCTTCTCGGTGACCTGCTCGGCGGGCCCGTCCGCCACGGGCTTCGCGCCGCTCGAAGCGATGCCCGCCATCGCGAACGCGCCGCCGCTGCCGCCACCCGCCGGGGAGAGGTCGTAGCCGCTCTCGGCGTGCTCGGCGATGTCGATGCCGCTGACCTCGTCCTCCGAGCGGACCCGGAAGCCCATGGTCTTGTCGATCGCGAAGGCGATCAGCCAGGCGATGCCGAACGACCAGACGGTCACGATCAGACCGGCCAGGGCCTGCCGGCCCAGCTGGGTGATGCCGCCGCCGTAGAAGAGGCCGTCGGAGGCGCCGATCGCGTCGGTGATGGCGGAGTTGACCGAGTTGGTGGCGAACAGGCCCAGCCAGAGCGAGCCGATCCAGCCGCCGACGAAGTGCACGCCGACCACGTCGAGCGAGTCGTCGTAGCCCAGCTTGTACTTCAGGCTGACCGCGAGCGCGCAGACCGCGCCGGCGACCAGGCCGAGCAGCACCGCCGCCCAGGGGGCGATGAAGCCGCAGGCCGGGGTGATCGCGACCAGACCGGCGATCGCGCCGGAGGAGGCGCCGACCATCGTCGGCTTCCGGTCCTTGATCCACTCGACGACGATCCAGCCCAGCACCGCTGCCGCGGTGGCCAGCTGCGTGTTGATGAAGGCGAGCCCGGCGACGGAGTCGACGGTCAGCTCGGAGCCGGCGTTGAACCCGAACCAGCCGAACCACAGCAGCCCGGCGCCGAGCGCGACCAGCGGGATGTTGTGCGGCTTCATGCCCTCCCGCGGCCAGCCCAGCCGCTTGCCGAGCACCAGCGCGACGGCCAGGGCCGCGGCACCGGCGTTGATGTGCACCGCGGTGCCACCGGCGAAGTCCAGCGCCTTGATGTGGCCGTCACCGGCGCCGAGGAAGCCGCCGCCCCAGACCCAGTGCGCGACCGGGAAGTAGACCAGGGTCGCCCAGCCGAAGGCGAACAGCAGCCAGCCGGCGATCTTGGCCCGGTCCGCGATCGCGCCGCTGATCAGCGCGACGGTGATCACCGCGAAGACCATCTGGAAGGCCATGAAGACGTACAGCGGCACGCCGATGCCGCTGGGGTTCTCCGCCGTCGCGCCCCAGAGGTCGGTCTCGGCGAGGAACGTCTTGGTACCGAGGTACGTGGTCGGGTTACCGATGATGCCCTTCGCATCGGTCCCGAAGGCGATGCTGAAGCCGTAGAACCACCACAGAACACTGATGAGCCCGATCGCCGTGAAGCTCATCATCATCATGTTGAGTACGCCCTTGGCCCGGTTCAGGCCGCCATAGAACAGCGCCAGTCCCGGTGTCATAAGGAGCACGAGCGCGGTCGACACCAGCAGCCATACGGTGTTGCCGGAGTCGATCGTCGGTGCTTCAGGCACGCTGGCCTCCCAAAGTGAAGTTCCCTCCTTCGCGGCTTCCGGGGCAGCGTCGCCCGTATGCCGGTTGCGCGGAAGCTTGGTAGCCGGCTGTTTCACCGAAGGGCGCGCGCCGGTTTCCGTTCGGTGACGGGTTGTTTCGGACGTGTGAAGAGGGTTGCCCGGTAGGCGACATGGACAGCGGCGGATCGGCCGTACGGCGGACGTCGACGTCCGACCGGCCGGCGCGATCCACCGCTCCGGTCAGCGCAGCGCGTGCTCCAGGGCGTGCCGCTCGTAGTCGAGCAGCCGCAGGTCGCGCATCGGGCGGCGAAGGTGACCCTTGTGCACGATCCGGACGAACGCCGGCTCGCCGGCGGCCGCCATCCGGCGGATCCCCTCGACGTGGTCGACGATCCGCTTGCGGATGGTCCGGATCAGCCGGTGCCGGTCCCGGGGGATCAGCCCGTACGCGTCGGCGAACAGGCGCAGCCGTCGGGGCCGGTCCGGACGCTTCCAGCCGAGGGTGATCGAGTCCCGGTCGGAGAAGATCGGCACCCAGGTCCAGGCCGCGTACGCGACGTCGTAGATCCGCGAGCCGGGCGACGCGAGGTCGAAGTCGATCAGCCCGAGGGTGCCGTCCGGCCGCCAGATGACGTTGTGCGGGGCGGCGTCGTGGTGGCAGATCACCTCGGTGTCCGGCGGCGGCGGCCCGAACGAGCGCCAGACCGCACCCGGCGGCGGGGCGAAGCCGTACTGGGCGTCGTGGAACATGCGCAGCATGGTGGCGACGGTCACCAGCGCCTCGTCGGTCACCCAGTGCGGGGCGAGCGGATACTCGCCGCACTCCCCCTCCAGGTACGACAGCACCTCGCGGTTGCGCTCGTCCATGCCGAGGGCGCGGGGCGCGCCGGTGAAGCCCACGTACTCCAGGTGCCGCAGCAGGGCGTGCACGGAGGGCGTCCAGGGCCCGGCGTTGCGCCGGACCGTGTCGCCGACCCGGACCACGGTGCTCACGTTCCCGCCGTGCAGCGGGATCTCCTGTGACGTCACGTACGGTCTCCCCAGGCGCTGCGAGGGGTGGCTCGGGTCGCGCCAGCCCGCGTACGCGCGATCGTCGGTCGTCACCCGAGACTACGCGTCCCGTGCGGCGGCTTCGGTGCCCAGCAGCGCGTCGACGAACTGCGCCGGGTCGAACGGCGCCAGATCGTCCGGCCCCTCACCGAGGCCGACCAGCTTCACCGGGATGCCGAGCTTGCGCTGCACCGCGATCACGATGCCGCCCTTCGCGGTGCCGTCGAGCTTGGTGAGCACCACGCCGGTCACGTTGACGACCTCGGTGAAGACGCGGGCCTGCTCCAGGCCGTTCTGCCCGGTGGTGGCGTCCAGGATGAGGATCGTCTCGTCGATCGGGCCGTGCTTCTCCACCACCCGCTTGACCTTGCCCAGCTCGTCCATCAGGCCGACTTTGTTCTGCAGCCGGCCGGCGGTGTCGATCAGCACGGTGTCGACCCCGCTGTCGATGCCGCGGCGCACCGCGTCGAAGGCCACGCTGGCCGGGTCGGCGCCCTCGGGGCCGCGTACCGTCTCGGCGCCGACCCGCCCGGCCCACGTCTCCAACTGGTCGGCGGCGGCGGCGCGGAACGTGTCGGCCGCGCCGAGCACGACGCTGCGGCCGTCGGCGACCAGCACCCGGGCGATCTTGCCGCAGGTGGTGGTCTTGCCGGCGCCGTTGACGCCGACGACGAGCAGGACGGCCGGTACGCCGTCCTTACGCTCGGTGCGCAGCGCGCGGTCCAGCGTCGGGTCGAGCGCGTTGACCAGCTCGGCGGCGAGCAGTGCGCGCAGCTCCGCGGCGGAGCGGGTGCCCAGCACCCGGGTGCGCTCCCGCAGCCGGTCGACGATCTCCCGGGTGGCGTCGATGCCGACGTCTGCGGTGATCAGGCTGTCCTCGATCTCCTCCCAGGTGTCCTCGTCCAGGTGGTCCCGGGTGAGCAGGCCGAGCAGGCCCTTGCCGAAGACGTTCTGCGAGCGGGACAGGCGGGTGCGCAGCCGGACCAGCCGCCCGGCGGTCGGCTCCGGGACCTCCAGCGCCGGCGCCGGCGCCTCGATCACCGGCGGCGGCTCGACCAGCACGCCGGTGGACAGTTCGGCCTCCGGCGCCTCGACCGGCGGGCCGGCCAGGTCCTCCTCCGCCCGTGTCTCGACCTCCGTCGTCGGCAGCGGCGGCTCCTGGCGGCGGCGCAGGCGCGGTGCGACCAGACCGACGGCGCCGAGGATCAGCACCCCGAGCAGGGCGATCGCGATGAGGAGGTAATCCGTCATGCCGAAATCCTGTCAGATGTCGGCGACGGCGTCCCAATCACGGCACCCGGAAGCCCCGACGGGCCGAGGGTAGGCTCGGTCACAGCCAGCAGTGGTGCGACGGCCGGCCGGGTAGTAAAGATGAGGTCCGCTCACCCTTCGGAGGTCGCGCCATGCCCGCCGCACATCTGCTCATCGGCCCGTTGCTGCGTCGGGTCGTCGGCACGCGGGCCACCGTCTGGGTCGAGACGGCGGCGCCCGCCGTGGTCACCGTCCGCACCGCCGACGGCGCCGGCGGCAGCGCGCCCACCTTCACCGCGTACGACCACCACTACGCGCTGGTGGTCGTCGAGGGCCTGACCCCGGACAGCGCCACCACCTACGAGGTGCTGATCGACGACGAGCTGGTGTGGCCGGAGCCCGGGTCGAGCTTCCCGCCGAGCGTGATCCGCACCCGCGCCGCCGACGACCGGGACCAGCCGGTCCGGCTGATCTTCGGGTCGTGCCGGGAGACCACCCAGCACGCCACCACCCGCAAGCTCCCACCCGACGCCCTGGACGCGTACGCCCGGCGGCTGATGGCCGACCCCGCGCCGGACGCGCACCCCGACCTGCTGGTGCTGCTCGGCGACCAGGTCTACGCGGACGTCACCTCGCCCACGGTCCGCCGGCTGCTCAAGCGACGCCGCCGGCGGCCGACGGGCGCCCCGGCCGACCAGGTGGTCAGCTTCGACGAGTACACGAAGCTCTACCTGGAGTCCTGGCGCGATCCGGAGATCCGCTGGCTGCTCTCCACCGTGCCGAGCGTCATGATCTTCGACGACCACGAGATCATCGACGACTGGAACACGTCCGCGTCGTGGCGGTCGGACGCGCGGTCCCAGCCGTGGTGGGCGGAGCGGATCGGCAGCGGGCTCGCCTCCTACTGGGTCTACCAGCACCTGGGCAACCTCGCGCCGGACGAGCTCGCCGCCGACCCGGTGTTCGCCAAGGTCTCCGCGGCCGAGGACGCGACCGGGGTGCTGCGCGAGTTCGGGCAGCGGGTCGACCAGGAGGCCGACCTGGCGCACGACACCGAGCGGTGGCGGGCCGTGCAGTACCAGTGGAGCTACGCGCTCGACCTGGGCCGCACCCGCCTGGTGATGCTGGACAACCGGTGCAGCCGGGTGCTCGATCCGGGCAACCGGGCGATGCTGCCGCCGGGCGAGTGGTCCTGGTTCCTCGACCAGGCGCACGGCGTCTACGACCACCTGGTGGTCGGCGCGTCGCTGCCCTGGCTGCTGCCACCCGGCATCCACCACGTCGAGGCGTGGAACGAGCGGCTGGCGGACTCCCGGCGCCCCTGGGCGGCCCGGTTGGGCGAGAAGCTGCGCCGGGCGCTGGACCTGGAGCACTGGGCGGCGTTCCGCCGGTCGTTCGAGGCGCTCGGTGCCACGTTCGCCCGAATCGGCAGCGGCACCCCGGGTGCCCCGGATGAGCGGGTCGGCGCCGGACCCGCCTACGCGCCACCGGCCTCGATCAGCGTGCTCTCCGGTGACGTGCACCACTCGTACGTGGCCCGGGCCCGGTTCGACGACCCCGCGGTGACCACCCCCGTGCACCAGCTGACCTGCTCGCCGATCCACAACCAGGTGCCGGCCGGGATGCGTCCGCTGATGCGGCTCGGCTGGTCGGCGGGTCCGGCCGCCGCGACCCGGGCGCTCGCCCGCTCCGCCGGCGTTCGCCGTCCCGGGGTGCGCTGGCGCAAGCTGGCCGGGCCGTACTTCGGCAACGCCGTGGCCACCCTCGTCCACCAGGGCCGCCGCGCCGAGGTGACCGTGGAGGGCACGACGAGTGACGGACACCTGCGCCCGGTCATGCGGCAGCGGCTGGCAGGCGGGTCCTGAGCGGGACGCCGTACTCTCTACGCCGTGGACGAGCAGCACGCGGAGACGCTGCGGGCGGTCGAGCATGAGCTGACCGCACTGCTGCGGCGCGGCCGGGCCGTCTCGTGGGATGTCGCCCGCGAGGTGCACCCGAACCTGGAACCGAACGCCTACGGACTGCTGCTCTGGCTGCGCCGGTGCGATTCGATCCGGCTCACCGACCTGTCCACCCGGCTGGGGATCGGCAAGGGGACGCTCAGCCGGCAGATCCGCGGGCTGGAGACGCTCGGCCTGGTGCGCCGCATCCCCGATCCGACCGATGGGCGGGCCGCGCAGCTGAGCCTCACCGAGGAGGGGCAGCGCCGCTTCGACGCGGCGCGGGCCGCCCGGATGGGGCACATCCGGGGCACGCTGGAGAGCTGGCCGGTCGAGGACGTGGCGGAGTTCGCGCGGCTGCTGGGCCGCTTCAACGACGCCTGGTCCTGACCCGCCCCGGGCACGCCGCGCCTACGGGGGCGAGACCGAATCAATGTCCGGAACATTCTTCCCGTTCGGCATGTTGTTGCTTCAGGCAACGAGTCCTATGGTTACCAGGAGGCCGACGGCACGGGCCCCTACCCGTCCGTCCCGACCCGAGCGACAGTGGAGACCGGCGACGCGAAGGGGGAGGCGGCCGTGAGCGTGGGAGCACCCGACCGGGAGGAGTACGGCCCGGAGGCCCGACCCCTGCCGTTCGAGCGCGGCACCGACGGACCCCGCGTGGTGCTGGTCGGCGTCGACGGCACCCGCACCTCGGAGCGCGCCGGCTGGTACGCCGCCGGCCTCGCTCGCCGCCAGGGATCGGCCCTCGTCGTCGTCTTCGTCAGCGCCCCGAACGGGCTCACCGCCATGATGCCCGGCGTGGACGCCGGGGCGGTGCGGCGCGCACAGGACGAGCTCGCCGCCGAGCTGCGCCGGGACATCCGGCGGGGCGCCGAGGAGCTGGGCCTGCCGATCACGTTCGTCTGCCGGCGCGGCGACGCGTACACCGAACTGCGGGACGCGGCCGACGAGTTCCACGCGGACCTGGTGGTGGTGGGCTCCTCCGAACAGGCCGGCCACCGGCTGGTCGGCTCCGTGGCCACCCGACTGGTCCGCGCCGGCCGCTGGCCGGTCGTCGTGGTGCCCTGATAACCGGTCGCCCGCTGTCGGACCTCCCGGCGATCATGTCCGGATGACCTGGAGAGCACCCGAGATCACCCGCACGCCCGAGCCCCTCGTCGCCGACGAGCGCACCATGCTGGAGGGCTGGCTCGACTACCACCGGCAGACCCTGCTGCTGAAGTGCGCCGGCCTGACCGCCGACCAGTTGACCACACCGAGCGTCGAGCCGTCCGGGCTCACCCTGCTCGGGCTCGTCCGCCACCTGGCCGAGGTGGAGGCCTGGTGGTTCCGGGACAACTTCGCCGGCGAGACCGTCGACTACCCCTACTTCACCCCCGAGCAACCGGACGCCGACTTCGACGTGACCGGCACCGACGCCGAGGCCGACTTCGCGACCTTCCACCGCGAGGTCGAGCTGGCCCGGGCCGCGGCCGCCGGTCACTCCCTCGACGAGACCTTCACCGAGAAGACCCCGAAGCGCCGCACCTTCAACCTGCGCTGGGTCTACACCCACATGATCGAGGAGTACGCCCGGCACAACGGCCACGCCGACCTGATCCGCGAGCGCCTCGACGGCGTCACCGGGGACTGACCTGCCCGGCCCGCAGCAGGTGCGCGCCGAGCGGGGTGAGCGCGTGCAGCACGGCGACACCGTTGCGGTGGGACGTGATCAGCCCGGCCGCCCGCAGCGTCGAGGCGTGCTGGCTGGCCGAGGCGACCGAGATGCCGAGCGCCCGGGCGACCTGCGAGGTGCTCGGCCCATCGGCGATCACGCCCAACACCGCCGCCCGGGTCCGTCCCAGCAGGTTCGCCAAGGGCTCGGCGGTGGTCAGCTCGCGCCGGCTCGGGCGGATCGGGTAGGCGAGGACGAGCGGCCCGGCCGGGTCGTCGAGCACGCACGGGTGCGGCAGGAAGTAGGCCGGGACCAGCGTCACACCCCGACCGTCCGGCACCACGTCCAACTCCGTGCCGAACGCGCACTCGTACGACAACTGGTAGGTGGAGCCGGCGGAACGCCAGGACAGGTGCGGGCTGAGATCACGCAGCACCCGGTCGATCCCGGCGTCCACCAGCGCGTGTCCGCGTACGGCTCGGTCGGCCTGCACCGCCGCGCCGACCGTCGACCAGTACGGGGCCACCGCCACCGCGTGGAACGCCGTCATCGCCGCCAGCAGTTCCCGCCGGGCCGCCGCGTCCCCCGACGCCAGCGGGCCGACCCGCGCCGGGAGGTCACCGGCGTCCAGGCGGGGCCGCAGCTCCGCCGCCAGCCGCTCGGCGGGGGTGGCCGCCACCTCGTCGAGCGACGTGCGGAAGTCGCTGCCGAGGCCGGGCGGGGTGACGAAGTCCGGCAGCCACCACGCCAGGCGGCACAGGTCCAGGTACGGCCGCATGGCCGGGCGGAGCGCGGCCCGGGTGCGGGCCCGCCACTGCGCCAGGTGCTCCGGCACGGTGGCCTGGAAGAGGCGTTGACCGGCGGCGGCCAGCTCGATCAGCACCGACGGCGCGGATCGCACGGTGGTGCGGCTGAGGTCCGTCGCGTTCAGGTGCAGGGTCAACATGCGGCCGACGCTAGCCGCCCTTCACGCCAGCCCGAAAGGGTGTGGAGTGTGGACGGACCCGCGCCGATCCTTCGCGCATGACGAGTTTCCTCGCGGCGGCCGTCGCCGCGCTCACCGTCCTGACCGTCGCCGCCGGACCCTCCCCCATCCCCGACCGGGAACGCCCGGACAGCTACGTCGTCACCCACGAGCCGGACGTACGCCCCGAGGGCGTCGCCGTCACAGCCGACGGCACGATCTACGTCACCAGCGTGACCACCGGCGCCGTCTACCGGGGCGACACCGCCCGGCCCGCGCTTCGGCCGTTCCTGCCGGCCGGCGGGGACGGTCGGACGAGCGCGGCCGGGGTGCGCCCGGACCGGAACGGCCGCCTCTTCGTCGCCGGCTGGGTGACCGGCACGCTCTTCGTGCACGCCCCGGACGGCACGCTGCTCGCCCGGCGGGTGGCGGCCACCGACGCCGCCCTCAACGACGTGGCGGTGACCGACGACGCCGTCTACGTCACCGACTCGGCGACCGGGACCGTGTGGCGGGCCCCCCTCGACCGCACGCGGATCGGCGACCTCACCCCGTGGCTCACCCCGGCGGACTTCGCCGCCGCTCCGGGCTTCCTGAACGGCATCGCGGTCACCCCGGACGGCCGGTACGCGCTCGTCGCCGACCAGGGCACCGGCGAGCCGGGAAGCGAACGTCTGCACCGGGTCGACCTGCGGGGGCGTACCGCGACGGTGGTGCGGGTGAGCGGCGGGCAGATGGGCGCCGACGGGCTGCTGCTGGAGGGCGACCGGCTCTACGGGGTGGTGAACTTCCCCGACGGGCACGGCGGCTGGAGCTTCGCGGTCAACGTGGCGGTCCTCGACGCGGACCGACGGACGGCGCGGGTGGTCCGGCAGTCGCGACCGGCGCCGCTGGCCCAGTCGCCGACCACCCTCGCCCGCGACGGTGGCCGCCTGCTGTGGGTCAACAGCCAGCTCAACGCCGAGACGCCCACGCCGCCGTTCACGGTGAGCGAGGTGCCGGGCGTGCGTTGACCGGCGCCGGTCCCGCCCGGCGACACCCGGGAAGGGACCTGCGGCCCCTGACCACGCCCGGCCGCCCGCTCAGTACGCCAGCGCCGCCCGCAGGTAGCGCAGGTCGCCGGGGCCCGTCCAGCGGTGGGCGGAGAGCCCGGCGACGCGGGCGCCCCGCACCGACCAGTCCTCGTCGTCGGTGAACAGCACCCGGTCCGGTGGGGTGGCGAGGGCCTGGCAGGCCGCCTGGAAGTACTCCTTCGCCGGCTTGTTCACGCCGAGCCGGTACGAGCTGACCACCGCGTCGAACTCGTCGGTCAGGTCGAGCGCGGCCAGGTCGTCGTCGAGCCGGTCGGTGGCGTTGGTGGCCAGCCCGACCCGGATGCCGGCGGCCCGCGCCTCCCGGACGAAGCCGAGCACCTCCGCGTCGATCTCGCCCCGGTAGGTCTGCCACTCCTCGACCGCCGCCCGGGCCCGCTCCGGGCTGCCCACCGGCTCGGCCAGCGCGTCGGCGACGCTGGTCATCCAGTCGGCGTGGCTGACCTGTCCGGTGAGCACCGGCTGGAGCCGCCCCCACTGCATGGCGATCTCGGTGAGCACCCCCTCGGCGAGGCCGTACCGCTGTTCCACCCCGGCGGCCACCGCCGGGTCGAAGCGCCGTACGACGCCGTCGAAATCCACCAGGAGCGCCGTCGCGCGTTCCCGAGCCACTACCCGTTCTCCTCGCCGCGGCCCTGCCGCTCGTCCTCGTCGTCGGCCCGGTTGAGCCGCTGGCTGATGACCTGGGTGACGCCGCCGCGCATGGTCACCCCGTAGAGCGCGTCGGCGACCTCCATCGTCCGCTTCTGGTGCGTGATGACGATGAGCTGGCTCTTCTCCCGCAGCTGCGCCAGCAGTGTGATCAGCCGGCCGAGGTTCACGTCGTCGAGCGCCGCCTCCACCTCGTCCATGATGTAGAACGGGCTGGGTCGCGCGCGGAAGATCGCCACCAACATGGCCACCGCGGTCAGCGACCGCTCGCCGCCGGAGAGCAGCGACAGCCGCTTGATCTTCTTGCCGGGCGGCCGGGCCTCCACCTCCACACCCGTGGTGAGCAGGTCGTCGGGGTCGGTGAGCACCAGCCGGCCCTCGCCGCCGGGGAAGAGCACCGTGAAGACCTGCTCGAACTCCCGGGCGGTGTCGGCGAACGCGCTGGCGAACACCTCCAGGATCCGGTCGTCCACGTCCTTGACGACGGTGAGCAGGTCCCGCCGGGTGGCCTTGAGGTCCTCCAGCTGCTCGGACAGGAACTTGTAGCGCTCCTCCAGCGCGGCGAACTCCTCCAGCGCCAGCGGGTTCACCTTGCCGAGCAGGGCCAGCTCCCGCTCCGCCTTCGCGGCCCGCTTCTCCTGCACCGGCCGCTCGTAGCGGACCGGCTCGGGCACCGGCAGGCCGTCCCGCTCGGCGGCGGCGACGTCGGCCTGCGTCGGCGGCACCGGCTGGCCGGGGCCGTACTCGGCGACCAGGGTCTCCACGTCGAGGCCGAAGTCCTCGGCGGCCTTCGCCTCCAACTGCTCGATGCGCAGCCGCTGCTCGGCGCGGGCGACCTCGTCGCGGTGCACCTGGCTGGTCAGCCGCTCCAGCTCACCGCCGAGCCGCTTCGCCGCTCCGCGTACCTCCTGGAGCTCGGCCTCCCGAGCGGCGCGCTCGCGCGCCACCTCGTCGCGCTGCTGCTCGGCGGTGGCGATCGACGTGGTGAGCCGGGTCAGCGCCTCGCGGGCGCCACCGGCGACGGCCCGGGCGATCGCGGCGCCCCGGGTGCGGGCGGCCCGCCGGGCCGCGGCGCGCTCCCGCGCGGCCCGCTCCGCGGTGGCCTGTCGGCGCAGCGAGTCGGCGCGGCCGGCGATCGAGGAGACCCGCTCCTCGGCGGTACGCACCGCCAGCCGCACCTCCATCTCGTTCTGTCGGGCCTGCGGCACCATCGCGGCGAGCTGGTCCCGCTCCTCGGTGGACGGCTCGGCGTCGACCGGGGTCTCCTCGGCCAGCCGCAGCCGCTCCTCCAACTCGGCCAGGGCCAGCAGGTCACGCTCGCGGGCGGCCTCGGCGCGCGCCCGGGACTCGCCGAGCCGGTCGGTCTCCGCCTTCGCCGAACGGGCGGCCGCGCCCAGCTCGGCCAGGCGGCGGGCGGCGGCGTTGCGATGGCTCTCCGCCTCCCGCTTCGCGGCCGCGGCGTGCTGCACCGCCTCCTTGGCGACGGCCACCTCGGCGCGCGCCTCGACCAGCTGGTCGCGCAGCTCGGCGGCGGTGTGTTCGGCCGCGATCCGGTTGGTGCGGGCCTCCTCGACGGCGGCCTGCACCTCGATGAAGCTGGGTGCCTTGGCCGACCCGCCGGCCGCCGCGTACGCCCCGACGACGTCGCCGTCCGGGGTGACCGCCCGCAGCTCCGGGTTGACGCCCACCAGTTCGGCGGCGGCGGCGAGGTCCTCGACGAGGACGACGTCACGCAACGCCCGGTGCACCGCCGGCCGGAGCTGGTCGCCGCACTCCACCAGGTCCGGGGCCCACTGCGCGCCGTCGGGCAGTTTGGGTCGCAGCGCGTCGGCGGGTCCGTCCATGCCGGGGCCTGCCGGGCTGCCCACCAGCAGCCCGGCCCGGCCGGCGTCGGAGATCTTCAGCAGTCGCATCGCCTCGACCGCCTCGTCCACACCGCTGACGGCGACCGCGTCGGCCAGCCCGCCGAGCGCGGCGGCGAGGGCTGCCTCGTGCCCGGGCGCGACGGTGAGCAGTCCGGAGAGGCTGCCGAGCAGGCCGGGCACGTCGCCGGCGCGGGCGAGCAGCGCGCCGGCGCCGTCCTTGCGTCGCAGGCCGAGCGCGAGGGCCTCCTCGCGGGCCTTCCAGGTGGCGGCGTCCTTCTCCGCGGCGCGCTCGGCGTCGGACAGCGACCGGACGGCCGCCTGGGCGCGCTCGTGCACGGCCACCGCCTCGGCGTGCCGGGTGTCCAGGTCGGCGTTGTCGCGGTCCGCCTCGGTGGACTGCTCGGCCACCGCGTCAAGGTCGGCCTGGGCCTTCTCCGCGCGGGCCATCGCGTCGGCGTGGGCGGCGGCGAGGCGCTCGATCTCCTCCCCACCGGTGGTGGCGCGGGTCCGGGCGGAGTTCACCTGGCCGGTGAGTCGGGCCAGCCCCTCCCGGCGGTCGGCGATCGCCTTCGCCGCCGCGACCAGCTGCCGCTCCGCGGCGGCGAGCTGCCGCTCCAGCTCCTGGCGGTGCTCCACGGCCTCGGCCAGCCGGATCTGGTCGTCGGTGAGCGCCCCGCGCAGCTCCTCCTCCTGCTCGCGGACCCGCTCGGCCTCGGCCTCCAACTGGTCCGGGTCGCGCCCGGGGCGCTCGTCGTCCGGCGTGGCGCTGAGGTGACGCAGCCGCTCGCGGGCGAGCTGCTCGATGGAACGGAACCGCTCCTGGAGCGCGGACAGCTTGTACCAGGTGTCCTGGGCGGCGGCGAGCAGCGGCGCGTCCTCGGCGAGGGCGGCCTCCAGCTCACCGAGGCGCTGCTGCACCTCGGTGTGCTCCGCCTCGACCTGCTCCCGGCGCTCCCGCAGGGCGGTCTCGTCGGCGATCTCCTTGTCCAGGGTCGCGCGCAGGGTCGCCAGGTCGTCGGCGAGCAACCGCAGCCGGGCGTCCCGCAGGTTGGCCTGGATGGCGGCGGCCCGACGGGCCACCTCGGCCTGCCGGCCGAGCGGCTTGAGCTGGCGGCGCAGCTCGGCGGTGAGATCGGTCAGCCGGTTGAGGTTCGTCTGCATCGCGTCGAGCTTGCGCAGCGCCTTTTCCTTGCGCTTGCGGTGCTTGAGGACGCCCGCGGCCTCCTCGATGAACGCGCGCCGGTCCTCCGGCTTGGCGTGCAGCATGCCGTCGAGCCGACCCTGGCCGACGATGATGTGCATCTCCCGGCCGATGCCGGAGTCGGACAGCAGCTCCTGGATGTCGAGCAACCGGCAGGAATCGCCGTTGATCTCGTATTCGCTCTCGCCGGACCGGAACATGCGGCGGGTGATGGACACCTCGGTGTACTCGATCGGCAGCGCACCGTCGGTGTTGTCGATGGTGAGGGTCACCTCGGCCCGGCCCAGGGGGGCGCGGCCGGCGGTGCCGGCGAAGATGACGTCCTCCATCTTGCCGCCGCGCAACGCCTTCGCGCCCTGCTCGCCGAGCACCCAGGCGATGGCGTCGACGACGTTGGACTTGCCGGAGCCGTTCGGACCCACCACGCAGGTGATGCCCGGCTCCAGCTTCAACGTCGTCGCGGAGGCGAAGGACTTGAAGCCCTTCACCGTCAGGCTCTTGAGATGCACGTCCCGATCCTCGTCCGGTGGCCGCCGTACCGTCGCCGGCTGCGCGGACCCCTGGTGAACCCGCAGACTAACCCGCGGGCGCCGGGGCGCGGGCACGCGACCCGCCTGCGGTGCGGGCCGCGCAGCGCTCACCGGCCGGCCCGGGCGGCCATGCATTGCTCATCGGTACGCCACGGCAAAGGCGATCATCGTTCACGCGACGCGTGGACCGCCGCCATTTCCGGAACCGGTGAGACGGACCGTCGCCAAGATCGATTAATTGCGGGGGCGGAAAAGCGTGGAGACAGAGCTGCGCGCCGGCACACAGGTGACGGCGCGCTTTTTTGCGTGTTGCGATTCAGTTTTCCGACCCGGGATCAGGTCAGCGCGGGCTCGGCGAGCCGGAGCAGATCGTCCGCCTCACTCGCGGCGGCGGCGAGCCGATCATTCTCGGCGCGCAGACGCGTGAGCTCGAACTCGAGTGCCTGAACCCTGGCACGCAGTCGGGTGACCTCGTCGAGCAGACGCCGGTCGGGCGCTGCACCTACGTGGCCGTAGAGGGCCTTCGCCATGATGACTCCTTGATATGCGCTGCCGGAAAGGCCGGCCAACGCGCGCCCATGTGTCAGCGACTGCCATTCCAGCTGTATCTGGGCATGGCCGGGCGCGACTGGCGACACTTATATATTGAGCCGCAAACCCCCCCTTCGTCAAGTTCTCGCAGGCCGTAGATCATCTCTGCGTCGGCCTGACCACTTGCCGGGGGGCTGCCACGAGGCACGGACACGCTCTGTCCGGACGCCTTTACTGTACGCCTCCGTTCCCGGGAAGTCCGCACCCGGGCGTCCGGCTTCCCCTTAACTCTTCCTTAGCCACATTGCCGCAGGTCGCGGGGCAGTCGTAGCGTCACCCCGGCCCGCAACCGACCCTCTGGAGGCTGAGGCGTGTACGGCAGGACCGACCCGAACGACCCGGCTGGCGCCGCCCGGCGCCCGGAATCCCCGATCGGCGAACCGGCCTGGCTGACCGACCGTCCGGAGCCGCGGTCGGCCTACCTGTTCGGGGACGACCCCGAGCAGCCGGCCGAGACCCGGCGCCACGACCAGCCGACGGACGGCCGGTGGGCGGAGCCCACGGGCGGGTGGGACGACCAGCCGACCGGCCGATGGGCGGCCGAGCCCGCGCCGCGGGACGAGCGGGCGACCGACGGCCGGCACCGGGACCTCCCCGCCGGTGGCTGGCGGGACGAATCGTCCACGCACTGGTCCGCGGAGCGGACCGACCCCTGGGCGGCGGACGAGTCCACCGGCCGGCACCACGGTCCCGCCGCGGGGGGCGTCCCGGCGGAGCCGCCGATCGGCGGCTGGACCACCGACGCCGCCACGGAGGCGTGGTCGACGTACGACGCGAGCGCGCCCACGAGCGACGCCTGGCCGGCGTACGACCGCGACAGCGAGCCCACGCGTGGTGGCTGGTCGGCGTACGGCGAGCGCGACGGTGGGCCGGTCGCCGGCACCTGGCACGTCGACGACGCCACCGCCCCGATCAGCCCGCCGGTCGCTCCCCGCACCACGACCGTCGACCAGGGCGGCGCCCAGGGGCGGCACCGGTCCCGCCGACGGGTCCCCCGACCGCTGCTCATCGGTGGCGCCGCCGCGGCGGCCACCCTGGTGGTGAGCCTCGGCGTCGGCGCGTTCGCCCTGCCCGGCGGCCCCGGCGGTCCGGGCGAGCCGAGCGCGGTCGACGACACCGTGGCCGCCGCGCCCGCCCCGCCCGCTGACGAGGCGTTCCCCGGTGACGCGCTGGCCGCCCCCGCCGCAACCGCCTCGCCCACCACGGCCCGCCCGACCCCGTCGGCGAGCCCGACCAACCGGCCCACCCCGGTGCCCTCCCGCACCACGGCGACGTCCCGGCGCAGCGTCGACCGGAGCCCCAAGCCGAGCTCCGCCGCGACGACGGCCCCGGCCGGCGGCACCGTCAGCGCCCAGGCGCGCGAGATCGTCGACCTGGTGAACGCCGAGCGGGCCAAGGCCGGCTGCGGCGCCCTCGGCATCGACGACAAGCTGATGACCGCGGCACAGCGGCACAGCCAGGACCAGGCCGACCACCAGAACATGTCGCACACCGGCAGTGACGGCAGCGACGCCGGTGACCGGCTCGACCGGGTGGGCTACGCGTGGCGCACCTACGGCGAGAACGTGGCGTGGAACCAGAAGACGCCGGCCGCGGTGATGGACGCCTGGATGAACAGCCCCGGACACCGCGCCAACATCCTGAACTGCGCGTTCACCGAGATCGGCGTGGGCATCGCGAGCAGCAACGGGCCGTACTGGACGCAGGTCTTCGCCACGCCGCGCTGACCGGGCGAGTCGTCGGCGGGTCCGCGCTCGTTCACCCGGATGAGGTACGTCGACGTGGGGGCGGCGTACCGGTGGGGGCGGCCGGGTGCCGCCCGGGACCCGGGAGCTGCCGATGCGGATCCGGCTGCGGCGTCGCGCCGTCCGGTGCCGGCTGCGCCGGGCACTGTCCGCCGGCGCCGTCCTGCTCCTGCTGATCCCGGTGTACGGGTGCCGCGTGGAGCTCACCCCACCGGGCGCCCCGACGGCGTGGCCGGCGGAGTCGGCCCGCCACTGGCAGTGGCAGTGGCAGCTGAGCGGCCCGCTCGACCCGAACGTCGACGCCGACGTGTTCCTGCTCGACCCGGTGCGGACGACCACGGCGGAGACCGCCGACCTGCGGGCCCGGGACCGTCGGCTCGTCTGCCAGGTCCACGTGGGTTCGCTGCTGCCCGACGACGCGGACGCGAGCCGCTTCCCCGAGACCGTACGCGGTGCGGCCGGCCACCGTCCGGGGAGCCGATGGCTCGACGTCCGGCAGTGGGACACCCTGGAGCCGGTGCTCGCGGACCGGATGCGGCTCTGCCGAGGCAAGGGATTCGGCGCGGTGGTCCTCGCCGACGCGGACGGCTACCTGCACCGCAGCGGCTTTCCGCTGGGCTTCGACGACCAGCTGGTGTTCAACCGGCGGTTGGCCACGCTCGCCCGGTCCCTGGACCTCTCCCCCGGGCTGCTCAACGACGTGCCCCAGGTCGCGGCGCTGGCCCCGGATTTCGACTTCGCGGTCAACGAGGAGTGCGTACGCCTCGGCCTGTGCGCCAAGCTGCTCGCGTTCACCGAGGCGGGGAAGCCGGTCTTCCACGTCGAGTACACGGGCTCGACCACCGACTTCTGCGTGACCACCGTCGGCTACGGCTTCACCTCCATGCGCAAGGAGCGCACCCTCGACGCGTGGCGGATCTCCTGCGCGCTGCCCTGACCGTGCGGTCGGCCGTGTCCGCCCCAGGAGGCCGGGCGACGCGGCGGGGCCGGACCGCGCGTACGGCCCGGCCCCGCCTGATGATCGTCAGCGGACGCCGACGAGCTCCGGCGCGGACGCCGGCGGGTCGGTCGGCGCGACCGCCGGACGGCGGCGCAGGAAGCGCGGCGCCCACCAGTTCGCGTCGCCGAGCATGGTCATCAGGGCCGGCAGCACCACCGCCCGGATGATCGTGGCGTCCAGCAGGATCGCCGCCGCGAGCCCGATGCCGAGCTGCTTCATGTCGATCGTGCTCAGCGTCGCGAAGATCGAGAAGACGCCGACCATCACGATCGCCGCGCTGGTCACCACCCCGGCCGATGTGGTGATGCCGTACGCCACGGCGTCCCGGTTGGACATCCCGGCGCGGATCCCCTCCCGGATCCGGCTGACCACGAAGACGTGGTAGTCCATCGACAGGCCGAAGAGCACCACGAAGAGGAACAGCGGCAGCCAGGACACGATCGCGCCCATCGAGGTGAAGCCGAGCAGGTCGTCCGCCCAGCCGCCCTGGAAGACCAGCACCAGCAGCCCGTACGCGGCGCCCGCGGAGAGCAGGTTCAGCGCGATCGAGCTGACCGCCACCACCACCGAGCGGAACGTCAGCGTCATCACCAGGAACGTGAGCACCAGCACGAAGCCCATCACCAGCGGGAGCTTGTCCCGGACGTGCGCCGCGTAGTCCTCGCTGGCGGCGACGCCACCGCCGACCGCGTACTCGATGCCGGGGACACCACGGAGCGCGGCCGGGGCGAGATCGTCCCGCAGCCGGTGCAGGGAGTCGACGGCCCGATCGTCGCGGCTGGCGTACGGCGTGGCCACCTCCAGCACCGACACCCGCCGGTCGTCCGACACCCGGATCTTCGGGCCGTCCGCCTCGACGGGCGCGAAGAGCGGATCGCCGCCGGCCCGACCGGCCAGGTCGGTCAGCGCGGCCCGCACCCGCTCGGCCTCGGCCGCCGGCGCCCGGACCGCGACCGTGTGGCTCGTGCCGTTGCTGGGAAAGGCGGCGGTCAACCGGTCGTACGCCTGCATCGCCGGCGTGCTGCGCGGCAGGTCCTCCATGCCGGGGAACTTCAGCTTCATGCCCAGCGCGGGCGCGGCGAGGGCGAGCAGCAGGCCGACGGAGATCACCAGCGTCGCCACCGGCGCCCGCAGCGCGGGCCGGAGCACGGCCGGCCAGAATCGTGGCGGCGCCTCCCCGGCTCGTCCGGTACGCGGCGCGGTCAACCGCCACAGCAGCGGCACCCGGGGGCGGTCGACCCAGCGGCCCAGCTTCGCCAGCAGCGCGGGCAGCACGGTCAACGAGCCGGTCACCGCGACGGCGACCACCAGGATGGAGCCCACGGCGAGCGAGGAGAAGACCGCGTCACCGGCGAGCAGCAGGCCGGCCATCGAGATGACCACGGCGAAGCCGGAGACCACGACCGCGTGTCCGCTGGTCTCCGCGGCGATCTCCACGGCGTCCAGGCCGGAGCGTCCCTTGGCGCGTTCCTCGCGTTCCCGGCGCACGTAGAACAGCGAGTAGTCCACGCCGACCGCCATGCCGATGAGCAGGATGACGCTGGCCGTGACATCGGTCGCCGGCACCAGGTGCGAGGCGAGGGTGGAGAGCCCCATCGCGGCGGCCACCGAGGAGAGCGCGAGCAGCACCGGCACGCCGGCCGCGATGAGCGCGCCGAACGCGATGATCAGGATGGCCAGGGTCACCGGCAGGCTGAGCAGCTCCGCGCGCTGGAAGTCCTTGCCGAGGGTGTCGTCGAGCGCCTTGTTGACCGACGGGCCGCCGACCTGCTCGATGCGCAGCCGCGGGTGGGCGTCCTGGGTGGCGGCCGTGGCGTCGAGCAGCGGTTGCAGCCGCTCCGACGCCGTCTCCGGGTCGCCGGACATGGTGATCGGCAGCAGCAGCGCGGAGTCGTCCCGCGCCGGCACCGGCTGCCCCACCTCGGCCACCCCGACCACCGACCGCAGCCGCTCCGCGGCGTCGCCGGCCGCCGCCCGCGCGGCCGCCTGGTCGAGCGTGCCCGTACGCGCGGTGATCAGGATGTTCTCCACCGCCGGCTGGTGGAAGTCACCGCCCTCGACGATCACCCCGGCCCGGCCGGACTCGCCGATCGCCCGGTCGGAGTTCGTGGCCTCGTTGAGGCCCGCGGCGTTTCCCCCCACGAAACACACCGCCACGAACACCACCCACAGCGCGATCGCGCGCCACGGATGTTCGGCGCTCCACCGCGCCAGCCGGACCGTCACCGGTCTCGCCCCCATCACGGGTCCCCCTGTTCCGTCAGCCCATGTCACCGGTGCTGACGCTAGGGACGGAACCGTCCGCGGACATCCGGGAGCGCCCCGGCCCGTCCCCGGTGTCCACCCGGGCGGGACGACCCCCGATCGGGGCGCGTCGGTGGGGGCATCGGTCGCGAATCAGACGGTCACCGGGGGTACGCCCGGAGCGGCACCGGCCGACACGCGAACCGCGCCCCCGAGACGGCTCAGGGTCAACCCCGCAGGGCGCCCCGGGGGCGGGTCTGACAACGCGGGCAGCTGTACGAGGACCGGTTCATGAACGGTTCGCGGCGGATCGGCGCGCCGCAGCGGCGACAGGGCTCGCCCTCCCGGCCGTAGACGTTGAGCGACCGGTCGAAGTAGCCACTCTCGCCGTTGACGTTGACGTAGAGGGCGTCGAAGCTGGTGCCGCCCTGCTTGATCGCCTCACCCAGCACGTCCCGTACGTGCCCGAGCAGCCGCTGCGCGGCCGGGCCGGTCAGCGCGTCGGTCGGCCGGGCGCCGTGCAGGCCGGCCCGCCAGAGCGCCTCGTCGGCGTAGATGTTGCCCACTCCGGAGATCAGCGTCTGGTCGAGCAGCGCCCGCTTCACCTCGGTGCGCCGCCGCCGCAGCCCGGCCACGAACCCGGCGTCGGAGAACTGCGGGTCCATCGGGTCCCGGGCGATGTGGGCGATCTCCGCCGGCAGCTCCGCCCCGCCCTCGCTCACCGCGAGCCCGCCGAACGTGCGCTGGTCGACGAAGCGCAGCTCCGGGCCGTCGTCGGCGAACCGGAACCGCACCCGCAGGTGCGTCTCGTCGGGGGCGTCCGCCGGTTGCAGCAGCAGCTGACCGGACATGCCGAGGTGGCCGACCACCGCGTCACCCGAGTCCAGCGGTAGCCAGAGGTACTTGCCGCGCCGGCGTACGTCGAGGATCGTCCGGCCGGCCAGCACGTCGGCGAAGTGCTGCCCACCGGGCACGTGCCGCCGGACCGCCCTCGGGTGGCGCACCTCGACGGAATCGATCCGTCGGCCGATCACCCACTGGGCCAGGCCCTGCCGGACGGTCTCGACCTCGGGCAACTCAGGCACGTGCCGGCCCCGGGTCCCGGTCGCCAACCGTGTCCGTGGCGTCGGCGTCGGTCGTGGCGGCCGCCTCGGTGGTGGCGTCAGCGTCGATGGTGGCGTCGGCGTCGATGGTGGCGTCGGTGCGCGCCGCCGCGGGGGCGCCGTGCGGGCCGGAGCCGTTGCCGGACGGCCCGGAGCCGTTGCCGCCGGACTCGCCGGGCTGGGCGGCGCTCTCCCCGCCGTCACCCTGCGCGGTCCGCTCGGCCTGCTCGGTCAGGTTCCGCCAGGCGGCCTCGGCGGCCCGCTGCTCGGCCTCCTTCTTGCTGCGCCCCTCGGCGCCGCCGTAGCGGTTGCCGGCGACCACCACCCAGGCGGTGAAGGTCTTCAGGTGGTCGGGACCGGTGCCCTCGATCCGGTACTCAGGCACGCCCAGCCCCATCGCCGCCGTCAGCTCCTGGAGACTGGTCTTCCAGTCCAGCGCGGCGCCCCGGCCGGCCGACTCCGCCATCAGCGGGTCGAAGAGGCGGTGGATGACGATCGCGGCCGTGTCCAGGCCGTACTGGAGGTAGATCGCCCCGAGCAGCGCCTCCAGGGTGTCGGCGAGGATGCTCGCCTTGTCCCGGCCGCCGGTGGTCTCCTCACCCTTGCCGAGGAGCAGGTAGGCGCCGAGCCCGTCCGGGCCGAGGCCGCGCGCCACATCGGCCAGCGCCCGCATGTTGACCACGCTGGCGCGCAGCTTGGCCAGCTGCCCCTCCGGAAGGTCGGGGTGGTTGTGGAACAGCGCCGTCGTGATCACCACGCCGAGCACCGAGTCGCCGAGGAACTCCAGCCGCTCGTTGGTGGGCAGGCCGCCGTTCTCGTACGCGTACGACCGGTGGGTCAGCGCGCGTTCCAGCAGCTCCGGGTCCAGCGTCACGCCGAACGCGGCCTCGAGGTGACCGACGGACGCCCGTCGCCGCTTGTCGTTGCTCATGGTGTGGCTACCTCATCGGTGGTGCGGTCGTGGTCGGCCGCGGCGCTGGTGGAGAGCAGCGCGGCGACGGCGTCGGTGACGCGTCGGCGCCACAGGTGGGCCGCCAGGGCGATGCCGGAGGCGACGTCGTCGGCGCCGGCCGAACCGTGGCAGACGACCACCGTTCCGGCGACGCCGAGCAGGGCGGCGGCACGGGGAGCGCCGCCGTTGGCGGGCGGCCCGCCGGCCATCTCGTACGCGCCCTCGATCGCCTTGAGCAGGACGTTACCGGTGAAACCGTCGGTGACCACCACATCGGCGCGCGCGCCGACCGAGACGTCGTAGCCCTCGACGAGACCGACGTAGCGGGCGTCGCAGGGCAGCGGCTCGGTGGCGAGCACGGGATCGGCGGCGCGACGCACCCGATCGCCCTTGCCCGCCTCGACGCCGACGGAGAGCAGCCCGACCCGCGGCGCGGTCACGGCGTGCGCGACGGCCGCGTACGCGGCGCCGAGCACGGCGTGCCGGGCGAGGGTGGCCGGGCGGGGTTCCAGGGATCCGCCCACGTCGAGCAGGACGACGGGGCCGGCGACGGCGGGGAGCGAGGCGACCAGGGCCGGCCGGCGGACCTCCGGCCAGCGGCCGAGGCTGAGCGCGGCGGCGGTCACGGTGGCACCGGTCGAGCCGGCGGAGACCATCGCGTCGGCGGTGCCCTCGCGGATGGCGGTGACGGCGGCGCGAACGGTGCTCTCCGACCGCGCGGCACTCGGGTGGTCGGCCATGCCGACGGCGGCGCGGACCGGCCGCACGGTGATGCGAGACCGCCCGGCCGGGTCGAGGGCGGCGATCAACGCGTCGGCGACCTCGGAGGGACCGACGAGCAGCAAATGGAGGTCGGGATCGGCGCGCACGGCCCGCAGAGCGCCGTCAACCACGACGGCGGGAGCGTCGTCCCCGCCGAGGAGGTCAACGGCGATCCGCGCGGTGCCCGGCTCCACTCCAGCGGCGGCCGGAACGTACCGGCCGGCGTCGGAAGGAGCCGGGGCACCGGGCGAGTGCCAGGGTGCGCGCGCCGCCCGACCCGAGGTCGGGGGCGTCACTCGGCGTCCAGGTCAGACCTCGAGGACCTGACGGCCGTTGTACGTGCCGCAGACGGAGCAGGCGGCGTGCGGCAGCTTCGGGGACTTGCACTGCGGGCACGCCACGGTCGCGACCGCGGACGCCTTCCAGTTCGCCCGGCGGGACCGGGTGTTGCTGCGCGACATCTTGCGCTTGGGGACGGCCACGGTTCTTACTCCTCTTTACGGGTCAGTTGCGACAGGCTCGCCCATCGCGGGTCGATCTGCTGGTGGCTGTGGTCGGCCGGCAGATCGTCCCAGTGCACCCCGCATTCGGGGCACAGGCCTGGGCAGTCCTCCCGGCAGAGCGGGTTGGTCGGCAGCGTGAGCACCACCGCGTCCCGCAGCGCCGGTTCCAGGTCGATCAGATCGCCCTGCATCCGGCCCACCTCGTCCTCGTCGGTCGTGGTGTCCGTGGTGCTGTTCTCGTACGCGTACAGCTCCTGGATACGCACGACCACCGAGTCGTTGATCTCGCGCAGGCAACGGCTGCACTCGCCCCGGATGGGACCGCTGACGGTCCCGGAGACGAGCACCCCCTCGGACACCGACTCCAGCCTCAGGTCGAGGTCGAGGTCCGCGCCCTCCGGCACGCCGATCAACTCCACGCCGAGGTCCGCCGGTGCCGGCACGACCCGCTTGACCGTACGCAACGCACCAGGCCGACGCGGCAGGTCCCTCGTGTCGAGGACCAGCGGCGACCTGGGGTCGAGTAGTGAAGGCGAGTGTTTGGGCATAGTCAGACTCCGGCCGGTGAGAGGCCGACAAAAAAGGTTACCTGGGTGGCCGCCCGACCGTCGAACCGGGGGCGCAGCCAGCCCCACCTGCCGGCGGTTGAGGTGCCGCTCAGAAGGGTAGCGGGCGTTCCGCCTCGTCCCCAGCGAAGGTGCCGATCTCCCGCAGCGCGTGCATCTTGTCCCGGCCGCGTTCGATCGAGGCGAGGGCCCGGGTCAGGAACTGCTCGAAGTTGGCCAGCGCCGTGTCGACGTAGTCGTCGACCTCCTCGCGCAGCCGCTGCGCCTCGGCGCGGGCCTCGGCGATGATCCGCGCTCCCTCGTGCTCGGCCGAGACGGTGATCTCGTTCACCGAGACCAGCCGGGCGTGTTCCGCCTCACCCTCGCTGATGATCCGGTCGGCCTCGCGCTTGCCGGCCTCCATGATCTTGTCGCGCTCCTCCAGCAGCGCGGCCGCCCGGCGGAGGTCGGCGGGGAGTTCGGCGCGCAGCTCGTCCAGGGCCGCGATCATCTCGCCCCGGTCGACCATGCAGTTGTTCCGCGACATCGGCACGGACCGCGCCGTGTCCACCATGGCGATCAGTTCGTCGATGCGATCGAGCGGGTCCACCGGTCCTCACCCCTGTCGTTCGTCGGCCGACCTACATGATGCGGGTTACGGCCGGATTCCCGCTCCTCCCATCATCGCGCGCACCGCCCCGGCCCGCGCACTTGCCCGGACCGGCGCGCCGCCCCCGGCCCCCGCCGCCGCGGTTGCCACGGGAGTAGGGGGTGGGGGCTTAGGGGCGGGGAGGCGGCGAGAGGCGGGACTGGAGTTCGGCGCGGACGCGGTCGGGCACGTGCGCGGAGATGTCGCCGCCCCACTTGGCGACGTCCTTGACGAGGCTGGAGGAGAGGAACGAGTAGAGCGGGTTGGTCGGCATGAAGAGCGTCTCGACCCCGGCGAGCCCGATGTTCATCTGCGCCATCTGGAGCTCGTAGTCGAAGTCGCTGACCGCCCGCAGGCCCTTGATCAGCACGCTCGCCTGCTGCGCGCGGCAGAAGTCGACCAGCAGCCCACGGAACGACTCCACCCGCACGTTGTCGTACGAGGCGGTCACCTCGCGGAGCATGTCGATCCGCTCCTCGACGGTGAACAGGCCACTCTTCGACTGGTTGACCAGCACGCCGACGATCACCTCGTCGAACAGCCGACTGGCCCGACCGATGATGTCGAGGTGTCCGTTGGTGACCGGGTCGAACGAACCGGGACACACCGCACGTCTCATGATCGGCGACCGTACCAAAGGGTGGTCTCGCCGTAACGGCGGCTGCGCTCCCCGGTGATGCCCGGCACCCAGGCGAGCGGGGTGCTCCGGCTGGACCGCTCGACCACCACGAGCGCGTCGGGCGCCAGCCAGCCGCGCTCGACCAGCGCGGCCAGCACGGCGGTGATCTCCGCGTCCGGCACCGCGTACGGCGGGTCGGCGAAGACCAGGTCGTACGGCTCCCCCTCCGGGCCCCCGGCCAGCACCGTGGCGACCTTCCCGGCGACCAGGCGGGCGGCGGGCGCGGCGCCCAGCGTGGCGATGTTCTCCCGGATCACCCGCGCCGCCCGCGCGTCGTGCTCCACCAGCAGCACGTGCCCGGCCCCCCGGGACAGCGCCTCCAGGCCGACCGCGCCGGACCCGGCGTAGAGATCGACGACGCGGGCGTCGGCCAGGTCCATGTCGGCCTGCACCGCGCTGAACAACGCCTCCCGCACCCGGTCCGAGGTCGGCCGCGTCCCGGCGCCGGGCGGCGCGGCGATCCGCCGGCCGCCGAGCGCCCCGGCCACGATCCGGGTCATCGCCTGCTCCCGCTCATGGTCACGACGCTACGCGACGCCGCGAGGCCGCCGACCGACACTGTCGGTGGCGCACGCGCGACGAGTGGATCACGGAACGTATATCAATGATCTCACATTCATAACATCACTCTTAGCGGAGACTGATGACTGTGCTGCGAACGTCGATGTCGCTAGGGTCTGCCGGGTGTCGGTGACGCAGCACCGGCACCCGGCAGCGGACAAGGCACACGCATCGGACGCGCGTCGCTCGTCAGCGACCGTCCAGCCGCCTCCGCCGCCCCAACATCCCCGATCTTCCACCCCGGGAGTACGCGTGATCCGTACCAAGCTGTCGCTGCGGCGACCGCTGGCCGTCCTGGGGGCCGTTCTGCTCGGCCTCACCGGGGCCGCCGCGGTAGCCGCCCCAGCCAGCGCCCACCACACCACCATCAAGGCCACCGCGAAGTGCGACAACGCCAGCGGCGAGCGGGTGATCACCTGGACGGTCGAGAACAGCGAGCGTGACAAGGACGCCACGCTGAAGAAGGTGACCGCCGAGCCGAACACCCCGGTGAAGCTGAAGGACGACGAGACCAAGTCGCTCGAGGGCGCCGTGCTCCTCAAGGGCCGCAGTCTGAAGGCGGTGCAGCGGGTCCCCGCCGACACCAAGAAGGCCACGCTCAACGTCCACGCCTACTGGCAGGTGACCGGGTGGGACGCCAAGGACTCGGGCAGCATCAACCTCGCCGCGGACAAGCCGTGCAAGCCGGCGCCGACGTGCGTGGACGCCAGCAAGGCGAAGTACAGCCACACCTTCGACGGGCCGAAGGGCACCGCGACCGTCAAGCTGGACGGCGACCTGCCGCTCTGCGGTGACACCAAGCAGTACTTCACGCTGGTCTCGTACTTCGCGCCGCGGCCGCAGTTCGCCACCCCGCAGTACGTCTACGGCACGCCGGACAGCGACTTCGTCGGCGGCAACCAGACCGAGATCGAGCTGAACGTCGAGATCCCGAACTGCCACACCCAGGTCGACCTGATCTGGGGTGACAAGGACGCGGTCATCGACCCGCTGGTCGAGGGCGGCAAGCGGTACGACAACCTGAAGCTCGGCTCGCCGGGCGCCCCGGGCAACCGTTCCACCGGCCCGAACGGCTGGTGGAACGGCGGTGACAAGAGCTGCACCACTCCGGCGTCGACCTTCGCCTCCAACTGCGACGGCACCGTCACCGTCTCGCTCAGCAACGACGGCAAGATCAGCAAGTACCCGGTCGAGTTCGAGGTCAAGGGCGAGAACGGCTTCTCCAAGAAGGTCACCGTCGAGCCGGGCAAGGCGAACACCGACACCGTGGTGCCCGCCGAGAGCGCCGGCAAGATCGAGGTGCTGGTCGACGGCAAGGTGATCGAGGGCGGCACGTACTCGTGGCAGCGCCCCGAGGACTGCCCGCTGCCGACCGTCACCACCGAGGCGGACTGCAAGAACTTCACCCTGACCGCGTCCAACCCGGAGGGTGGCCTGCCGGTCAAGGTCGAGTTCAGCTACGAGGGCAAGACCGAGACCCGCACGGTGGCGGCGGGCAAGTCCGAGTCGGTCACCTTCAAGGCCGGCAAGGCCGACAAGGCTCTCGTCTCCCTTCCCGAGCTGGAGCTCGAGATGGAGGCCCTCTACACCCCCGAGGGCGAGTGCGGCGGCGGCGGTGGCGGCGGCGAGGAGCCGGGCCTGCCGGTGACCGGCGCCGCGGCCGGTGGCATCGCCGCCGGCGCCCTGGCCCTGCTGGCCATCGGCGCGGTGCTGTTCGTCGTCGCCCGCCGGCGTCGGGTGCGGTTCACCGCCTGATCCGGTAGCGACCCGCGAGGGCGCGTCGACCATCGGTCGACGCGCCCTCGTCGTCTTCCGGCACCAGCGGATACCGGCACGTGGGGGGCGCTCCCGGCTCGTGGGGCGGGCACGGCCCGTGGGACAGCGGCCGATCCAGCGCGCCCGGTCAGCCCTTCTCCAGGTACTCCGCGCGTTCCTCGTCGACCAGCGCGGCCACCGACGCGGCCAGCGCGGGGTGCCGGACCAGCTCCGGGTCCTCCTCGACGATCGCGATCGCCTCCGCCCGGGCGTCCCGGATCAGGTCGGCGTCGCGCAGCAGCGACAGCAGACGCAGATGGGAGCGGCGCCCGGACTGGGTGGCGCCGAGCACGTCGCCCTCCCGGCGCTGCTCCAGGTCGAGCTCCGCGAGCTTGAAGCCGTCCGTGGTGGACGCCACCGCGTCGAGGCGTTCCCGCGCGGGGCTGCCCTCCGGCGCCTCGCTGACCAGCAGGCACAGCCCGGCCGCCGATCCCCGGCCGACCCGGCCACGCAGTTGGTGCAGCTGGGAGACCCCGAACCGGTCGGCGTCCAGCACGATCATCACGGTCGCGTTCGGCACGTCGACGCCGACCTCAACGACGGTGGTGGCCACCAGCACGTCGAGCTGCCCGGCGGCGAAGGACCGCATCACCGCGTCCTTCTCGTCGGCCGGCAGCCGCCCATGCAGCACGCCGATCCGCAGCCCGTGCAGCGGCCCCTCGGCGAGCAGCGGCGCCACCTCGGTGACCGCCAGCGGCGGGCGGCGGCCGTTGTCGTCCTCGCGGGGCGGCTCCTCCTCGTCGGCCGGGCCCTCACCGATGCGCGGGCACACCACGTACGCCTGATGCCCGGCCGCCACCTCCTCGCGGAGCCGGCGCCACGCCCGGTCCAGGAAGGCGGGCTTCTCCGCGGCCGGCACCACGTGCGAGGCGATCGGCGAGCGGCCCCGGGGCAGCTGGGAGAGCGTGGAGATCTCCAGGTCGCCGTAGACCGTCATCGCGACCGTGCGCGGGATCGGCGTCGCCGTCATCACCAGCACGTGCGGCGGCTGGTCGGCCTTGGCGCGCAGCGCGTCCCGCTGCTCGACGCCGAACCGGTGCTGCTCGTCGACCACCACCAACCCGAGGTCGGCGAAGTCGACCCCCTCGTAGAGCAGGGCGTGGGTGCCGAGCACGATCCCGGCCCGCCCCTGCGCCACCTCGGCCAGCGCCCGCCGTCGGGCGGCGGCCCCGAGCGAACCGGTGACCAACTCGACGCGGGTGGCGTGCTCGGCGGCGTCCAGCTCACCGGCCCGGGCCAGCGGCCCGAGCAGGTCGAGCATCCCCCGGTGGTGCTGGGCGGCGAGCACCTCGGTCGGCGCGAGCAGCGCGGCCTGCCCACCGGCGTCGACGACCTGGAGCATCGCCCGCAGCGCGACGACGGTCTTGCCCGATCCGACCTCGCCCTGCAGCAGCCGGTGCATCGGGTGCGGGGTGGCCAGGTCGGCGGCGATCTCCCGGCCGACGTCCCGCTGCCCCGGGGTCAGCTCGTACGGGAGCCGGGCGTCGAACGCGTCGAGCAGGCCGCCCGGGCGCTCCGGGCGGGGCCGGGCCGGCCAGTCCGCGGCCCGGTGCTTGCGCTGCACCAGCGTCAGCTGCACCGCGAACGC
Source organism: Micromonospora sp. NPDC049366 (assembly GCF_044466625.1). Taxonomy (NCBI): domain Bacteria; kingdom Bacillati; phylum Actinomycetota; class Actinomycetes; order Micromonosporales; family Micromonosporaceae; genus Micromonospora; species Micromonospora sp. NPDC049366. Next base: position 290,530 of record NZ_JBITMV010000005.1, read on the forward strand.
CTCGTCCCACTTGAGCCGGCGCCGGGCCCGGTAGAGGTCCTCCTTGCTGGACGGACGGTGGATCTCGCGCAGCGCCGGGCCCAACCCGACCAGGTTGCGGCCGGCCCGGACGGTCACCGGCAGCGGGTCCTCCGGCGGGGTGACGGTGTCCAGCACCACCCGGACGCAGCGGGCGATGACCCAGGTGGGCACGGCCGCGGCCGCCGGGTAGACCGGGATGAGCGCCCCGGCGAACTCCTCGACCTCCTCGTTGGCCGCCGCCTCACCCTCACCGCCCTCGCCGAGCAGCACGTATTCGGGGCCGTTGAGCTGACGCTTGCCCCGGAACTCGGTGACCTTGCCCGCGAAGAGACCCCACCGACCGGGGCGCAGCTCCCGCTCGCGCCACGCCTGGTTGCCGAAGAACGTCAGGGTGAGGACCCCGCCCGAGCCGTCGCCGACGGTCACTTCCAGCAGGTTGCCCCGGCGCTGACGCATCGGGCGGACGGCGGTGCGCTGCACCTGCGCCAGGACCGTGACCTGCTCGCCGACGTCCAGCGAGCGGATGTCGGTGTGCTCGCCGCGCTCGTCGTATCGCCGCGGGAAGTGGTAGATCAGGTCACCGGCCGTGTGCAGGTCGAGGTGGGCGGCCAGCGCCTTCGCCGTCTTCTCCCCCACCAGCTTCTTGAGGGGCGTGTCCACGGTCGCCCCCGCGTCGCCGCCGCCGACGTTCGGCTCGCTCATTCCACCCCCACCAGCAGCGGATAGTGCGGCTGGCCACCCGGATAGGCGTGCACCTCGACGAACGGCCAGTGCTGCCCGACGTGGGCGCGGACCGCGTCGACGAGACCGGCCGGGGCGTCCGCACCGGAGATCAGGGTCACCAGCTCGCCGCCGCCGCCGAGCATGCGGTCGACCACGGCGGCGCACGTGTCGACCAGGTCGGCGCCGATCAGGTGCACCTCACCGTCGACCAGGGCCAGCACGTCCCCGGGCCGGCACGGCCCGGCCACCGTCAGCGCCTCACGGCTGGCATAGCAGACCTCGGCGTAGCGGCAGGCCCCGGCGGCCTCGGCCATGGCGATGACGTCGTCCTCGAAGCGACGGGCCGGGTCGCGGACGGCGAGCGCGGCCAGCGCCTGCACCGGGGACCGGGTCGGCACGACGCTGACCTTGACGCCCAGCCGGTGCGCCTCCTTCGCGGCGGCTCCGGCGACGGCCTGCGTGTTGGGGTCGTTGGGGAGCACCACCACCCGGACCGCCCCGGTGGCACGGATCGCGTCGAGGAGCTCACCGGTGGACGGGTTGCCCGGCACGACCGTCGCGCCCTCGCCGCCGAACAGGGTGGCGATGCCGGCGCCGGGTGCGACCACCACGGCGGCCCGCGCGGCCTGCTCCGACAGCGCGGGAGGCGGTGAGAGCGGCGGGGGCGGCGGCGTCTGGTCGGCGAAGCGGGTCACCGAGATGCGGTGCGGCCGGCCGGCGACCACTCCCGCCTCGATCGCGGCGCCCACGTCGTTGACGTGCACGTGCACGTTCCAGGTCGGCTCCGGCCCGTCGCCGTCACCGACGATCACCAGGGAGTCGCCCAGGCCGGCGAGGACGTCGCGCAGCCGGTCGACCGCCGCGCCCTGCGCGTCGAGGAGGAACTGCACCTCGTAGGCGTACTGGTCGGAGCCGGTCTCCCGGACGACGGTGGCCGGTGGCCGGGGCGCTCGCGGCGCGGGCGCCACCCGGGCCGGCCGCTCACCGGTCACCACCTCGACCAGGGCGTCGAGCAGCAGGCAGAGGCCGCGCCCCCCGGCGTCGACCACCCCCGCCCGGGCCAGCGCCGGCAGCTGGTCGGGGGTGCGGGCCAGGGCGGCCGCCGCCTCACCGGCCGCCGCACCCACCACCGCGCACAGGTCGTCGCTGTCGGCCCGCTCGGCGGCCGTGGCCGCCGCCGCGACCACGCTGAGCAGAGTGCCCTCCACCGGCCGGGCGACCGCCGCGTAGGCGGCCGCCGTCGCGTCCCGCAGCGCGGCGGCCAGCTCCCGGCCGCGCAGGGCCGGCGTGACCGCGGCGGCGTCGGCGAAGCCGCGCAGGATCTGCGACAGGATCACACCGGAGTTGCCCCGGGCGCCCAGCAGCGCGCCGCGGGCCATCAGCCGCAACGCGTGCCCGTGCGGGGTCGCCGTGCCGTCCGGCCCGGTGTCCAGGTCCATGGCGAGAGCCTGCTGGGCGGAGGTCAGGGTGAGCACGAGGTTGGTGCCGGTGTCACCGTCGGGCACCGGGTAGACGTTGAGCTGGTCGATCTCGGCCTGGTGCTGCTTGAGCGCGGCCAGCCCGCCCGCGCACCAGCGGCGGACCGCGGCGGCGTCGAGGGTGTCCAGCACGCGAGAAGCCTACTGGCGGACACCGACGGCCGTCGGGCTCGCCCGGGCGTGTCCCGCCGCACCCGGGTCGGCGCGGGGCGTGGGTATCGTCGGGGCACGGCATCGGCGGGCGGCGGCGGTGCTCGGGGTGCGGCCAGGCCCGGTTGGGCAGGTCCGCCGGTCATCGGGTAACCTGACCAGGTTGCCCGGGCAGCGCCTGCCCGCGACCTCATGAACGTTTCAAATCCCAGGAGTATCCCGTGGCTAGCGTGTGCGACGTCTGTGGCAAGGGGCCGGGCTTCGGCCACAACGTGCCCTGGTCCAAGAAGAAGACCAACCGCCGCTGGAACCCGAACATCCAGTCGGTGCGCACCCCGGCCGGTGGCGGCACCACCAAGAAGCTGCAGGTCTGCACCTCCTGCATCAAGGCCGGCAAGGTCGCCCGCGCCTGACCTGGCGCAGACCAACCTGATCGACGGCGCAGCCGGCGGACCACACGGTCCGCCGGCTCTGTCGTGTGCGCTGACAGGAACGCGACGGCCTGTCGACTAACCGCGTACGCGCGGTTAAGGTCTCCCTGCGCGATCGCCGGGCCGGCCGGCGGATCGACCAGGGGAGGGCGAGCGTGGGGCTGGACCTGGGCCGAGAAGAGCTGATCATCGTCGGGGCCTCGCACGGCATGTTGCGCTGGTTCGCCGACGACCTGCCACCGGGCAGTGTGGTGCTCGTCGAGGAGCCCGACATCATCGACCGCCGTGACGTCGCGGGGCTGGCCAGTCAGCTGCCCCTCATCTCCCGGGTCGTACCGGTCGAATACCAGACCGGGCTGGACACCGCGGCGCTGCTCGCCCGCGAGCCCGGGCTCGCCACCGCCCGGCTGATCATGCCGGGCCTGGAGTACGCGGTCCGCGCCGCCGCCCAGCTGGCCGACGCGCTGGGTCTGCCCGGCGCGGGTGTCACCGCCGCCGAGATCTTCTCCGACAAGCACCGGATGCGGCTGCTGGCGGCCGAGGCCGGCCTGGCCAATCCCGCCTTCGCGCTGGTCGACGACCCCGCGGCGGCCGCCGCGTTCGCCCGCCGCCACGGCGGCCGGTGCGTGCTGAAGCCCACCCGCCGCTCGGGCAGCCTCGGCGTGCAGATCCTCAGCGACCCGGAGCAGGTCGCCGGGGCCTGGGCCGAGTCGGCCGCACCCGAGTCACCGCCGGACGCCACCGGGCGCGGGCTGCCGACCGAGGTCCTCGTGGAGCAGGTCCTCGACGGCCGGGAGCACAGCGTCGAGCTGCTGGTCGCCGACGGCGAGGTGATCTTCGGCAACGTCACGGACAAGCGGGTGCAGCCCGGGCGCCGCCCGGTGGAGACCGGGCACACCGTCCCGTCCCTCCTGCCGCCGGAGGTCCAGCGGAGGCTGCTCGACGCGGCCACCCGGCTCGGCCGCGCGGCCGGCTTCCGCACCGGCGTGCTGCACAGCGAGTGGATCGTGGCGGACGGTGAGCCGACGCTGGTCGAGTGCGCCGCCCGGCTCCCCGGGGACATGATCACGGCGCTGATCTCGATCGCGTACGAGTGCGGGCTCGTCGAGGCGTACCTGCGGACGCTGCGCGGCGAACGCCCGGCCCTGCCGGCGCGCCCGTCCGGCGCGGCGGCGGTGGAGTTCCTGCTGGCCTCGCCGGGCACCGTCACCGGCGTCGACGGGGTCCGTGCCGCGCGCCGGGTGTCCGGGGTGCTGAACGTGCAGGTCGACGTCGCGCCCGGCGCCACCGTCGGCGAGGTGACCCACTCGCTGGCCCGCAGCGGGCACGTTCTGGTGTGGGGGCCCGACGCGACCGGGGCGACGGCCACGGCGGTCAAGGCCGTCGAGCAGATCCAGATCGCGACCGCCTGAGCCGGCCGGGGTCACCGACGTCCGGGCCCGGGTTCGCCGGGCCCGGACGTCAGAGGGTACGGCCGAAGGAGATGCAGCCCGGGGCGTCCTTGTAGAAGCCGAAGTTCGGGATCCGCTCGTAGCCCGCCGACGTGTACATCGCGATCGCCTCGGGCTGCCGGTCGCCGCACTCCAGGATCATGCGCTTGCGCCCGTGCTCGCGGGCGGACCGCTCGACGGCCGCCAGCACCGCACGGGCGACGCCGCGCCCCCGGGCCGCCGGTGCCGTGTACATCCGCTTCAGCTCGGCCGTGTCCCCCGCGGCACCGTGGCTGCGCCAGCCGCCGCAGCCGATCGGCTCGCCGTCGAGGTGGGCGACGAGGAAGGCACCGACCGGCGGGGCGAACTCGGCCGGGTCGACCGGGGTCTCGTCGCCGCTGCCGCCGTAGCGGGCGCCCAGGTCGGCCAACGCGTCCCGGATCAGTCGCTGGGCCACCGGCGAGTCGAAGCGCACGGCGTGGATCTCGATGTCGCTCACCGGTAAAGGGTACGACCAGCCCGGACCCTTACCGGAAGTGATCCCAGCCGGCCGGGCCCGCGTACGGCTCTCCGTCGACGGTGACGCCCGCACCGACGACCACCCGGCCGATCGGTCGCCAGGTCGGCGGCAGCACCACCGACGGCGGGAACGTGGCCGCCAGGGCGTGGTCGTCACCCCCGGTGAGGAGCCAGGAGTACGGATCGACGCCGAGCGCCTGCGCCGCGTCGCCCATCTGCCGGGGCACCTCGAAGGCGTCCCGCCGCAGGTCGATCCCGACGCCGCTGGCCTTCGCCACGTGCCCCAGGTCGGCCAGCAGCCCGTCCGACACGTCGATCATCGAGGTGGCGCCGAGCCGGGCGGCCTCGGGCCCCGCCGGGTACGGCACCTCCGGCCGCCGGTACGCCTCGACGAGCAGCCGGGGCGTGCGGAAGCCCCGCGAGAGCACGGTCAGCCCTGCCGCGGCGTGGCCGGTGCGGCCGGCGAGCGCGACCACGTCCCCGGCCCGGGCGCCGGAGCGCACCACCGGCGCCCGGCCACCCAGGTCGCCAAGGGCGGTCACCGCGATGGTCAGCGTCGGGCTGGCGGACATGTCCCCGCCGACCACGCTGGCGCCCACCGTCGCCGCCTCGGCGGCCAGCCCGTCGGCCAACTCCTCGGCCCAGCGCGCCTCCAGGTCCGCCGGCATGCAGAGGGCCACCAGCAGGGCCGTCGGGGAGGCCCCCATGGCCACGATGTCGGCCAGGTTCGCCGCGGCGGCCCGGTGCCCGACGTCGCGGGCGCTCGACCAGTCCCGCCGGAAGTGCCGCCCCTCGACCAGCACGTCGGTCGACGCGGTGACCCGCGCGTCCGGAGCGGCGATCACCGCCGCGTCGTCGCCGGGGCCGAGCAGGGTCGCCGGCCCGTGTGCGAGCCGCGCCGTCACCCTCTCGATCAACCCGAACTCGCCGAGCCCCGCGACGCTCAACCCGCCACCTCGTTCCGCTCCGCCCGCCCGGCACCGCCGCGCTCGCTCACCGCTTCTCCTCGACCACCGATAGGGATCGGACCTGCTCCGTAAGGTAGTTTCACCCTTCGGGCCGCCGAGGCGGCGACGGAGGGAGGTCGAGTCGTGGTACAGGCGTACATCCTCATCCAGACCGAGGTCGGCCGCGCACGTGACGTGGCCGGGCTCATCGCGGACCTCGCCGGCGTGGTACGCGTCGACGCCGTCACCGGGCCGTACGACGTGGTCGTCCTCACCGAGGCGAACACCGTCGACGAGCTCGGCAAACTCATCGTCAGCAACGTGCAGATGGTGCCCGGCATCACCCGCACCCTCACGTGTTCGGTGGTGCGTCTGTAAGTGGACAAGATCACTACCTCGTCCGTCGACGACCGGGACCGGGCCGACGAGAGCCCGGCCACGGTCGACGACGGCACCGCCCGGCCGGACCGCACCAACCGCCGCGCCGCCCTGATCGCGACGCTGGTCGCCCTGCCCATCACGCTCGTGGTGGCCGGCTTGACCTTCGCCCAGCTCACCCCGGACGCCCCGGCGCCCGCGCCCAGCCCGTCGGCGACGACCGCCCGGGCGCAGTCCACCGCCCCGGTCGAGATGACCGCCCCGGCGCTGGCCGCCCGTCCGGCGACGCTGTGCCGCGCCCTGCTCTCCCAGCTGCCGCCGACGCTGCGCGACCTGAACCAGCGCCCGGTGACCGCCGGCCCGGAGCAGAACGCCGCGTACGGCGACCCGGCGCTCACCGTCGCCTGCGGCGGCGCGGAGCCGACCGTCGGGGCGACCGACGACGTCTGGCGGGTCAACAAGGTCTGCTGGTACGCCGCCGAGCAGGCGGACGCCACCGTGCTCACCACCCTCGACCGGGAGACCCCGGTCGCGGTCTCGGTGCCGCGCACGTACGGGCAGCCGTTGCAGTGGGTGTCCCCGATCTCCGACACGATCGTCGCCACGGTGCCCTCCGGCGGCGACGCTCCCGCCGGCTGCCAGGGCTGACCTCGGCCCCCGCCGCCGGCGGGACGGCCCGGCGACGGGCGACCCCGGCCGACGCGGCTCGCGACGGCGTTCAGGCCAGCCCGGCTGGCGACGGCGTTCAGTGCAGGCCGACGCCGCGCGTGAGCGCGGTGCGGATGAGGCGGTCGACGAGCTTCGGGTACTCCAGGCCGGCGGCCGCCCACATGCGGGGGAACATCGACGTGGGCGTGAAGCCCGGCATCGTGTTGATCTCGTTGAGGTAGACGTCCAGCTCGGGGGTGACGAAGAAGTCGACCCGGGCCAGCCCCGCGCAGTCCAGCGCGGTGAAGGCACGCACGGCGTACTCCTGGACCTGCCGGGTCACCCGGTCGGGCAGGCCGGCGGGAATGTCGTACTCGCAGGAGTCGTCGAGGTACTTCGCCTCGAAGTCGTACCAGTCGTGGTCGGCGATCACCCGCACCTCGGCCAGCACGGAGGCCTCGGGCGCGCCGCCGGCCTCGCCCTCCAGCACGCCGCACTCGATCTCCCGGCCGACGATCGCGCCCTCGATCAGCACCTTCGGGTCGATCTGGCGGGCGGTGGCGACCGCCGCGTCCAGGTCGGCCCAGTCGCTGACTTTGGTGATGCCGAACGACGAGCCGGCACGGGACGGCTTCACGAAGACCGGCAGGCCGAGCCGCTCCTTGTCCGCCTCGGTCAGCGTCATGCCGTTGCGCAGCACCACGTACGGACCGACCGGGATGCCCTCGGCGGCGCAGAGCTTCTTGGTGAACTCCTTGTCCATGGCGGCGGCGGACGCGAAGACGTTCGCCCCGACGTACGGGATGCCGGCCATCTCCAGCATGCCCTGGATGGTGCCGTCCTCGCCGTACGCGCCGTGCAGCACCGGGAAGACCACGTCCACATCGGCCAGGGCCCGGGGCCCCTCCGCCGGGTCGAGCACCATCAGGCCGTTGCCCGTCGGGTCGGCGCGCAGCACGAGGTCCACGCCGGAGTCCGCGGTGATCTCCGGCAGCTGCCGGGCGTCGATGGCGAGCTGGGCGGGGTCGCCGCTGGTGAGCACCCACTGCCCGGCCCGGGTGATGCCGACCGGCACCACCTCGTACTCGTCCGGGTCCAGCGCCCCGATCACACTGCCGGCGCTGACGGCGGAGATGCCGTGCTCCGGGCTACGGCCGCCGAAGACGATCGCCACGCGGGTCTTGCCTGGGGTGGTCACTCCGGTCACCTCTCCGGTCGTGGACGTGGGCTGCTCGCCCACCCGGTTGACCTTACTGTGCGTGGCCATGGGCCGAGGGTGATACCCGGCGAGAGGCGGGACCACACGCATTCGGTCAACGGGTGATAACGGTGCGTAACCGCCCATCGAACTCCGCCGACGGACGGTGGGGTCGCCGGGGCGCTGCCGGCCACCGCGCCGACCCCTCCCCCACTACGCTGCTCGGCTGTGAGCTCCGACGCCCTCATCGACTCCCTGTCGTCCGCGGTCGACGCCCGCCCCGACGACCTGCCGCTGCGCCTGCACCTCGCCGCCCTGCTGCTGGACGCCGGCCGGGGCGGCGAGGCGATCGCGCAGATCGGTCAGGCGCTGGCCCGCGACCCGGGCAGCGACGCGGCGCAGGCCCTGATGCAGCGGGCGCTCGGCGCCGCCGTACCGCCGCCGGCGCCCGCGCCCCCGGCGGTGCCGGCCGCCGGTCCCGCTGCGGCGGCGCCGCAGCCGCCCGCGCAGCGCCCCGCGCCGGCCGGGCCGACCGACGATCCGCTCGCGGCGTACGAGCAGGAGCTGGCCGACGTGGTGCCACCGCGCTTCGCCCGGGCGGGCGACGAGCCGGAGCCGGTGACCGGCGACGGCGACCGGGTGTACGACGTGGAGACCTCCAGCATCCGGCTGGCCGACGTGGGCGGCATGTCGGCCGTCAAGGAGCGCCTGGAGCTGGCCTTCCTCGGCCCGCTGCGCAACCCCGAGCTGCGCAGGATGTACGGCAAGAGCCTGCGCGGCGGGCTGATGCTCTACGGGCCGCCCGGCTGCGGCAAGACCTTCCTGGCCCGGGCGGTGGCCGGCGAGATGGGCGCCAAGTTCGTCTCCCTGTCCATCGTGGACGTGCTGGACATGTGGATGGGCAACTCCGAGCGCAACCTCCACGAGCTTTTCGAGGCGGCCCGCCGCAACGCGCCCTGCGTGCTCTTCCTCGACGAGGTCGACGCGCTGGGGCACAAGCGTTCCCAGGTCAGCTCCAGCTCGATGCGGACGCTGGGCAACCAGCTGCTCGCCGAGCTGGACGGGATGGAGGGCAGCAACGAGGGCGTCTTCGTGCTGGCCGCCACCAACACGCCCTGGGACGTCGACCCCGCGCTGCGCCGGCCCGGCCGCCTCGACCGGGTGGTGCTGGTGCTCCCGCCGGACGCCGAGGCCCGCGCGGCCATCCTCGAATACCACCTGCGGGAGCGACCGATCGCCGGCATCGACCTGCGCAAGGTGGTCGCCGCCACCGAGGACTTCTCCGGCGCCGACCTGGCCCATCTCTGCGAGACGGCCGCCGAGTACGCGATGGCCGACTCGGTCCGCACGGGCGAGGTGCGGATGATCGAGCAGCGGGACGTCGAGCGGGCCCTGAAGGAGGTCCGACCGTCGACCCGGCCCTGGATGGCGACCGCCCGCAACGTGGCGATGTTCGCCAACGAGGGCGGCGTCTACGACGACCTGGTGGCGTACCTCAAGAAGCGCAAGCTGATCTGACCGCGCGGGTGGCGGGGTCCGCCGGGGCGGACCGGTCGGGCCCCGGCCTCCGCCCCGGCGGCGTCAGTCGCGGGCGTGCCGCCGGCCGACCGCGATCACCTTCACCCGCTGGCGGCCGGCCCGCACCATGCCCAACGCCATGAACGCCCCGGCGATCCGGTCGGCAGCCTCCCGGCTGCTGGCCCCGACCACCTGGCGACGCCGCTCCGGGCTGGTCCGCTCGTTGCGGCCGGGGCCCTCGAAGGGGCGCACGTCGGTCAGCACCACCAGGAACCGGGTCATCGCCGCTCCCGGGGGTGGTCGGCGCAGACTTGCGGACCGGTACGCACGCTGACTCCCTTCGGACGGGCCGGGACGGCGTGGCACGCGGCGATCGGGTACGGGGGAGAAACCCGATCGCCGCGCGCCCCATCCCCTCCGGTCGCTCACCGCCGCCGTCGCCACGACAACCGGCAGTGAGGACGCGACAACAGATTGACAGCTTTACAGCCGTGAATGCAACTCTCATCGACGTTCTCTCATGTACTCGTTCCCAGATGTGTGCAACCATCGATGCATGGCCCCCAAGACCGCCCGAGCCCGCCGACTCGGCATCGCCCTGCGCACCCACCGGGAGGCCGCCGGCCTCACCCTGGAGGCGGCGGCGGACGAGATCAACAGCACCCGCAGCACCCTCTCCCGCTACGAGAACGCCCAGACACTGATCAGCCCGGCCACCGTCCGCGCGCTGCTCACCCTCTACGGCGTTCCGTCCGAGGACGTCGCGGCGGCCGTCGAGCTGGCCAAGGACGCGCGCCGGCCGGGCTGGTGGGTCTCGTACTCGTACCTGCTGGACCGGCGCACCATCGACTTCATCGCGTTCGAGTCCGAGGCGACCGGGATCGCCAACTTCGAGCCGTCCGTGGTGCCGGGCCTGCTGCAGACCGCCGACTACATCCGGGGCGTGATGCGCGGCGGCCCACACACCCTCAGCGACGAGCAGGTGGAGCAGCGGGTGAGGTTCCGGCTCGACCGCCAGCAGCGGCTCACCGCCGAGGAGCCACCCATCTTCGACGCCATCATCGACGAGGGCGCGCTGCTGCGGCCGGTGGGCGACCGGTCGGTGATGGAGGGCCAGCTGCGGCACCTGGTGAAGATGGCCGAGCTGCCCAACATCACCGTCCAGGTGATCCCGCTGGCCGCCGGCTACCACCGCGGCACCCGTGGCTCCCTGCACATCCTGGAGTTCGCCGACCCGGAGGACCCGATCATCGCCTCGGTGGAGACGGTCGCCGGTCAGATGATCCTCGACCGCCCCGGTGACCTGCGCACCTGCACCAAGATCATGGAGCACCTGCGGACGGTCGCGCTGAGTCCGGCCGACAGCCGCGACCAGCTCGTCACACTTCTGAAGGGACGGTAGGACCGATGACACCGACGATCAGCGCGGCGCTGGCAGCGGCCGGCTGGCGCAAGAGCAGCCACAGCGGCGACGAGGGCGCCTGCGTGGAGGTGGCGACGATCTCCCGGCTGGTCGCCGTGCGCGACTCGAAGGACCCCGCCGGGCCGGCCCTGCTCTTCCCGCCGGCCGCCTGGACGGCTTTCGCCCAGGCCCCGCCGCGGCGCTGACCCCGCCTCGGGTCCGGCCCCCGGTGGGCGGTGGCCGGACCCGAGCACGACCGACGGACGAGCTCAGGCCACCAGCGGTTGCGGCGCCGGCCCGCTGCGCAGCGCCTCCAGCGCCGCGATGGCCGCGCCCCGCGCACCGGCCATGTCCCGGTCCGGCACCAGCGCGAAGGTCGCCACGGCGGCCTGCTCCTCCCGCAACACGGTGTGCTCCCGCACGGTGGCCAGGAACCAGTCGCGGAACTCCGGCGCCGCCTCCACCACGCCCCCGCCGACGAAGTACGCGTGCGGGTCGGTGAAGTTGGCCGCGATCGTGAAGAGCCGGCCGAGCGCCATCGCCTGCTGGGTGAAGATGGCCCGCGCCAGCGCGTCGCCCCGCTCGCCGTAGCCCCGCACCAGCTTCGCCGCCCGCGCCGGTGGCTCCGTCGCGAGTGGGTGCCCGGGATACCGGGTCAGCCAGTACGGCAACAGGTTGCGCTCGATCGCGGTCAGCGAGGCGATGCTCTCCGCGTCGCCGGCGAAGCCGCAGGCACAGGTCGGGACCGGCTGTTCCGCCGCCAGCAGCCCGTCCAGCGGCAGGTGTACGTGCCCCAGCTCCCCCGCCATCCCGGCGGCCCCGGCGACGACCCGGCCGGCCTCGACCACGCCACCGCCGAGCCCGGTGCCGACGATCGCGGAGACCGACGACCGGGCCATGGCTTCCGCCCCGAAGTGCACGTGGTGGGCGTAGAGCGCCGCCGCGTTGCCGTCGTTGTGGTAGGTCACCGGCAGGCCGAGCCGCCGTTCCAGCGCACCCCGCACGTCGAAGCCGCGCCAGGCCGGCTGGGAGAAGTTGGTCGAGCCGCGCGAGGAGATGACGCCGGTGGCGCTGGCCGGCCCCGGCGTGTCCAATCCGACCGCCCGGACCACCTCGCGCGGCACCCCGGTGTGGGCCAGCACGCCGTCCAGGGCGCGGGCCAGCGCCTCGATCGCCGCCTCCGGGCCGGCCTGCACCTCGCTCGGTATCTCCACCAGCCCGTCCACCAGGAACTGGCCGTCCAGTGTGAGGACGGTGGCGTTGTTGCTGGTGCCGCCGTTGTCCAGACCGACGACCACCGGCACCCCTGCGCTGCCCACGAAAGCCTCCGTCCGTCGCGACGCCGTGCCGCCCGCACGTCGCGGCGGACCGGCGAACCGTGATGCGAGGCTAGTGCCCCTGCCCCGCCCCCTGCCACCGCCGGAACCTCGGGGGAGCAGAACAGGCCGTACGAGATCTTGGTAGGAGACGGCCCCTCCGGGGGCACTTTCCTACCAAGATCCGTGAGGGCCGCCGGCGGCCGGTCAGGTGGGGCGGCGGGCGGTGACGGCGGTGGCGTCCAGGTCGTCGTCGTGGCGGACGGTCGGCAGCAGGCCCGCCGCGACCAGCTCCGCGCAGAGGGCGTCGGTCTGCCGCTCGGCGGCCTCCACGACGAGGTGTCCACCGGGGGCGAGCCAGTGCGCCGCGTCGGCGATCACCCGGCGCAGCACCGCCAGCCCGTCCGGGCCGCCGTCGAGCGCCACCGGCGCCTCGTGGTGCCGGGCCTCGGCGGGAAGCAGCGGCACCGCGGCGCTCGGCACGTACGGGGCGTTGGCGATCACCAGGTCCAGCCGTCCCCGCCACCGGGTCGGCAGCGGCGCGAAGAGGTCGCCCTGGAACACCGGCACCTCCAGTCCGGCCAGGTTGCGACGGGCGCAGGTGACCGCCGCCGGGTCGATGTCGACGGCGGCCAGCCAGCGGGGGGCGAGCCGGTGCGCGAGGACGAGCGCGGCGGCACCGGAGCCGCAACACAGGTCCACGACGGCCGGCGCCGGGCCGGCGAGCGCGACGGCCGCGTCGACGAGCAGGGCGGTCCGTCCCCGGGGCACGAACACGCCGGGGTCGACGGCCACCCGCAGGCCGCAGAACTCGGCCCAGCCGAGCAGGTGTTCCAGAGGTGTGCCGGCGACGCGGCGGTCGACCAGGTCGCTCAGCGCGGCCGCGGAGTCGGCGGCGTCGAGGAGCAGATCGGCCTCGTCCTCGGCGTAGACGCAGCCGGCGGCGCGCAGCCGGCGCACGAGGTCGGGACGGTCGGGGGTGAACGGAACGGTCATGGCAAGCCTCCGGGTGCGCTCGTTGGCGCTCCCGACCGCCGCTATCGGCGCGGCGGTGACGCGGGAGGGAGCGCCGGTCCTGCTGTCTGGTGGATCGGACTCACCTCCTCGGGTCGGGGCCCCGTGACGGGCCACCGGAACCATAACCCGCCGCGCCGTCGCTCAGCTCACCGGGCGGCGTCGAGCGCGGACGTGATGTCGGCGACCAGGTCCGCCGTGTCCTCGACCCCGCAGGAGAGCCGGACGAAACCCGGCGCGGTGTCGTCACCCCACTGGGCCCGCCGGTCCGCCGTGGTGTGCAGGCCGCCGAACGAGGTGGCCGCCACGACCAGCCGCGACGCCGCCACGAACCGGCTCACCCGGTCGGCGTCGCCGAGGTCGAAGGAGAGCACCCCCGGCATTCGGCGCATCTGGGTCGACGCGACCGGGTAGGCCGGGTCCTCGGGCCGCCCCGGCCACCGCAGGCCGGTCACGTCCGCACGGTCGGCGAGCAGCGCCGCGACCGCCTCGGCGTTGGCGCTCTGCCGGGCCAGCCGCAGGTCCAGGGTGGCCAGCGACCGGTGGGCCAGCCAGGCGTCGAAGGCGCCCGGGACGGACCCGGTCGTCGTACGCCAGGTGGTCACCGCCTCGACCAGCTCCGTCGACCGGCTGGCCAGGTATCCGAGCAGCAGGTCGGAGTGGCCGGTGAGCGCCTTGGTGCCGGAGGCGACGACGAGGTCCGCGCCCAGGTCCAGCGGGCGCTGACCGAGCGGCGTGGCGGTGGTGTTGTCCACCGCCAGCAGGGCACCGGCGGCGTGCGCCCGGTCGGCGAGCGCGGCCACGTCGACCACGTCCAGGCCAGGGTTGGCCGGGGTCTCCACCAACACCAGCCGCACGCCCTCGAACGACGGGTACGGCCCGACCGTGGGCGCGAAGAGCACCCGCACACCGAGGGCCGCCAGCACGTCGGTGGCGAACGCCCGGACCGGGAAGTAGCCGTCGGTGGGCAGCACCACCGCGTCGCCGGGCCGGAGCACGGTCAGCAGCAGCCCGGTGATCGCCGCCTGCCCGCTGGCGAAGACCCGGCAGTCGCCGCCCTCCAGCTCACCGATCGCGGCCTCCAGCAACCGCCGGGTCGGGTTGTCCGGGCGGCCGTACCCGTTCGGGCTCGCCGCCGGGCCCGCCCACGGGTCCAGGTGGTACGGCGCGGCGAACACCGGGCCGGGCAGGAACGGCTGTCCGGGCGCGGGCTCGGGCAGGCCGGCGTGCACGCAGCGCGTGCCGTCCCCCAGATCGTTCATCGGGTCCTCACTCGTACGACTCGGGCTTCGCGGTACGGCTCATCAGCGCGTCGACGGCGAGACGCGGGTCCATGCCCTCGTGGCAGATCCGCTCGACCTGCTCGGTGATGGGCATCTCCACGCCGTGGGTGCGGGCCAGGTCACGGATGGCCAGGCAGCTCTTGACGCCCTCGGCGGTCTGACGGGTGGCGGTCTGCGCCTGCTCCAGGGTCTCACCCCGGCCGAGGTGCTCGCCGAAGGTGCGGTTCCGGGCCAGCGGCGACGAGCAGGACGCCACCAGGTCACCCATCCCGGCCAGGCCGGCGAAGGTGATCGGGTCGGCGCCGAGCGCCACGCCCAGGCGGGCGGTCTCGGCCAGGCCACGCGTCATGAGCATGGCGCGGGTGTTGTCGCCGAAGCCCATGGCGGTGGCGATGCCGTACGCCAGGGCGATCACGTTCTTGACCGCGCCGCCCAGCTCGCAACCGACCACGTCGTCGTTGGTGTACGGCCGGAAGTACGGGGTGCGGATCGACGACTGCACGAGGGCGGTCCGCCGGCTGTCCGTGCCGGCGACGACGGTCGCGGCGGGCTGTTCGGCGGCGATCTCCGGGGCCAGGTTCGGGCCGGAGACGACGACCACCCGGTCGGCCGCCACCCCGGCGGTCTCCACGATGACCTCGCTCATCCGCCGGGTGGTGCCCAGCTCGATGCCCTTCATCAGCGAGACCAGCGTGGCGTCGGGGTGCAGGTGCCCGGCCCACCCGGCGAGGTTGGCGCGCAGGGTCTGCGACGGCACCGCGAGCACCACCAGCTCGGCGCCGGTGATCGCCTCGGCGGCGTCCGCGGTCGCGGTCACCCGGCCCGGCAGGACCAGCCGCGGCAGGTACTCCGGGTTGCGTCGCTCGGCGAGCAGGGTGTCGGCGACGCGCTGCCGACGCGCCCAGATGGTCACGTCCCGGCCGGCGTCGGCGAGGATCTTGGCGAACGCGGTGCCCCAGGAGCCCGCGCCCAGCACCGCGACGTGCCCACGCCACTCGTTCACGCCGCTGCTCCGTTCGCTCACGCCGATTCGTCCTGCTGCTGACGCCGTGCGCGGCCGGGCCGCTCCCACAGGGGCGGTGGGGTGCCGCCCCGGATCTCGCCGACCATGTCCCGCAACCGGAGCATGATCGTCTCGGTCATCTCCTCCAGCGTGGTCCGGGTCGGTGCCGCGCCGGCCCACCGGCTCAGGTCGATCGGCGGACCGGCCACGACGGTCACCGGGATGCGGGGCCGCAGGCTGATCCGGGCGGTCCGCGGGTCGAAGATCTTCTCCGGTCCCCACATGGCGACCGGGATGACCGGGGCGCCGGTGGCGAGCGCGAGCCGCGCCGCACCGGTCTTGCCCTTCATCGGCCACAGCTCGGGCTCCCGGGTCGTCGTGCCCTCCGGGTAGATCACCACGGCGCCGCCGTCGTTGAGCGCGCCGACCAGCTTGTCCAGCGAGCGGGCGGCGTCCACCGTGCCCCGCTCCACCGGGATCTGCCGGCAGCGATGCAGGATCCAGCCGACCACCGGCACCCGGAAGACACTCGCCTTGGCCAGGTACTGCGGCCAGCGGCCGGAGTCGTAGATGAAGTGCGCGGAGACCAGCGGGTCGGCGTGCGACAGGTGGTTCGGCACGATGATGATGCCGCCGTCCCGACGGAGGTGCTCCATGCCCCGCCACGTCCGGCGGGTCCACACGATCATCAGCGGCTTCACCAGCGTCACGGCGAACCGTGCCCAGAATCCCAGCCTCCGCCGTGCCACCGCGCCTCCTCGTGCCCCCGGGCCCCCGCACCGGACCGCCGGTGCCACCCGCAGCCGAAATCATGCCTGCTCCCCCGTGGTGCGGGCCAGTGAGGGTACGTCCGTCCGGCTGGCAGGATTGCGGTGTGAGTCAGCCGAGGTGGACCGTGGTGGTCCCGATGAAGCCCCTGACAGCGGCGAAGAGTCGCCTGCGTGGGGCGCTGCCGCGCGTACGCCACGAGGAGTTGGCGCTCGCCCTGGCGGCCGACACGGTCCGCGCGGTGCTGGCCTGCCCGGCGGTCGCCGAGGTGGTGGTCGTCACGGACGACGCCCGCGTCGGCACGACGGCCCGGGCGGCCGGCGCGCGGGTGCTGCCGGACCCGCCGGACCGCGGCCTCAACGCGGCCCTGCGCCACGGGGCGTCCGCCGCCCGTGGCGGCGGCTGGGTCGCCGCTCTCACCGCCGACCTGCCCGCGCTGCGCCCCGACGACCTGGCCGCCGCGCTGCGGACGGCGCAGGACGGTCCGGCCGTACGCCGGTTCGTGGCCGACGCCCCCGGCGACGGAACCGTGCTGCTCGCCGCGCCGCCGGGAGTGCCGTTGGACCCCCGGTTCGGCGTCGGCTCGGCGGCCGCGCACGAGGCGAGCGGGGCGCTGCCGCTGACCGGTGACTGGCCGAGCCTGCGCCGTGACGTGGACACGGCGGCCGACCTCGCCGCCGCCACCGCCCTCGGGCTCGGTCCCCGCACCGCCGCGCTCGCCGGCCCGAAGGTCAGCCCGGCCGGCACGCCGGGCTGACCACAGCGCAGCCCGGCCGGCACGCCGGGCTGACCACAGCGCAGCCCGGCCGGCACGCCGGGCTGACCGGTGTACGGTGCTGGCATGCAGGGCACGGTGGCCACCTACGACGCGGCGACGCGCAGCGGGCTGCTGCTCCTCGACGACGGCACCGAGCTGGCGTTCCCGGCCCGCGCGTTCGACGCCTCCGGTCTGCGGCTGCTCCGCCTCGGCCAGCGGGTCCGGGTGGAGACCGACGCGGCCGGCGAGGTCGTACGGGTGACGTTGCCGACGATGAGCTGACACGTCGCCGTCAAGTTCATTTTGCGTTCACCGGAATCGGGGAATCATGGGCAGGTGAGCACCCCTCGCGAAGATCCCGCCCCGCCCGCGACCGAGCGCTCCGCGGCCCGCAACGGCACCCGCACGCGCGGCGCCGACGGGCGGTTCCGCCCTGCCGACACACCGGGCTCCCCGGATGTTCCGGACGCCCGGTTCCGCCCCGCCGACGCCGGTCAGGCCGAGTCCTCCCGGGCTGCCCGTGCCGACGTGCCCCTCACCGACGCGCCGGCCGCCTCCTCCGGCCTGGAGGAGGTGCTGGACCCGGAGGCGCCGCCCGCCCTCGAGCCGCTGCCCGAGGACCGGTTCCTCAACCGGGAACTCTCCTGGCTCGACTTCAACGCACGGGTGCTGGCGCTCGCCGAGGATCCCCGGACACCGCTGCTGGAACGCGCGAAGTTCCTGGCCATCTTCGCCAGCAACCTCGACGAGTTCTACATGGTGCGGGTGGCCGGCCTGAAGCGCCGCCTGCAGGCCGGTCTGCCGGTACGCGGCGGCGACCGGATGCCGCTGCGTACGCAGTTGGCGCAGATCGCCGAGAAGAGCGCCGAGCTGGTCGCCCGGCACGCGGCGTGCTTCGTCGACGACGTGCTGCCGAGGCTCGCCGCGGAGGACATCCGCATCCTGCGCTGGAGCGACCTGGACGACGCCGAGCGGGAGCGGCTGCGCACCTACTTCCGGGAGCAGATCTTCCCGGTGCTGACGCCGCTCGCGGTCGACCCGGCGCACCCCTTCCCGTACATCTCGGGGCGGTCGCTCAACCTGGCCGTGGCCGTGCGCGACCCGGACGGCGGGTCGGAGCTGTTCGCCCGGGTGAAGGTGCCGAACAACGTGCCGCGCTTCGTGCGGGTGGCCCGGGACCAGCCGGGCGTCCGGATGCTGCCGGTGGAGGACCTGATCTCGGTGCACCTGGGGCAGCTCTTCTCCGGCATGCAGGTGGTCGAGTGCCACCTGTTCCGGGTGACGCGCAACGCCGAGGTGGAGGTCGACGAGGACCGGGACGAGGATCTGCTCCAGGCCCTGGAGCGGGAGCTGGCCCGCCGCCGGTTCGGTCCGCCGGTGCGGCTGGAGGTCGCCGCCTCGATCAGCGACCACATGCTGGAGCTGCTGGTCCGTGAGCTGGACATGGACGACCAGGACGTGCTGCGGGTGCCCGGCCTGCTCGACCTGTCGGCGCTGTGGCAGCTCTACGGCGAGGCCGACCGGCCCGACCTGAAGGACAAGCCGTTCGTCCCCGCCACCCACCCACGGCTCGCCGAGGGTGAGGTGCCGCGCAGCGTCTTCGCCACCCTGCGCGACGGGGACATCCTGGTGCACCACCCCTACCACTCGTTCGCGACGAGCGTGCAGCGCTTCATCGAGCAGGCCGCGGCCGACCCGAATGTGCTGGCCATCAAGCAGACCCTCTACCGCACCAGCGGCGACTCCCCGATCGTCGACGCCCTGGTCGACGCCGCGGCCGCCGGCAAGCAGGTGGTGGTGCTGGTCGAGGTGAAGGCGCGCTTCGACGAGGTCGCCAACATCGGCTGGGCCCGGACGCTGGAACGCGCCGGCTGCCACGTGGTCTACGGCCTGGTCGGGCTGAAGACGCACTGCAAGACGGCTCTGGTGGTGCGCCAGGAAGGCAACCAGATCCGCCGCTACTGCCACATCGGCACGGGCAACTACCACCCGAAGACCGCCCGCCTCTACGAGGACTTCGGAATGCTCACCGCCGACCCGGAGATCGGCGCCGACCTGACGGACCTGTTCAACGTGCTGACCGGCTACAGCCGGCAGACCGCGTACCGGCGGCTGCTGGTCGCCCCGCAGGGCATCCGCAGCGGGCTCATCGAGCGCATCGAACGAGAGATCTCCCACGTCCGGCTGGGCATGCCGGGTCTGGTGCAGGTCAAGGTGAACGCGCTGGTCGACGAGGAGCTCACGGACGCGCTCTACCGGGCCTCCCGGGCCGGGGTCCACGTCGACCTGCTGATCCGGGGCATGTGCACGCTGCGGCCCGGGGTGCCGGGGCTGTCGGAGAACATCCGAGTCCGCTCGATCCTCGGCCGGTTCCTGGAGCACTCGCGGGTCTTCCGGTTCGGCAACAACGGCGACGCCGAGTTCTGGATCGGGTCGGCGGATCTGATGCACCGCAACCTGGACCGGCGGGTGGAGGCGCTGGTGCAGGTCACCGACCCGGTCGCCCGCGCCGAACTGGACCAGGTCCTCACCGCCGCCATGAGCCCGGAGGTGGAGGCGTTCGAGTTGAACGCCGACGGCACCTGGAGCCGGGACACGGGCAGCCCGGAGGAGCCGCTCGGGCACCTTCAGGAGCTGCTGCTGCGCCGCGTCGGTGGCACCGCCGGCTGACCCGCGCGGGGCATAGGCTGAGGCAATGGTGGAGGAGGAGCGGAAGTACGAGGTGGACGACACCTTCGTGCTGCCCGACCTGTCCGTCGCCGCGCCCTCCGGCGGTGAGGTGCGGGCCCGGCCACCGGTGACGCTGGTCGCCACCTACTTCGACACGGTCGACCTGCGGCTCGCCCGCGCCGGGGTCTCCCTGCGCCGCCGGGAGGGCGACGAGCTGCCGTGGACGGTGAAGCTGCCGACCGACCTGCCCGGTGTCCGGCAGGAGATCTCCCGCCCGGGCCCGGCCGGTGACCCGCCGGCCGAGCTGGTCGCGCTGGTCACCGTCCACTCCCGGGGCGCCGCGCTCGCGCCGGCCACGGTGGTGCGCACCGAACGGCACGCGTACGACGTGGTCGGCGCGGACGGCGACGTGCTCGCCGAGGTGGTCGACGACCGGGTGACGACGCTCGCCGGCGACGGCTCCCCCTCCGGGGGGTTCCGGGAGCTGGAGGTGGAGCGCAAGGCCGGCGGCCGGGGCCTGCTGGACCGGATCGGCGCGGTGCTGCGCGACGCGGGCGCGCACGGCGGCTCGTTCGTGCCGAAGCACGTCCGCGCGCTCGGTCCGGCCGCGGAGGGCGAACCGGACCTCGTCCCACCCGCCGGTCTGCCCGGCGACCCGACCGCCGGCGACGTGGTCACCGAGGCCGTCCGGCAGGGCGTACGCCGGCTGGTGGAGCACGACCCGATGGTCCGGCTGCGCACGCCGATGCCCGACGACACCCCGGTCCACCGGATGCGGGTGGGCTGTCGGCGGCTCCGCAGCGACCTGCGGACGTTCGCGCCGCTGCTGCGACCCGCCTGGGCCCGACCGCTGCGCGACGAGTTGCGGTGGCTCGGCGAGGTGCTCGGCGCCGCCCGGGACGCCGAGGTGCTGCGGGACCGCCTGCGTCGCACCGCCACCGCCGACCCGACCAGCCCGCTCGACCCGGCCGCCGTGGACCGGCTGGACGCCGCGCTCGCCGAGCGGCAGGGGCGGGCGCTCACGGCGGTCGACGAGGCGCTGCGCTCGCCCCGCTATCTGGCCCTGGTGGACGCCCTGGTGCTGGCCGCCCGGGCGCCCCGGCTGCGGTCACGGGCGACGGAGCCGGCCGAGCGGGTGCTGCCCCGGCTGGTGGCGAAGCCGTGGCGTCGGCTCGCGGGTGGCGGGAAGCGACCGGGCGAGGTGACGACGCTCGGCCCGACCGACCCGGACGAGCGGTGGCACGCAGTACGCAAGCAGGGCAAGCAGGCCCGCTACGCGGTAGACGCGGCGACCCCGGTGCTCGGTCGGCGCGCCCGGCGGCTCGGCACCGCGCTGAACCGCGTGCAGAAGCTGCTCGGCGAGCACCAGGACGCCGCGGTGGCCGCGCACACCTGGCTGGCCCTGGCGGCCGAGCATCCCACCGACCACGAGTTGGCGGTCACTGCCGGCCGGCTCGCCGAACGGGAGCGGGCCTCGGTCCGCCGTGTCCGCGTCGAGTTCCCGGCGGCCTGGCACCGCGCCAGCCGGCCGAAGCGCACCCGGTGGCTGCGGTGACCGAGATCCGCGCGGCCGGCGGGGTGGCCTGGCGGCCCACGCCGGACGGGGTGGAGGTCTGCCTGGTGCACCGCCCCCGCTACGGCGACTGGTCGCTGCCCAAGGGCAAGCTGGAGCCCGCCGAGGTTCCGTTGGCGGCGGCCGTCCGCGAGATGGCCGAGGAGACCGACGTGCGCGCCGTCCCGCAGGTGCGGCTGCCGTCCGCCCGCTACCGCAGCGAGGGCCGACCGAAGGTGGTCGACTACTGGTCGATGCGGGCCGTCGCGACGGGCGGTTTCCAGCCCGGCACCGAGGTGGACGAGGTGCGCTGGCTCGCCGTCGACGACGCGATCCGGCTGGTCAGCTATCCGCACGACGCCGAGGTGCTGGCCGCGTTCGCCGCGCTGCCGCCGGTGACCGGCACGGTCGCGCTGGTCCGGCACGCGCACGCCGGCAAGCGGGGCACCTGGTCCGGGCCGGACACCGCGCGACCGCTCGACGACGAGGGCCGGGCCCAGGCGGCGGCGCTCGCCGACCTGCTCGTGCTGCTCCGGCCGGATCGTCTGCTCTCCGCGTCCCCGCGCCGGTGCGTGCAGACCCTCGACCCGACGGCCACCCGGCTCGACCTGCCGATCGAGGTCTGCGGTGACCTGGACGAGCCCGGCCCCGGCCAGCAGCGCGACGAACGCGCGCTGGCCCTCGCCGCCCGCCTGCTGGAGCTGGGCGGCACGGACGGCCAGGTGGCGGTGTGCAGCCAGGGAAAGGTGATTCCGGGCGCCCTGGAGCAGCTCAGCGGGCGCGTGGGCGAGGACTTCACCACCCCGAAGGGCGGCGGCTGGCTGCTGGCCTTCACCGCGGACGGGCTGCTCGCCACCGAACGGCTCTGAGCCGAGCGCGTCGGCCCGCACCACGCCGGGGTTCCCGTCGGTCAGGCGCCGCCGGTCACCGTCCTCTCGGCAGGGTGAGGGTGACGGCCACCGGGAGGTGGTCGCTGGCGGTGCTGCGCGGCGCGACCGCCCGGGTGGCGACGAGGTCCGAGGTCACCAGGACGTGGTCGATCTGCTCCCGCGGATCGTCGGCCGGGCTGGTGGCCAGCGGCCGGGCCGCGACGAGGGCGTCCACGAGCCCGGCCCGGGTGAACTCCCCGAACGCCGGGTCACCGGGTTGCGTGTTCAGGTCACCGGCGACCACCAGTGGACGTCCCGCCGCATAGCCGGTGGCGAACGCGGCGACCTCGCGCGCCTGCACCACCGGGCCATGCCGGGGCGGTGGTTGCAGGTGGGTGCTCACCACCGCGACGCGCAGCCCGTCGCCGAGGTCGAGGGTGACCGCCAGGGCCTGCGCCCCGGTCGGCGCGCCCACCGCCGACAGCGGCCGGGTGCGCGGCGCGCTGACCGGCCAGCGGGTGAGCACCGCGTCGCCCCACAACGTGTCGGCGGCCGGGGCGAAGACGTACGGCAGGCCGAGCCGGTCGGCGAGCAGGTCGAGGGTGTCGTGGCCGCCGTTGAGCAGCCAGCCCCGGTCGACCTCGCTGAGCACCACCACGTCCGGCGGACGCGGTCCCACCGCGCGCGCCAGGCCGGGCAGGTCGAGTCGGCCGTCCAGGCCGAAGCCCATCCGGATGTTGTACGCCACGACCGTCAGCTCCGCTGGTGGCTCGCCCCGGCTGTCGTCCAGCGGCCCCTCGTCGGCCCCACCCAGCGGGCCGAGCAGGGCCAGCGCGGCGACGACGGCGGTGGTGCGGACGGCCGGCAGCGGCACGGGCACCGGTCGCCCCTCGGGAGACGTGGTCACCACCACGGCGGCGACCAGCCCGGCGACCGCCACGGGCACCCAGGAGTGGGGATAGCCGAGGTCGTACGCCGAGTAGTAGGCGACGGCGGCGATCGCGAAGACGAGCATGCCGCCGGTGACCGCGTACGCCCGGCGCGGCGCCGCCTCGCCGGACGTGGCGGGGCCGGCGCCGCCACGTCCACCGCTCGCGCGGGCGGCGGTGGCGGTGCCGCCGGCCCGCGGTCCACCGTTCGCGCGAGCGGCCGTCGACAGGCAGACGCCGAGGCCCACGGCGGCGAGCAGGAGCGCCGGGAGCAGCAGCCGTCCCCGGTCGAGGGCGAACAGCACGACGCCGCTGAGCAGGACCACCGGGCCGAGTAGCCGCCCGACCCGGAAAGGCAGCGGCGCCAGCGCCGTCAGCAGGAAGCCGGCGACCGCGAGCGGCACGGGTGCCAGGCCGAACACCGGGCTCACGGCGACGCCGTCCTCGCCCCACAGGTAGGAGCTCGCGGTGCAGGCCACCGCCGGGGACAGCGCGAGCATGCCCGCGAGCAGCAGCGCCGGACCGGCCAACAGCCAGGCTCGGGAACCACCGAGGCGGGGTGGCGCGGGCCGGACCGCCTGCGCCGCCAGGAAGAGCAGCACCAGCACCGCGCTGACCAGCCAGGCCAGCACGTCGCCGCGCCAGACCAGGTCGTACGTGTCGAGGACGGCGTGCCCGGCCGCGCCGAGCGCCAGCCCCAGCGCCAGCCCCGGCACGGGCTGGTCGGTCCCGGCGGCGGTGCCGGCGAGCCAGACGAGCCCGGCGAGCAGGCCGGCGGTGGCCAGCCAGAGCTGTGGCCGCCCACCGGGGGACGCGGTGAGCGCGAGACGCAGTGCGGCCAGCAGCA
This sequence comes from Micromonospora sp. NPDC049366, assembly GCF_044466625.1. NCBI lineage: Bacteria > Bacillati > Actinomycetota > Actinomycetes > Micromonosporales > Micromonosporaceae > Micromonospora > Micromonospora sp. NPDC049366. Next base: position 314,381 of record NZ_JBITMV010000005.1, read on the forward strand.
CGGCCGCGACGAGGGTGACCCGGCGCGCGCCGACCCGGCGGATCAGGGCGGGCGTGGCCAGGGCGAGGACGAACCAGCCGAGGGCGAAGGCACCCATCAGCTCGGCGGGGGTGGAGGCGGCCTGCCCGAAGATGGTGATGATGCCCGGCAGCCACACGCGCAGCACGTCGGTGAGGAGCACGACGCCCAGGGCGAGCCCGCCGGCCGCGATTCGACGGTGACGCACAGCGCCCTCCTCGTGCCGGCGGAGGGGCGCCGGCCCGGCGATTCTCCGTGCGGAAACCGCCGCGGGTCAACGCCTCCAGCTCGCGGGGAGCGCCGGGAAGCCCCTGCGGGCAACGCCTCCCCGGCAGGTTCGGCGGACGACGCCGCTGCGGGCAACGGCTTCCGGCACGTGCGGCGGGCGACGCCCGCTACGGGCAACGGCTCCGGCACGCCGAAGGGCGCCCACCCGTTGCGGTGGACGCCCTTCGAGTCGGCCCGTCAGCGGCGGCTCGCCGCCTTCTTGGCCGGTGCCTTCTTCGCCGGCGCCTTCTTGGCTGCCGTGCTCTTGCTGGCCGAGGCGGTCGTCTTCTTCGCCGCCGCCGTCCGGCCCGCCGCCGCGGTCTTCCGCGCCGGTGCCGCCTTCTTGCTCGCCGTGGCCTTGCTCGCCGCCGTGGTCTTGGTCGCCGCGGTGGTCTTCTTGGCCGTGGACGTCTTCTTCGCCGCCGTGGCCTTGGTGCCGGCCGTCTTCTTGGCGGCGGTGGCCTTGGCGCCGGTGGCCTTCGCTCCGGTCGCCTTGGCTCCGGTCGCCTTCGCCCCGGTGGTCTTGGTGCCGGTGGTCTTGGCCGCCGTCACGGTCTTCTTCGCCGCCGCCGCGACCTTCGGCACCTTGCCGCTGGCCACCATCTCCTTGAATCCGGCCCCCGGGCGGAACGTCGGGACCGATGTCTTCTTGACCTTCACCGCCTCGCCGGTGCGGGGGTTCCGGGCTGTTCGCGCGCCCCGGACGCGCTTTTCGAACGCTCCGAAACCGGTGATCGCCACCTTCTCGCCCTTGGTGACCGCCGCCTGGACCTCAGTGAGGACCGCCTCGAGCGCGGCCGTCGCCGTCTTCCGGTCCCCCAGGCGAACGGCGAGCGCCTCGATGAGCTCGGCCTTGTTCACGACTTCCTCCCGATTGTGCAACTGACTCGTCGCGAGCCATTCTGCGCGCACGGTATGCCCTGTGCTGGCTGGACACAAACATTCGGCGGAAAAAAGCCCTTGTGTCGTAACGGATTCGCCCCCACCGGGCGGGCCGGTGGGGGCGAATCCGATGTGCGGCTCGGGCGTTCGGCTACGACACGGACGGCAGGAACGCCCGTCGGGACGCCTCGTACGCGGCGATGTCGGCCTCGTGCCGAAGGGTTAGTCCAATGTCATCCAAGCCCTCCATCAACCGCCACCGACTGAAATCGTCGAGCGGGAATGACCAGGTGGCGTCACCGGCTCGAACCTCCCGGGCGGTCAGGTCGACGGTCACCGGGGTGGTCGGGTCGGACTCGACCAGATCCCACAACTCCTCGACCGCCTTCAATTCCAACTCGACCGGCAGCAGCCCCTCCTTGAGCGAGTTGCCGCGGAAGATGTCACCGAAGCGGGGCGAGATCACGGCCCGGAACCCCCAGTCGCGCAGCGCCCAGACGGCGTGCTCCCGGGAAGACCCGGTGCCGAACTCCGGCCCGGCGACGAGAATCGACGCACCCGAATGTGAGGGGTTGTTGAGAACGAATTCCGGATCCTCCCGCCACGCGTTGAAGAGCCCGTCGGCGAATCCGGTCCGAGTCACCCGCTTGAGGTACACGGCCGGGATGATCTGATCCGTGTCCACATTGGAACGACGCAGCGGCACGGCGGTGCCGGTGTGGGTGGTGAACTTCTCCATCAGTGGTGTCCCCTCACAGGTCGGCGGGAGCGGCGAGCCGGCCGACCACGGCGGTCGCGGCGGCGACCGGCGGGGAGACCAGGTGGGTACGCCCGCCCCGGCCCTGACGGCCCTCGAAGTTGCGGTTGGACGTGGAGGCGGAGCGCTCGCCCGGCTGCAACGTGTCCGGGTTCATGCCCAGGCACATCGAGCAGCCGGCGAACCGCCATTCGGCGCCCGCGTCGGTGAAGACCTTGTCCAGCCCCTCCGCCTCGGCCGCCTCCCGCACCGCGGCCGAACCGGGCACGACCAGCATCCGCACGCCGTCCGCGACCGTGTGCCCCCGCAGCACGTCGGCAGCGGCCCGCAGGTCCTCCAGGCGCCCATTGGTGCAGGAGCCGACGAAGACCACGTCGACCGCCAGGTCGCGCAGCGCGACCCCGGGGCGCAGGTCCATGTACTCCAGCGCCCGCCGGGCCGCCGCACGCTCCGACTCGGTGGTGAACTCCTCCGGGTCCGGCACCACCGCGCTCAGCGGCGCGCCCTGACCCGGGTTCGTGCCCCAGGTGACGAACGGGGTGACCTCGCTCGCGTCGAGGGTCACCTCCGCGTCGAACGTCGCGCCCTCGTCGGTGGGCAGCGTCCGCCAGTAGGCGACCGCCGCGTCCCAGTCCGCGCCCTGCGGCGCGTTCGGCCGCCCCTTCAGGTACGCGAAGGTCGTCTCGTCCGGCGCGATCATGCCGGCCTTGGCGCCCCACTCGATGGACATGTTGGCGATGGTCATCCGGCCCTCCATGGACAGGGCCCGGATCGCCTCGCCGCGGTACTCGACGACGTGCCCGCGCCCGCCGCCGGTGCCGACCTTGGCGATCAGCGCGAGCACCAGGTCCTTGGCGGTGACGCCGGGGCCCAGGCGACCGGTGACGGTGACCGCCATGGTCTTCGGGCGGCTCTGCGGAAGCGTCTGGGTGGCGAGGACGTGCTCCACCTCGCTGGTGCCGATGCCGAAGGCGAGCGCCCCGAACGCGCCGTGGGTGGCGGTGTGGGAATCGCCGCAGACGATGGTCATGCCGGGCTGGGTGAGCCCGAGCTGCGGACCGATGACGTGCACGATGCCCTGGTTGTCGTCGCCGAGCGGGTGCAGCCGGAGGCCGAACTCGGCGCAGTTGCGCCGGAGCGTCTCGATCTGCGTACGCGAGGTCGGGTCGGCGATGGTGAGCAGGTCGCCACGCCGCTGCCGGAACGCCGGGTCGGCGTACCCCGTCGGGGTGTTGTGGTCCTCGGTCGCGATCGTCAGGTCGGGCCGACGCACCGGGCGCCCGGCGAGCCGCAGCCCGTCGAACGCCTGCGGGCTCGTCACCTCGTGGAGCAGGTGCAGGTCGATGTAGAGCAGATCCGGTTCGCCCACCGCGGATCGTACGACGTGCGCGTCCCAAACCTTCTCGGCCAGGGTTCTCGGCCTGGGAGTGACTCCCACCATCTGGACATCCTAAATTCTGGGAGGTAAGTTTCGGCTTGTGGGACACAGTATGAGCGGTGTCGGCGTTCTCGACAAGGCGGTGGTCATCCTGGCCGCCTGCGTGGACGGCGCCAGCCTGGCCGAACTCGTTGAGCGCACGAAGCTGCCCCGGGCCACCGCGCACCGGCTGGCACAGGCCCTGGAGATCCACCGGATGCTGGTCCGGGACACCCAGGGGCGTTGGCGTCCCGGCCCACGGCTGGGCGAGTTGGCCAACGCCGCGCCCGACGTGCTGCTGACCGCCGCGGAGCCGCTGCTCGCCGCGCTGCGCGACGCCACCGGCGAGAGCGCGCAGCTCTACCTGCGCCGCGCGGACGAGCGGATCTGCGTGGCCGCCGCGGAGCGGGCCAGCGGCCTGCGGGACACCGTCCCGGTGGGTTCGGTGCTGCCGATGACGGCCGGCTCGGCGGCGCAGATCCTGCTCGCGTGGGAGCCGCCGGAGGCGGTGATGCCGCTGCTGCCGCGCTCCAAGTTCACCGGCCGCACCCTCGCCGAGGTGCGCCGCCGCGGCTGGGCGCAGAGCGTGGCCGAGCGGGAGGCCGGTGTGGCGAGCGTCTCGGCACCGATCCGCGACCGCACCGGTCGGGTGATCGCCGCGGTCAGCATCTCCGGCCCGATCGAGCGCCTCGGCCGGCGCCCCGGCGAACGCCACGCGATGGCCGTGGTCCGAGCCGGCCAACGGCTCTCCGGCCTCTAACTAACCCCCACCCCCTCCCCGGCCCCCGGCCCGGCCCCGCCACCAACGCGGTGATCTTGAAGTTGTGGGCCCCCCCCCCCGCGGCGGGGGGGGGGGGCCAACATAAATATAAACCGGGCGGGGGGGGGGGGGCGGGGGGGGGGGGGGTAACGGCCAGAGGCCGACGCGCGGGGCGCGACGGG